>NZ_LCWX01000243.1:198874-209134 GCF_001431305.1 Pseudovibrio sp. POLY-S9
GGCAAATCCTCTACCACCGATCCGGTGATAGGTACACCAAATGAGCATGCATTCGAGGTAGCTTACACAGCTCTATTGTCGAATCTTAGGCATGCAGAGCGTCACGGTGTGCAGGTGGATTGGGAACCTGACCTCGAAACTCTTCTTGAAATGGAAGCGTTTATGAACAGTGCGCCTAGTGCCCCGTTAGAAGCTGTTGCTATGCAACTTTATCGCTTGGGACTTTATCCGACACCGCGTTTTGCCCCGGCTCACCGGGTCGCATTGTCACTGTACTGTCTAACTTATCGAGCTTGGTGTCTGTTCCATCAAGCACAATTAAAAGCAGTTGAGGCAAAGCCTACTGCGTGGATCGTTCCCATTGAAGACACAACCCTTGAGTTGACTGATGGCCCGCTTGCTTTGAGTGAGCTGGCGTTGCGCTCCCGTCCTCGTTGATCAACGAGGCAACTTGCCGCCGGGAGTTCGCTTCCGGCGGTCCTTTCTCTCATAGAATAAGTGCGGTTTGCTGTGAAACCAAAATACAATCATGCGGGGATCGTTGGAATTCGTGCCCAGTTTCAGGATGCGAAGAACCAACTCGAAGACAGCACCGGCATTAGCGATCCGGAACCAAATATCTCACGCGATGGAATTCAAGCTGGCAAGTGGGATGGGGCACCTCATGACAACATGCCTCCAGCTTGCCCGGTCAAGGTTTTGGGGCACAATGGAAATGTGACCTACTGCGTGTCTGCTACAGGGCAGATGCATGAAATTGAAAAGTGGGATCATGCCACGATCGTTCGCCTGTTTGCTCCGCAGGTGAACTTTGCTTATTGGGCTTGGCCAGGCTTTAGCGCAGGCGGCAAAGATAGTGATGGCCAGCCTCTGCCGCCAGTGGTCAAGAGACTTGAGCGAGACAAGGTTTCAACCTGTTTGATCCAGGAAGGTGCACGTAGAGGGCTGTTCGATCCTAAGAACCGCGTGCGCGGGCGCGGTGGTTGGAAGGCTGCAAATGATGAGTTCATCTGGAACTCTGGTGAATGGCTGTGGTCAGTAGACAAACAAGGGCAGCTGCAGCGGGCGCGACCTGGTGTTATGGACGGGGATCTATACACCCGGCTCCCAGATGTAACGCAGCCTTGGGCTGAGCCTGTAAAGGTTGAAGATACGCCAGCTACTCGGATCCTTGAGGATCTCAAGAGCTGGAACTGGGAGCGTCCGTTCCTGGATCCCATTCTTTTTCTTGGTTGGATTGCCTGCTCGCTTATGGGTGGGGCTTTAGAGTGGCGTCCTATTGTGTTCACAACAGGTGGTGCCGGCGTTGGAAAATCAACCTTGCACCGCATTGTGCAAGCCATTTTAGAAGATACGTTGCACGCGCTTGTCGATACGACGAGCGCAGGTATCTACCAGCATGTGAAGGCTGATAGTTTGCCGGTCACGGTTGACGAGCTGGAGGCTAAGAAAGGCTCCAGTAAGGCAACGAGTATTATTGAGCTGGCCCGATTGGCAAGCTCTGGCGGTAAGATGGCGCGCGGTGGTGCTAGTCACGAAGGTACTGTTTTCCAAGCTCGCAGCTGCTTTATGTTTTCCGCAATTCTTCCCCCGCCCATGGGTGTCCAGGACAAAACGCGTATGGCGATTTTGAACCTGAAGCGCCTGGACAAAACTCTTGGCCGGGAACCTGTCATTCATGATGTAGATGGGCGGATGTTGTTGCGCCAGATCATGGATAACTGGTCTGAGTTTTTGAGCCGGATCCTGCCGGACTGGAAGCAGACATTGCATGTGGCCGGTTTTGATAGCCGCGCGATGGATACCTATGGAACGCTTCTGGCTGCAGCTGAAATGCTGGTTGGTGCTGATGTGTTGGAAGAGAACGGGCTTGAAGTCTCTGACCAGAAGCGACTTGCTGAAGTCATCAGGCATGCAACAAGCCTGGAACGTTCTGAGCAAGTGGAGAAGTGGCAGGAATGCGTCGAGCATTTGCTCAACTCTCCGATCGACTTCCACCGCGGCGGTGAGAAAGCAACTGTGGGATCTACGATTGATCAATACGAAAAGAAAGATCTGGATCTGAAGTTTGCGCAACAGCGCTTGGGACTTGCGGGCCTTGGATTGCGGAAAGAGGGCAATCCAGGACAGGGCGCATGCCTTGCAATTCCTTCCCAACACCCGGCGCTCAATAAGATCTTCCAGGAGACGGACTTCTTTGAGGGCGGTTGGTCGCTGATCCTCAAGCAGGCGCCAACAGATGTGGTGCTGCGCGGCCTGGAGACAAAGTTTCACAACGTCAAGATCCAACGCACAACCAAGCGGTGTTTGCTGCTGGATCTGAAAGCTTATGACGATCTGACACAGGGAGAAACAGAATGAGTGAGCAACAGCCAGTACCAGTAGACAAGCTGGAAAGCATGACAGGGGAGGCACGAGGCAAAGCAATTCTGGAGCTGGCGCGTGCGGCGAGTTCCGGGAAAGCACGAGCCAGAAGTTGCTTTCTGTTTTCAGCAATTCTTCCTCCGCCTGCAAGTTTTGAAGGTGGTTCAAGCTCGGGAGAAGTGGAATGAACACTGATCTGAAAGCCTTGCTGAAGGTTGCGAAGCAGCTCAATGCAGCGGACTGGGTCTATCCGCCGGATGCAACCAAGGTGCCTCGCGTTGAGCTGCGCGATGAAAGCGGGGAGGTGATCGATCATCTGATCATTGCCAAGTATGAGGATAGCGGTGCACTTGCCCTGGCGGCTGCTGTGACCCGTGCCTTTGCGAATGGGGAACTGGTGCCAGCTTCGGCTGTGACTACTCCGGACGAAACAAAGAAGAACTTCTGCGACTTTGAGACTGGTTTCCTTCTGGCGTGTCTACAGGTGGCAACAGAACATGGCGCGCCTGAGATTTCGGCTGATGTTCTTCGGAATGCTGGGATCAGTGAGCGCGCGATTGAGGCTATTGATCTGACTGATGATGACAAGATTGCGCTTGCAAATATTCGCGATGCGCGCGGGGAAGATCCGTTTGTTTCTGAAGCTGTAGTGGAGATGCATTGAGATGAAAGCCGCGCTGTTTATGAGCGAAGGGCGGACGCAAGTGGTGCTGACGCCCGAAACAGATCTTGAGAGTTTTGCTCTGAGCAAAATTGAAAAAGGTGAGAGCAAAACGAAGGTCCGGCGAGGGAGCTTCTACGCTTGCCAGGGTGGTTGGACACGGCAGGGAGCCGACGAAAATAGTCTTATCCTGGTTGTTGATGAAGAGGTGGTAAAACATGATTTATAAGCCTGATATTTGCATCTACCATGCGAACTGCGATGACGGCTTTGCTGCTGCTTGGGCCGTATGGCGCAAGTGGCCTGATGTGGAGTTCATTGCTTGCCAATATGGCAACCTCTTACCTGAGAAGGATTTCGCTGACTGCAAAGTGCTAATCGTTGATTTCTCTTTTTCAGCTGCTCTTCTTGAAGAGTTGGGGCAACGCGCAAGAAGCGTAGTTGTGCTCGACCATCACATCACGGCTGAAGTTGAGTTGGCGCGCTTCACCAAAGCCGTAGATCGCACTTATTTAACAATACAAGCCAGGATCAACGCGATCATATTCGACAGCTACGTAGTTGTAAGTTTTGATATGGAGCGCTCTGGTGCTCGGATGGCATGGGAGTTCTGTCACCCTGAGAAAGAAGTGCCTCCGTTGATCCAAGCGGTAGAAGATCGAGATCTTTGGCGTTTTGCTTTGCCTGAAACGAGGCTCGTCACGCAGTACCTTCGCTCAATCTCTCAAGACTTCGATGAGTGGAATGCAGCCTCTGAGCTGTACAACAAAGATCCTGAAACATTTCTGACAATCGCACGAGGGATAGAGCGCTATTACAACTTGCGTGTTGAGGAAATGGTGGAAGGTGCAACAGTTGAGCGCTTTGCGGATCATGAGGGCGTGCCGGTGGTGCGGGTGCCGTATGCCTTTGTTTCTGATAGCTGCCACCAGCTGCTTTCAAAGCATCCTGACGCGCCTTTTGCCGTTGCCATAGTCGAAGCTTGCGGAGGGCGGACTTGCTCTCTGAGGAGCTCTGACGAGCGAGAAGACGTTTCCAAAATTGCTAAGAAGTTCGGCGGCGGCGGTCACCGTAATGCGGCTGGCTTCCGGTTGCCGGTGTGAGGTGAGTTATGCAGACGAGTAGAGAATTTGAGACATTGTTTCCCGAACTGTCTCGGGAAGATCAGATTGCAGCAAGCAGACAACGAAATGCTAGTGCCCAGCCTGTGCTCAAAGCCTTATTGAAACCAGGTGATAAAATACGTGCGACAAAGGCGGAGTGTTGTGCTCGCGAGGCAACATTTACTTTTGCTGGCTGGGAAGGAAAGGCGATCATCTCAAAGAGCGGCTTGTTGATCGCTCCAGGCAGTGTCTACAGCATAAATGGTGAGATACAGAGGTTCTGATGAATAACTATGACTTAGCTGCAGTGAAGCCGTATGAAGCAGATCTAGCTGGTATGAAAGATGATGAGATTAAGCACGAAATTGCTTCTGTTCAAACCATGGTTGATGATGAATCGTCCTGGTTGGAGGCGTTGTGTGCGGAGCAACGTCTTAGGACGCCCGATTGGAAAAAGCATGTTCCTGAAGATGAGCGGGGCGGATTGATCGCTGAGTATGATGATGGTTCTGCAATTCTCTTCAGCAGTGCAGCTGGAGGTGCGGCTCCAAGTGGTGCCTGGTCTACTCTGACGCTCATGCAGGTTGATGCTGGTGGGGCGCATAGTTTTCGGAACTATGTAGCTTGCGGTGACTGGCACCATGGTGTGGAGGAAGAGAAATGAACCTAATGGATGCTCAATCAATCATTATCACAAGCATGATTTTGGGGATGTGCCTCGGGCTTTCGCATTACTTCGAACTGAGTGGAAATGCTTTCTATGCAGTTTTGATAGCAGGTGTTGCAGGAGGATTAATTGCTCGGACTGTCGATGTCTTCATAAAAGCATCTTGAATTTTTATCGATTGCTGCACTAACGAGAAGACCGCGCTAAAATCTCCTGAGAATCGGTTTGATCAGGAGGTTCTAGTGCGGTCTTCTTTATTGTTTATCGGCTATCAGCTCGCAGCTCTTGGGACGCTGGTTTATCTGATGTTTTTGGATGGCTATCAATACAATTGGTGGAATTGGATTGTTGCCGTTCCTATCAATTTCTTTCTTGCTGAGATCTGGCCCATTTATTGGGCGTTGCTTCATTGGATCAGTTAGCCTTGTGTGTTGGGCGGAACCATATGCTCATAGCATGGCCGGGTTACAACCTGGGGGGATCTGCAGCGGGAGCAGCGCAGCTGGCGTGCAATATGTATCACCACTGTATCACCTGGCATTGCATCCGTTGGTATGTAAGCTGTATGACTGCAGCGCTCGCAATGGGCGCGCACTGGTGCGTTGAGCTCTTTGATGTCGTCCAGCGTGACAGGTTTGTCCTGGTCAAGTTTCATTGTTATAGGCTCAAGTTGTCGGTTAACTTCAATGTTCCGTCTATCCTATTGCCGTAACCAGATCCATAGGAAGAAATGTTGCGAGCGATGAATGGCCCGCAAACTTTGTGACCTTCCAAGGGGCAGTGCCCTCCAGTAAACGAAGTGCATCCTTGTGTTTTCCTGAGCTCCAGATAGAACCTTTGAAAATCTGCCGGATCCCATGATGGCTATTGGCGACGGCCATTCCTTCGCCCTGATCATCGCAGTCAACCAGTCTGATGCCGAGAGTTGCCAGAATGCCGGAGGCTTCGAGATGGGCGTGCTGAGTTTCTTTGATCAGAGCTTCAATGCTGCGGCCGTCTCCATAGCGATAGCTGAGGAGGTGTAGAAGGCATTCGTCTGGCTCAGTTAAATGTTCCGGCTTTGGTGCCTCAGGTATTTCTGGCAGTTCTGGTGTCTTCAACCATAGCTCCCTTGCCCTCTCGGGGCCAAATAACAATCTGGCTTCCCTGACCATCTCTAATGCCTGCCTGCGCTCAGAGGGTGTTTGCTCTGGCTCTACAGTGCGTCTGGATGGATTGGTAAAGCTTCCTGTTTTGCGTATGGATGGAAGAACCTCATGGGCAATCCAGCGCTTGAAGCGTTCAGCTTCGGCCTTGCGTGAGCGAAATATCAGGCGGTACAGGCCGGGTTCGGAGACTATTGTTGCTTGCTGGTTGCCACCAAGGGTGTCCAGAGTATGGACACCCTTTTCATCGTGGTCTAGCAGATCAAGCGATGAGCGCGGATTTTTTAAGTCCAAACAGGCGCATATGTCTTTGCCTACGAACCAAGGTTCAGCCTCAACTTCCAAAACTCGAACCAGCTTGTCTTCAAAATCAAAGTTAGTGAGGGCTGTCATTGGATTGCTGCCTGTGTGTCCAGCTGATCCATGAGTTGGCTTGCGGTTTTAACGTTCTTTGTCATCGCCTCAAGCATATCAATAAGGTTGGACCTGCAGGCCAGCCATTGCTCATCACTGCTGTTCTCAGCATAGCAGGCCAGCATTTGCAAAACGAAAGACACTTCCTGAATGTTATTGAAGGTATTGTGAAAAGGAATTGTAACAGTAGACATGAAAACCTCTTGAATTTCGCCAGCTACCAAACTGGCGGGTGACCACAACGGGTTGGTAGACCGTCAAGAGAGCGGCAGGCAAAAGCCTCCCGTTGGGCCACCCATAAAAAAACAGCGCTAATAAGCGCCGTGGGCGCTCTTGAAACCGGCTACCAAACCAGACTCCACAATTTGATGGAGTGATGCTAGGCTGCTTCAAAATTTATTGAAAGTCAAGGTAGTAATGATCTTAGAAATTTTAGCCATGCTGCTTGGTACAATAAGAGGAACTCTGCGAGATCCTATTTTTGTTTTGATTTTCTTCGGCTTCGGAGTTCTTGGCTTTGTGAGTACGAGATTTGTCTTCTTTGTTGTATTTATGCTTGTTCTCTTGGGCTTTGTTATATGGTTGGATAGCCAAGTTCTTTGGAGTTTGGGGCGGAAATACAATGTGGTGTATGCGTTCTTTAGCGGATTAGCTGCGTTCGTCTGTGCAGGGGCTGCATATGTATTTGGACGAATATTTAGGCACCTCAGATCCGCATAGTAACGATGAACCGATAATGAGAAAGATTGCTGAAGGCTCGCTTATGCGGGTCTTTTTTGTGTTCTTGCATGCACTTTCCCACACCTTGAGTAGTTGAGGCATTGCCCAACGGATCACTTGCCGTTCAGCAATTATCCCGCGCCCTACTGCCTACAGCTGCCCTTTGCCCCTCTTAACAATTTTCTACCCCCGCCCGGCGGCTTAAAAGCGGCGTCCGCGCGGCGTCCTGCTGGCTTGTCGGGCCACTTCGCGGCCCTTTGGGCCAGCTGCGAGAGGCTTTACATGCGCGGACACTTGTCACGGCGAGAGGTGTGGCAGGGTGTTCTCATCTGCCGACGGGTTCGGGTGGTTATATCTGGTTGCATCTCGGTTATGTCCGATGTAACCGAAATATCTCAGTTAAAACATTAGGTTATACGGTTCGGTTATGAGTTATGCCGCTATAACCTCTCTCTCGCATGCGCGCGCGTATATATAAATAAACATATAACCATATAACCCATAACTAAAGTAGATAAGTTATTGTTTTAGCTGGCATTTGGCCGGTTATGTTTTGGTTATGCCTCCCGATTTCGGTAGGTCTGAGCATAACCAGAATAAAATAATGGGGTTTTATTCGATGGCTGGTGAAACAGGCGAAAACGGCGGAAATCAGGGGCAGCTGGAGGCACTCACGCAGGGAGAAAATGCCGCGAGCTCGGCGGTGGTGGCGGCGGATCCGTCCAGGGCGGCGAAGGTTGGAACGAAGCAGGCCGAAACCGAGGCCATGTTGAGCGACCTGGCGGAACAGATGGCGGATCAGATGGAGGAAAACCCCGATCAGCTGGACCTGATGCTAGATGAAGATCTTCCGTTGTTTGGTGGACCTGTCAAACATGTGGCGGATAAGTTGGAGCAGAGCCGGGCGCGGGGGAGGCCCAAGGGTGCCAAGAACAAAGCTAATCAGCTGTTCCGAGATAGCTTGCTGAAGATGGGTTACCAGCATCCCGGCTTGAACCTTGCGGCGATGGCGAACGCTACCCCGAAAAAGTTGGCGCAGGAGCTGAGTTGCAAACCGCTGGAGGCCATGCGATTGATCAAGGAAGCCAACGCCGAGTTGCTGCCATACTTCGAGAGCAAGCGACCAACTGAAGTTGTGATTGATGAGCGCAAGCTTGGTGTTATGATCGTGGGTGAAATGTCCACGCAGACCCAAGATGATGACGGGCTAATCGACCTCACGGCGGCACCAGCGCCAACCTAATGAAATCAATGGGTTAGCAGGCGATGCGACGTGAGACATTGAGGCGTGGTGTCTCACGGTTTGGTTAGGTCATTGATATCATTAAATAATATTGCTCCGTACGGCTGATGCAAAATCAGTCGCGCCAAACTCAAAGGGTGTTTCCTGGCGGCGCGGATCCAGCCTGGCGGATTTCCTGAGGGCCAGCGGCTTTTCGTTTCCGGTGACACGAAAATGCTGAGCAATCCGGCCAAATCGATTTCAAAAATCATTTTTGACCCGCCCCCTAGGGGTCTCTCGCCTCACTCACACGAGACTTCTGCTCGCTCTTACTCTTGAAAATGCGGTTGTATTTTCGACGTTGAAGACGGGTTTGGGTGCGGGTTAAGGGCTTGGAGGCGCGGGCGTTGGGAATTGATATCACGAAGTACAAACCACCGGGGCCGGTCGGTGCATCTTTTATCAAGAGCCGGGGGCCGATTGATATTATCATGGGGCCAGCGGGTTCAGGGAAGACCGTTTGTAGCGTGATGAAAGGTCCAACGCTAGCGACGACCTATCTACCGGTTTGTAAAGACGGGATTATTCGCGTCAAGGCGGCATTTATTCGTGATACCTACCGCGACTTTGCCAGAACGTTTCTAAGCAGTTGGTACAATACGTTTCCGGTCAATCATCCCTGGACGGTCAAGCATGAAGGTGGGCAGGACCGTCCGGTCAAGCACCATATGAAATGGAAGACCCGACGCGGCGCTGATGAGGTGATCGTTGATTTCCAGATGGAAACGGGTGCGATTGGTGATCAAAATATTGAGCAGTTCATCAAGGGATATGAGATTACCTTAGGTGCGATGAACGAGTGCGATATGCTGGATGAGCGCGTTCCTGGTCTTTTGTTCCAGCGGACAGGACGTTACCCACCGGTTGAGATGATTGCCGATAGTGAACTGGCGCGCGTTTCCAAAGATGGAATTGCCGCGTTTCAGAAGATGGGTTTGACTGTTGACGAAGGTGAAACAATCTTGCCGCGTATCGCCTGGGGAGATTGTAATCCGCCGGATATCGACAACTGGGTGCCGCGCTTTTGCGTAAAAGACAAGGTGCCGGGGTATAATTTTTACTGGCAACCTAGCGGCCTGAGCCCGCAAGCCGAAAATCGGGAGGGTAAGCCACGATCCAGCTACGAGCTTGAGGCGGCGACGCAGCCTGACCATATCACACAGCGTATGGTGCACAGCAAGTTTGGTTATGCGCAGGATGGTAAGCCGGTTTATCCTGAATTTGATCTGCAGCGACATGTCTCTGATAGTCCGCTAGAGCCTTTGCCTGGTGTGCCTCTCGGGCTTGGCCTTGATGCAGGTGGTTCGCCTGCAGGCGGCATTGTCCAGTTTCCACCCAACGGGCAAATGCGGATCCTGGCTGAGATCTGTGCTGAACCGGGTACTGGGCCATCACGCTTTGCAACCATGATTGTTGAGCTGCTTCTCTCCCGCTTTCCCGGCATTCCCATCAGTGAAGCTTTTGGTGATCCATCGGCATTTTATGGAGCAGATACGCAAAACGGTGAGCTCTCCTTCATGGAAACGGTGAGCAAGGGTATCGGTGTTCCTATCCTTCCAACAGAAAGTAACGAACCAACTTTGCGACAAGAGGCGGTGCGTTGGTATCTTGGTGCTCCCATTGAAACGGGCGTTGAGCGGATGCTTATTTGCCCGACATGCGAGGTGCTGATTGGCGGATTTGCGGCGCACTACAAGCTGACAAAGCAGGCGAGCGCAGGTGCTACCGATGTGCTTGCTGTGCAGAAGAACAAATATTCTCACCCTCATGATGGTTTGCAATACATCGCGTTGGGGCACCGTGGGCGCCAGGGCGTGATTGAGCAAGGTGCTCAAATGGGGCGTCCATCCAATGTCGTCGGGATCAGGAACGGTCGCCGCAAGCCGATCCAGCGCAGCAAAGCG
>NZ_LCWX01000243.1:209296-227175 GCF_001431305.1 Pseudovibrio sp. POLY-S9
CGCAGTCGGTATGTCCGGCAAGGGCATATTCTCATGCGTTCTCGTGGTGAAACTGTTGCGTGTTTTTCTGATGATGAACTTCTCGCTGTTGCTTATCTGTGGCCGCATGAAGACGGAAGCCGTGAGTTTTGCCTTGCAATCAAGCAAGACGCGAAGGTTCACATGCTGGAGCTCTGCCGTTTCGCCCACTTAACCTTTGCCCAAATGCTTGATGCTGAAGCCAACGTGATGACCTTTGTACGTCCTGGTCATCGACCTGGTGAACGGATGGCGAGATTGGTGGGTTTTAAACCCGATCCTGATCATCCAGGCAAGTGGAAGCTGGAGCGCTGAATGTCAAAACTTTTTGGTGGCGGGAGCAATAAAGAAGCCTCGCGACAGGCTGAACGAACACGGCAGGCTAACCGTATTTCGAATGAACGTCAGCTCAATCAATCTAACAGTGGGGAGGAGCGATTGAAACTCAACCGTCGAAAACCTCGGGGACGTCGGTTGTTTGAAGATGTCGGCAGTGGTGGCAAGGCAGATAAGCTTTAGGAGCTCGTGATGAACGTCGATTTAGCTAAGGTGAAACGGCGTTCTGATGACGCTTGGGGCAAGAGAGCTCCTTGGACACGTCTCTATCAGGACGCCTATGACTATTGTATTCCCATGCGAAGACCTGGTGGTAATGGCAACGCGGCCCAAACTCCCGATCGTCTCTTTGATATGACCGCGCCAGCCTCGGCGATGGCATTTGCTGGTAATCTGCAGCGAGATCTATTCCCTTCTGGTCAGGAGAATTTTGAACTAGAGGCTGGTCCGCTGGCGGCTATGGCGCTGGATGAGAAGGATGTGAAAACCTACAATCGCCATTTGGCAAAAACATCCAAGCTTATTCATCCGTTCTTTCTGAATGGGGATTGGGACACTGCTGTACATGAGGCGTGTATTGATTTGGCAGCAGGATCCGGCGCGCTCATTCCGTTGAAGGGTGATCAGCACAATCCAGTGTTCTATGCGAGCATTCCGTTTGATCAATTGGCTGTTGGATGTGATGCGTGGGGCCGTGTCAACTTTGTATCTTGGAAGCAGACGTTCACTTATGAGCAACTGCGAGACGCCTTTAAAGATGGCAAGTTTCCAGAGAATATCAAAAGCAAAGTGCGCTCGCATCCAAACAGTGAAGTTGAAGTACGGCAAGATTTTTTTCAGGACGCTCGCGGTCGTTCAGCCGGCTGGCACATGGTTGTTTACGTTCAGGAGTGTTCGACACCCATCAAGCATGAACATTATCGTACACAGCCCATTGCTATCCCACGCTACTACCGTGTGCCTGGAGAAGCTTACGGGCGCGGTGTTATTCTCACGGCGCTTCCATCAATCAAAACTGTCAATAAAGCTCAGGAGCTGGCGCTTAAATCGGCTGCTATTTCCATGCTCGGGATCTGGGGTTATCGCGCGGGTGGCACGTTTAATCCAGACACTTCACGCCTTGCGCCTGGGGAGTTTTGGGCGATGCAGTCCACCGGCGGTATGCTTGGTCCTGACATTCAGCGACTGGATGCAGGCGGACGGCTTGACATTGGAAACATGATCATTGGCAACCTGCAGGGTCAGATCCGCGATGCAATGTTTGATACGCGGCTACCTGAATACAATGGTACTCCAAAGGCAGCTAGTGAGATCACTGCGCGAATGCGACAGAAAGCTGATGTTCACATTGGCGCATTTGGCCGTTTGGTTCGGGAAATCATGCCCGTAATTGTGCCGCGTACGACAGAGATCTTGTTTGATGCGGGTGTTTTGACACAAGTCACTCCACGCATTGATGAGTTACTGCTCTCCATCAAGGTTAAGTCGCCTATGGCGGCGGCTTTGAATGCGGATCGTCTGGCTTCGATCGCAAACTATCTTGAGTTTGTTGGAGCTATCGCCGGACCTGAGCAAACTGAAATGTATGCGCATATCGACAAGATCATGGAAAAAGTCGGCGATGGAATGCAAATCGATAAAGACCTCATCCCTACAGAGGCTGAACGTGGTGAAATTGAAAAGAAAATCAATGAGCGCAAAACAGCGCAAATTATAGAGCTCTTTAGTCAACGTATGGCTGAGAAAGGGCCGGACATGGTCGCAAATGCTGTGCAGCAGGAGGCGGCATGAGTGGAGCTCAATTTGCAGAACCTAGGAGTTCGCAACCGCTTGACCTTATTGCTCAGCAAGCAAGCGACAATGGGTGGGAAGGGCTAGAGACACTTCTAGCTCCCGTGCTCGGAGCGAAGGATTTCCGCCCTGATCAAATTGTTGCAAGGCACATGGCTCGAATTTTTGAAGATCCACGGGGCAAAGAGATCCTTGAGTGGATCTTAGATGTGTCTATTCGCCTCCCGTACAAGGTACAGGGCAGAACCCTTGAGGAAACTGCACTCAACGCAGCTCGACGGGAGGGCATAAACAGTCTTGCAGAAGTCATCTTAACTGCAATTGCCGAGGGCAAGAAACTTACTGAAGAAGGGAAAACCTAGAATGCGTTTGAAGAATTTTGGATTGTATTATTTCGCGGTGATGAATGCTGAAGGTGGTTCTGGTTCTGGCGGTGAGGGCGATCCTCCCGGTGGTGCAGGCGATCCTCCCGGTGGTGCAGGTGATCCTCCCGGTGGTGCAGGTGATCCTCCCGGTGGTGCAGGTGATCCTCCCGGTGGTGCGGGTGATCCTCCAGGTGGTGCCGATCCGCTTGAAGGTCTTCCAGATAATCTGCGAGGTGAAAGCGACGCGGATACGATTAAGAACCTGGCTGATGCAATGCAGGGATATCACAAGCGTGACAGTGATAACGGGGTTCCGGATGAGGTCACAGCGTATAGTCAGTTTGGGGAGGGCGTCCCTGATAATATACGCGATAGCCTTGGTGAACTTGCTGAAGATCCGGTATTCCAGCGGGCAGCTGAGAAAGCAAAGGATCTCGGTATTGGCGTAAGTGCAATGCAGGGGTTGACGACTGCGCTCTTTGAAGCTGCGGCAGATGCTGGGATGCTTGAACCGCCAATAGATGCTGAGGCTGAGCGTCAGGCATTGGTGCCTGAGACTGCTGCACATCTGCCTGCTGCGGAGCAAAAGCAAGCCATTGAGCTGCGTATGAACGAGAACTTTGCTTTCGTTGATCAGATGGTTGCGCGTGATAGTGGCGGGCTTGAAAAGGATACTGCTGAGTTCGCCAAGACCATGTTGGGTGATAGTGCTCATGGACACAAGTTCATAGAGTTTATGCGCTCGCTGACTGCTGGTGGATCTGGCCCCACAGATAATCCAGGGCAGGGTGGTGCTGGGCTTTCAGCCGAAGAGCTGCAACGCCGTGCTGCATTACCGGAAAACACGCCAAATCATCGGGAGTTTAAAAAATCCAGCTACGATAGCTTGATGGCAGATTTTCAAAAATTCCACGGTGAGAAGTAGTCTCATTTAACGGTGCCTGCCTGGCTTCAGAATTACATCTGCAAACCGGGCGGGAGCGACCTGGAGTGCTTGTTGGTTATCCTTTACAGGACGCATTGATGAACACTCTAGCTAATCGGCCCTCCGCGAGATCCATCAATTCATTCGGAAGGTCAGCTTATGGGTACTCAAGCTCCAAATTGGTACAAGGAAAAAATTCGCGCAGATGTAATCAACCGCAACAAAGTGCGCGGTGGTTTGCTGGATGACACCATGACGCGCGGTGATGGTGGTGCTGGAGAGGTTAAGTATCCAGTCTTCAGTGGAAGTGTGAATGTTTACGAGCTGTCTGGGTCTATCCAGAAAATCAAAGCAAGCAATGCAAACTTGCAAATGATCCCAGTAGCAGTTCGTGATTTTGAAGCAGCAGCATGGATGCGTGTACAAGATGCGCGAAAGCAGGGAGCAAACGAACAGTCTGCAGTGGGTCGGCAGTTGTCGGATGCCATTCGCTTCAAGCGGGATGAGCTGAAACTTGAGGCGCTCTATAAATTTTCAGAGGCCACTTCCGAACTCCTTGATGGACCTACAAAAGTTCAGACCATTGGTGATGGGACTACTGTCATTGATTTGCCGGATGTGTTGGAGGCTGGCAGCGGGATTGCTGGAACTGGCTCGGACGAAGACATTTTCTTCCCTCTTCCTGAAACATGGATGAACCAACTTTGCCTTTACAAAGAATTTGCAAATGCAGATTGGACCGGCGGTGACTTACCGTTCGCCAGTATGACACGTGTGAAGAAAAAGACTTGGCAGGGCATCCACTTCTTTACTCTGCCGAACAAGTACTTTTTCTTTGGTACTGGCAAATTCCGTGAAGGCGAAAACAAAGCGTTCGATGAGGCAGGCTATTTGGATACCTTCATGTGGACCAAGGACGCCATGGGTGCTGAAGCTGAATGGGATCAGGAAAATATGAGCCTGAGTTCCCATGAAGAGTTTGAGGGCACACCTATGCTTGGAAAGGTGGGCTTGTCTGGGAATGCGGTTGGTCTGCTGCCAGAAGGTGTGAAGCGCTTGCGTTTTAAAGCTCAGAACCGCGTGGTGCGTCCCGCCGCCGCTTAAGAACTGATTGCATCTGGCGGCGCGGGTGTCAGGTGTCACCTCTCTCAACTTAGGAAAAACTTATGGCTCATAGCAAAAAGGCTCTGTCGCGTTATGCGACTTCTGACAATGGCGGTACTGATCAAACCAGTTTCTTCGTATACGCGACCAAAGACACGGCTGCAGAAGTGCTCACAGACGGATATTTCGATCAAAGTCGTACAAGTCTAAGCAAAAACGATGTGATCCAAGTTGTGGCTCACAAAGCTTCAGCGGATCCAGAATACCTCGTGCTGATAGTGAGAGATGTGCCTGATAGTGGGAATATCGTCACTTCAGCCGAAACCGGCGCGAACGGTAGTTAAACCCAAGAATTTCAGAAGCAGGCCGGTGTATTCGCCGGCCTTTTTTTATAGGCCAAAAACATGGTTGAACCTGTAATTGACAAAACTGCGATTGTGAATTGGGCGCTAACAGAAATCGGAGTGGGTGCTCAATTTTCACTTGATGATGATAGTGATCTTTCCGTTCAGGTGCGCAACACCTGGCAACGTTGCGTAGAGCATTGCTTCTCACTTACCAATTGGTCGTTTGCGCGGCGAACTTTCAAACTCTCACGATTGGCTGACACGCCCAACAATGGTTGGGGCTATGGCTTCTTGCTCCCTGGTGACAAGAATGGACCTCCGCTAAGGGTTCTTTCTCAAGCTGGCGCAAAGCCCCGGACGCTTCGTTCCTATGATATTGAGGGGCGGGCAGTCTTTGCAGACATTCCGGAGGTTTGGGCACTGTGCAAGATACACCTCAAGCCTGATGAATGGGATCCGGCCTTCAGATCTGGGTTTGTTGTTGCTCTTAGTGGGTTTCTGGCTGTTCCGGTCAAGCAAGACAAAAATCTAGCTAAGGAGTTCTTGGAGCGCGCCTTTGGAACCAAATCTGAAAAAGGTGGTGGCGGTGTGCTTGGCAGACTGGCAGACCAGGACGCTGCATCTGCGCCGACTGGTCAGGGGTTCTTGGATGAAGATCCGTTGACCGAGGCTCATAGTGGCGTTTCGAGCGCCTCGCATTGGCATGGGAGGTACTGATGGTTGCACAACCAGGTGATCTCAAGAGCTCCTGCAATGCTGGCGAGTTTTCTGAAGATCTTTATGGGCGGGTAGATATCAAGCAATACTACGCTGCCGCAAAACGCATGCGAAATGTGGAACCTGTGCCACAGTCTGGTTTTAGGCTGATGCCTGGTTCTGCTCTTGTTGGTGCAGGGCGATCTCGGAAAGTGGCCCAAGGCACACTCAAAGTCTCACCGAACCTTTCCTATACCTTGTTTGTTTCTGCTGGTTGGGCAGATATCTACCGCAATGACCGGATGAAGGTTGCGAGTGTGAAGCTGCCGGACATTACAGCTGAAATGATCGCGGAATTGCGTTTCTACGGTGAAGCTAACACCTTCGGCATTTTCCATCAGGATCTGCGATCGAAGCGTTTGTTTCGGAACGCGTATGACGATACGAGTTGGATCGTTTCTGATTGGCCTTATGATAAACTCCCTGAGGTGGATCTTGGTGGGAACTACGAAAAGACCATTGATGAATGGGAACTTGGAGTTCGGTGGTCTGACACTGCTAATGACATAGTATTGCAGATCTCGGTGGACGGCGAAATCACCAAATCAATCGAGCTCAATGCAGATCCAGGTGGTAATCCAAATTGGTCGGTGTTTGCTGCACAGATGCAAACAGAATTGCGACTGCTGCCTAGTCTTGGCGATGGTGTCACCTTCAAGGCCAGCGGTGGAAGTAGTGGTTATAAGAGGTTTCAGGTTAAGTTTGGGGGAGATCTTGCTGGTGTTGAATACCAGGTGAATGCGCAAATTGTTAATACGGCTGATGCTTCGGTATTGACTTACCATTTGGAGGTTGGTGAGACAAAAGGTGAGCCTCTGGTGAGTTCGTCTCGTGGTTGGTTTGCTGGTATGGATTTGTACCAGGATCGTGCGATTTACATAGCGCCAAAAGCCAAAGCTGCGGCTATCGCATGGAGCCAGACAGGTGAATACTTTGATCTAAACATTAAATCTCAGTCGCCAAGTGCTGCGCGCCTTGAGGCTTTGCGAACAAAAACGTCTGAACGGGTCTGGCAGATCTATGAGGGTGAGTATCTTCTCGCCTTTACTGATCAAGCTGAGTGGTTTGTGTCGAACCGAACCATCAAGAGAGACGAGGCGGTTAACTGGGTACGTGCTTCGAACAATGGCGTGACGCCCAATGTTCCTGTTGCTGAGATGGAAGGGCGGATCTACTACGTTTCGGGTGGCAATGATGAAGATCCCGAGCAAGAAAACCTGGAGCAAGGCCAGACCTTGTATAGTGCTGGTTATGATGACGTCTCGACCAAGTACAACTCAGATCCTGAAAGCTTGCTTGCATCGCATTTGGTAGACGGTATTTGCGGATCCGCCCTGCAAAAGAAAGTTCGCAAGAACAATGCTGCTCGTTGGTGGCTTCATGACAAACAGGGACGTTTGGTCTGTGCACTGGTTATCCGCAACCAGGACATTATGGCGATGTGTCAATGGGAAGTTGCCGAACGGGGGCAGGTTGTTGGCTTGTCTGTTGATGGGCAGAACCAAGTTTGGGTAACCGTTGATCGCGGTGGGACAGTCACACACGAAGTTTTTGAGGAGATGGAGAGGAACCTTTTGCAAGGGGCTGTACGTGGTTCCACAAATAATCTTGGGGTGTTCTCAGGCTTGAATGTTTGGGAGGGCAAACAGGTCTGGGCGCGTGCTGACGGATTTATTCTTGGTCCGTTTACAGTGGATGGTGGGAAGATTGATCTGGGGGACGTTTATCAGCAAGTGGTTGCTGGCCTATGGCAAGCTCCAATGTTTGAAAGCTTGCCTTCTGTAAAGGTGCTGCCGGGTGATCAAATCCTGCGCCGGCCTGGGCGGATCCACACTGTGAATGTCTCTGTCATCAAGACCGAGAGCGTTGCAGTTGGTGCAAACAAGTCTGCTGCGAAGAACCAAAGTTTGCTTCTAGCAAGCGATCCTGCAGACCAGCCCATGCCGCCTAAGACTAAACAGGTGGTTGTGGCCGGTATGATGGGAGCAGTGGTTGATACCACTTTGGTGATTACACAGCTTCGTCCAGGCATGTTGCGGGTACGCGACTATGTGACTGAGGCAGCGCTTTAAGGATTGAAACATGGCGATGTTGATTGGAACGCTCATGTCCACAGTTGCAGGCACTGCTGCAACGACTGCTACAGCGGGAGCGGCAGCGGCGGGGGCAGCTGTTTCCGGTATAAGCTTACCCGGCATTCTTCAGGGGGTGACTGGTATTTTGGGTATCATGAGCTCGCTTAATGCCAGTGAACAGGAAGCAGATATGTTTGAGGCTCAGGCGATTGATGCGGAGGCTCAAAAGCCTCTTGAGACATTGAATGGTATCGAGCGGCGAACTTCGATTAAGCAAGATCTATTGCAATCTGTTGGTGAGCAAGATGCTGCGTTTGCGGCCTCGGGCGTTGACCTTTCTTTTGGTACTCCCAGTGAGGCACGCAAGGACGCCTTTGCTGATGCAGACCGTGCGCTCACAGCTGATAATGCAACGCAGTCATCGAACACACTACGGTTAGATGAGAAGGCTAAGAACTATAAGTTGCGTGCGCGTCGTGCCCGATCAGCTGGCGTCATGAGCGCACTCACGTCCGGCGTTGGCGTGATCAGCTCTATAGCTCAAAGGGGGTAACTATGTCGAACCGTAGAAAATCTCCAGTGTCTTACCGAAAGTTCCAAGCGGCCCCACATCAGCGTGGGCTTTTGGCTGTTGCGCGTTCTGGTGGCGACCTGGAGCGAAAAGTAGCTGCTGGTTTTGCTCGCCTTTCTGAGCAGTTCGGCGGGCAGGCTGACAGGGCAGCTGAGCTGGACGGTCGCCGCCAGGGCCGCATGGATGCAGTTGCGGCTGCACCGAAACTGGATTACTCGGGCTCCGGATCCAAACCACCTGCAGGTATTCGAGTTTCAACTCAGGACTCGAATGATAGTGCTGCCAAGGCCCGAGATTACTTGATTTCAAAGCATGGCCTGAAGTCGTTCCAGGCATCGGCTATTGCCGGTCATGGTATGCAGGAGTCGGCGTTTAACACTCAGGCAGTTGGTGACAACGGGACAGCCTTTGGTGTTTTTCAATGGCGTGGTGATCGTGCCGCAAACCTGCGAGCCTTTGCAAAGAAAGGTGGGCGCGACTGGCAGGATATGGAAACGCAGCTTGATTTTATGATGACCGAGCTACAGGGGAGTGAAGGGCGCGCCTGGCAAGGTCTTCAAAACGCGAGCAACCTGCAGGATGCAGTGACAGCGTTCATGCACTATGAGCGTCCCCAAGGATACACGGTTGCTAATCCATCTGCTGGGCATGGTTACAAAAACCGTCTGGCTTATGCGCAAGGGCTCGTTGGTGGAGGTGGTGCGTCAACACCGTCCGCTGCTTCTGTTGGCCCTGTAAGAGCAACCCCCGTTGATGCTGGCGCGCCAGTGCGTGTCGCTTCAGCTGGTGGTTTCCGTCCTACAGGTTCCGACACTATCCGAGGCCGCGCTTATGATGTGGCCGGCACGCGGACCTATCTTGAGCAACTGGATGCAACGCTGCGCCAGGAACAAGAGCGGGTCTACGAGGCATACAAAGATGATCCTGCGATGCTTCAAAAAGCTATGGGTGAACTAAAGACGGCTCATATGCGCGAGCACATCTTTGATGAGATTGCGCCGGAGTACTCAGCAGCGTTTGATAGCGGTGCGGTTGGCTACATCAGCAAAGCCAATAAACGGGCAGAAACCCGCCAGCTTGAAACTGATCAGGCGGATTTCTTGAGCCGGACTGAGCAACTGGAAGAGCAAAAATCCCGCACTGTTGCTGGTATGGATCCAGATAACACCGAAGAAGCTTTGGTTGCCCTTGAGGATCAACAGCAGTCCATTGAGGCTCACTATGAGAGTGCTGTTGTCCGCAACTTGATGACACCTGCAAAAGCGGCAGAAGCGAAATCAGCCAGTCGCAGCCGGATGATGGTGGGGTTCTATGGTCGTCAAATGGAAGGTAAGAGCTCGTCCGAGCTCGACCAGATGAAAGAAGATCTGCGTGAGGATTACGCCGCTGGCAAACTCAAGGGTCTTGATGGTGACGGGTTCAACGTGCTCATAGGGGAGTTGAAAGCCCGCAGTAAGGCGAAGGAAATCGAAGACAAGAAAGCTGATAGTGGTCTGCAGAAGAGATCAGATGAGCTTGTTTTTCGTATGAGCCGTGGTGAAACTGTTGCTGAAGATGAGATTGCGCGGTTTAAGCTGGATGCAGAGACAGCTCCCAAAGGTGAGAAGATTTCGCAATCTACATTTGCTCGTATGCGCGTTGCTAATGCCATTCGTTCCAGGGCAATCTCAGAGGTTGAAAGTGATCTTGAAGAGATCCTGAAAGGAGATGGATCTGCAACGCCTTTAGCAGAAGATATCGCGTTTTCGCGTGAGCTCATTGCTTTGCATCGTAAGGAGTTGGTTGTGGATCCGATCGGTGTTGCTGAGCGGTTTGGGATTATTCCTGTTGCAGCCTCGCTGCCCGTGGGCGTTGATGCGAGCATGGAAGGGGTAAAGATTGCTTTTGAAGATCGCATTGATGAAGCAAAACTAGTTGCTGAGCATTTTGGTGTTCAGCCTCGTTACATTCGACCAGGTGAGGCTGCGCAGATCCTGGCGCAACTTGATGAGGATCCAGCTGCAGGGCTTGATATTGCCGGCGGGCTTGTTGAAGCCGCTGGAGTAGATGCTCCGAAGTTGTTGCGTGAGCTTGGCAAGGAGGCGCGCCCTATTGCTCAAGCCGGTGCTATCATGGCTGTATCTGGAAACTCTCAAGCTGCTATGGATGCGATCATTGGAAGCCGTAAAGGCGATGACGGCAAGATGCGCAAAGCCCCTCCAGAAGATACCATGAGAACGCAAGCTGCAACTATGTTTGGATCTGCATTGACCTTGCATCCAGTAGAGGCATTCCGATTGTCTGATACCGCTGCAAATATTGCCCGTGTGCGTCTGGAAGCGTTCAACATCGATCCAAAATCAGATGATGCTTTGCCTGTGTTCCAACAGGCTTTGCATGAAGCAGCTGGTGGTACTTTTGAAAACGGCCTGCAGTATGGGGGATTTGCCAACTACGATCCCGGCCTGTTCTGGTCTGAGCGCCGAGTGCTTGTTCCGCCTTCAATCCGCGCTGACAAACTACAGGATGTGATTTCTGCGATCACTGATAAAGATCTTGAAGCTCTTGAAGTGAAACCAGTTGATGGCGATGGGCGTCCTTATTCAGCAGCTGAGCTGAAAGGAGCAATGCTTGTAGCGACAGAAGGTGGGTTCCGCTTTGCTGCAGGTGATCCGGAGAGTGATCAACCGCGTTGGTATCGTGGTAGTGACGGACGTCCGTTTGTGTTGGATGTTGAAGCCTTGCCGCAGCTGCAGTTGCGTGTGCCTGCAGCTTTCAAGGAGTAAGCTAAATGCAATTGTTCCTTTCAAAAGCCAAGGGGCGTTTTGATGAAAGTTTCGTTCGGGCTGCTCCTCGCTCTCTGGCTGAGTATCGCGACTATGCAAATGAACGTTTTCAAGCGAAAGACGAGCATTATTCGCAAGTTTATCAGGCTGCAGACGATGCTCAGACACTTACTCAGAATGCGACAAACGCAGCAGAGCGCAAGCGGCGAGCCTATAAGAACCGTATTGAGGCAGTCAAAGAGGCGACCGGAGTTGAGCTGGAAGATCCCAGTGATGTTGGGCGGTATGCAACCCTAAAGGAGTTGCAAGCACGCCTTCCAGGCGAAGGGATCTATGATACCCGAAAACGCTTGTTTCAGGAGCGGTTGGTTGATCTGGAAGAGCAGTTTCCAGACAAGGCCGACCAGATCCGGTCTGATTATGCAATGGATGAAGAAGCGGCGCAGATTGGTCGGGATGTAGTCGCACAGCAAGAGCAGCTAGACCGTAATGGTGATGGTTCTTTGTCTGAAGGTGTCATTGGGTTTCTTGGAAGCTCTAAGGGATATCTGCGAGATCCTTTTCAAGCTGGAACAATGTTTGTTGGTGGCCCGACTGGACAAGCTGCAAAAACAGTTGGGGGCAGGATCCTTTATAGCGTCCTTGCGAACGCCGGTATCAATGCTGGTGTCGAAGCGGCTTTGCAGCCTCTTGCTCAGGCGGGGCGTGCAGAGGCCGGGTTGCAGTCTGGGTTCGCAGAAGGGGCAGAGCACGTGGCGTTTGCTGCAGCACTCGGTGGTGTCTTTGGTGGGGTGTTTGGTGGGGGTGCTGAAATCTTTCGCGCGATGAGGAACTCTAGCCCTGCGGTGCGTCGTGCTGCGCAGCGTGCAACGTCCGGAGATCCGCAACCTGGTGATCTGGATGAGCTTGCGGAGGCAGCAGGTGTCGATGTTGAAGCAGCTGATAGCCGTGCGTTTGATGCTGCAATGGAGGCTGCCGATGATGAGCGTGCGGCTTTTGATGGCGCGCCTGCAGGGGTGGCTCCAAATGAGCAGGGGCGCCTTGCTGATGATGCCCTGCGTAGCGCAGTAGGCGAGGGAGAACCCGTTGCCGGTTCTGTTCTGGCTCCAGAACGAGCTCCAGACCTGGATCAAGTTCTGTTGGAAGTAAAAGGTACTCCCAAACAGGGGGCAGTTCGCCTTGCTGATAAGCCGGTTTCTTTCGAACAAATGGATCCTGCTACGCTAGCGACTGATGCAGCGGCGTATCAATACAAAGGTGGCGGCGATGCTGAAGGGGTTACTGATCGACTTCGGGATGTGAAGACATGGGATCCTACCGCAAGTGGAAAGATCTTCGTTCATGAGCGGGCGAATGGTCAAAGATTTGTGGCTGATGGCCATCAACGGTTAGGACTTGCCAAGCGTCTGCAATCAGATGGTGCAGAAGGTGTCGCCCTTGATGGATATGTTTATCGTGAAACTGACGGGTGGACCGTCCAGGACGTTCGAGCTCTTGCTGCAAAGAAGAACATGCAGGAAGGATCTGGAACGCCAATAGATGCTGCGCGGATCCTTCGTGATCGTCCTGATTTGCTAGATGGGTCTTTGCCGGTTTCCGGGCCGATGATGCGTAAGGCAATCGGACTTGCTCGACTTTCTGATGATGCATGGGGGCAGGTCGTCAATGGAGTTGTGGCAGAAAATCATGCATCTCTTGTTGGAGAGCTGGTAGCAGATCCTGCCTTACACTCCAGTGTTCTGCAAGATGTAGCGATGTTTAAGCCGGAAACTGACCGCCAGGCACGTCTGCTCATTGGTGAAAGTCTAGCTTCTGGGCGAACGGTAGAGCTGCAGAACGATATGTTTGGGTCATTCCAAATGGAGCGAACCTTGATGGCGGAGCGTGTCAAGGTGCTTGATGCAGCATTGAAGGCACTGAAGAGCGATAGCAAGCTGTTTGGTGTTCTTGCCGATAATGCAGACATTATCGAAGCGGCGGGCAATCAGCTGGATAGCCTGGGGAACAAGGCTAAGGCAGTAAACGCTGAGATGATTACGGAGCTGTTGGACAGGATGGCTCGCAGTCGGGGGCCTGTCTCAGATGCGTTAACTGAGGCTGCACGTGTTGTTGCTGACGGAGGTAAGCCTGGCAAACCGGCTCGTGAGTTTGTCTCTCAGGTTCGCGATATGATTGAGCAGGGTGGTTTAAGCCGACTGTTGGATCCGCCGCAGCCAGAGCTTAAACCGGCAACAAGCGTTGAACCTGGAAGTCCAGAGGCAGCAAAGGTTGCCGAGGATCTGGAACCGTCTCTCGCTGAGCTGGAAGAGGCTAGGCAGGGTTCAATGTGGGACATGCTTCCGGATGGTCTTGACGAAGATGGGAATGCACGTTTCACTCGCGTTGATGATCTGGATGCGCGCGCTGATAGAGATGAACTTGCTGCTGATCTCGTAGCTTCCTGTAAGGATTAGAATTATGCCTTTTAAAGAATGTCTTATTTCTGCGGTGGATCAAGGTGTGATCTCACGGGAAGAAGCGCAGCACCTATCAGACGAGTTTGATACACGGTTTGCAGAAGCGCGATTGGCCTTGGGGGATGACCAGGCTAGTCAAGCAGCGCGTGAGGCTCTTGAGAAAGAGTTGCGCATGCAGGCTATTGAGAAGAAACGCCGCGCTAGATTGTCAGAAAGTGCCCGCCAGCGATTGAAGCAGGATCTGCAGGGCTATCGGAACAAGAAAGGTGAAAGGGACGTCTATGAAGCTGCTATGGGCGTTCTGAGCCATTATGGTTATCGCGGGTACTCCTCTATCCGAGGTCGAAGTGAAGCCATAGTGATGCTGGTTCAAGGGCAGCTTAATGACGCGATGTGGCATTTCCGCAGATCTACGTTGACAGGTGTCCGGAAAAACCGTGCTGATGCCGAGGATCTGGTTAGAGATCTGCACGGGGAGACAAGTGGTAATGAAGTTGCCGCAGGATTGGCCCAAGGGATCTCAGAAGTCTTTGAGGTTTTACGTCAACGGTTCAATGCTGCAGGTGGCTCCATAGCCAAGCTAGATGGTTTTGGTATGCCTCATATTCACGATGGGCTGAAGATCCGGAAAGCAGGGGCAACTACGATTGAGGCTAAAGCAACGTGGATGAAGCGTGCGAAAGAAGCTTTTGATTTTGATAGGTCCATCAATCCGCTCACTGGCGAGCCGATCGGAGATGCGGGAGCGGATCGTTTTCTTGATCGCATGTTTGACCAGGTGACAACCGATGGTTGGGCGCACATGTCTCCAAGCATGAAGGTGAAGGGTAACGGTGTGCTTGCCAGTCAAAGGCAAGATCACCGGATCCTGGTTGCGAAGTCGGCGAGTGCCTGGAAGGCATATAATGATGAGTTCGGGTCTGGAGATGTGATCCAAACCATTTTCGAACATATCAACTCTATGGCAAAAGATATTGCCGCCATGGAGCAGTTGGGGCCTAACCCTAATGCCATGATGGAATGGATCGTTCAGAATGTGCGTCATGAAATTGCCAAGAGTGATGTGGGGCAACCGTCCTTAGCCAAAGAGGCATCCAGTCTTGGACGTTGGGCGCGTGGCACCTCTCCGGGATCTTATGCAGATTGGCGTTTGCGTGGGCTCTATGCTCACTTGAGAGGGCGTCCAGTGACTGCCTCAGGCATTGCTAATGCCACAGCAAATGTAAAAAACATTCTCAATTCATCTCTGCTTGGAAGTGCTGCAATCACTGCAGCAGCTACAGATCCATTTGTTGAACGCATGGCAAAGAAGCTCGCCGGTCTTCCTGCAATGGATATGGTTGGCGGCCTGCTGAAGAACATCAGTTCCAAGAGCCGACGAGAGATTATGCGTGATGGCGCAATCTGGGATGAGTATCTCCACATTATGGATGGTGAAGCTCGTTTTGCGGGTTTGGTGTTGGGCTCAAACTGGTCGCAATATCTTGTTGATCGGTCGATGATGGCTTTTGGATTGAAGCCTTTAACGACTGGCCGGAAACTTGCCCATGCCCGTTCCTGGCATGCTGCACTTGCTGATGTAGCAGATAGTTCTTTTGAACAGCTCAATGAGCGACTTCGGGCCTCAATGGAAGGTTTTGGGATTACAGCTGATGACTGGAATGTCATGCGTGGATCTGTAGATGATGCCGGGTTCATAACGCCTTCTTCCATCTTGGAAACTCAGGGACGACTTAAGGATTTGGCCGATGGTGAGCGTGTGCCGCACAGGGGCGTTGCTGAAAAGTATGCTGAGCTCATCTCAAGCTGGACTGAACGCGCCGTTCCTTCTGGCACTCCCAATGCCAGATCATTCATTACAGGGACCGCAGAACGGGGCACGTTTCTTGGTGAGTTCGCTGATGCCGGCCTGCAGTTCAAAAGCTTTGGTTTATCACTTACAACATTGCAGCTGGAGGCAATGACCAGGCTTGGGGCTATCGACAGTTCAGGCCGGTTCTCTCCGCAAGCCTATTTTGCACAACTGGCGATCGGGTTAACAATCGGCGGAGCTATTGCAAATCAGATCATGAGCCTGATGGATGGTAAAGACTTGGAGGATATGAGCCTTAATAACAAGCAGTTTTGGTTGCGAGCTATGTTTAAAGGTGGTGGTTTTGGATTACTTGGTGACTTTGCTGGGGCAACAACAAACCGCTTTGGCGGTGGTGTTGCTGGAACGATGGTTGGTCCCTCCGTTAATTTCACTTCGGACCTGCTTGGCCTAACTGTTGGGAACGCCATGGAGGCTTTGAGAGGAGATAAAGCACGGGTTGGTCGTGAAGCCGTGAAGTTTGCAGGCAGATACACACCGGTAGCGTCGAGTTGGTGGGCAACGCGTGGTGCTTATCGCCGTTTGGTCTTGGATCAACTGCAATGGATGGTGGATCCGGAAGCGCATAGAAGCTTTCTGCAAACCCAACGCAATTTAGAGAAGCGCACTGGGCAGGAATATTGGTGGGAACCAGGTGTTGCTGAGCCAGCTCGCGCACCTGTCGTGGCTCCAGCGCCGGAGTAACCACTTAACCAGATCCTAGAGAGGGCATGATTGCTCCAATTGTATTGGAGATAGTCATGCCTCAGTTCACTCCTACACCACGTGAAACCAGGTGCACGGATGTGCTTGAATTCGATGGTGTAAGTAAGATATATGGCCCGTTTAACTTTGTAATATTTGACCACGCTGATGTCGTTATTGAAGTGCGTAGTGGCGCAAATCAGCCATGGACTACTGTTTCGGCAACGGTGCAATCTTCTCAAAGTTTTCCGAGTAAGTTTTCTATCGCGTTTGACCAAGTTTATCCAAACAAGCACCAATTTCGGGTGAGTGGGCAGCGGTTGCATGAACGCACTGTTGGTTTGAATAAAGGGTTAGGCCTTTCTTTAAGTGCTCTTGAAGATGAGCTCTCGAAAGTTGGACTGGTGTTACAAGAGCTTTTCCGAGAGGTTTGTTGTCTTAAGGAAAGGTCATTCTACCAGCCAGATGATGAGGTGCGCAATTCAGCACTCCCTCCCGCGGCTGAGCGAGCGGGAAGGGTATCTGGATTTAATCAAGAGGGAGACCCGGTAGCAGGGCCTGCTTTTGATGCAATTGAGAATGCGCAGGCGAATGCGGCAAGGGCTGAGAAGCTGGTTCAGGATGTGGCTGAAGGCACTGTACCCGACGGTGCTGTGACCGAAGTCAAGCTTGCGAAAGAGCTGGGCGAGAAGATTGCGGGACTGGATGCTCTCAAAGATAAAGCTGATAAGGAGGGTGTCGCTGGTCCCTTTGCTGCTCAATCATTTGATGGAAGCCTAAATCATACAACTGGCTACCAAACTATGGGGCCTTATAATGCGGAGTATGATGACGGGTCTTTGGCTCGTTCTTATTACGACGGTAAGAATGGCAGGGTACGCTGGTCTCGAAAATCTGGAGAAGACAATCATTCGCCACTCAAGTTTGAGTTGGGTGAAATTGATCTGACAGCTGACGACCCTATTTTCCTGAGCGGGCGCCCCCTCTTTGTGGCTAAGCCCTTGATTGTGGGGATTCCAACAGACTTTCCCGACTTACAAACTGCGTTAAATAAGCTTGGGAGATCTAAGCTGGTTGAGGGGCAAAGCATTACGCTGATGATTGAAGCTGGATATGTGATCAGTTCAGCGACGAAGAATTACGGAGGGGATTTTCGAGGCTTCGTTATTGCTTCAGAAGATGATGAAGTGCCTGTTTCATCGGCTTTAGGTGATGACGTGGATCTGTTCGTTGGTAAAGACGCATTTATGCCCCGCCTCGAATGCTTGATTGATGCAAATGGTAACGGTGGTCGCGGTATAATTCTTACGCAATCTCAGATGGTTGTTTCTGCGGGCTGCGGGATCAAGAGAGCCGGCTACACCGGCGCCTATGCAAATCTTGGAAGCCGGTTAGTTGCTGTTGACGCGGTCTTCACATACGCGGGATCTAACGGATCTACTGCATCAAGTGTCGATGCCACCGGTATTACTGTTCGTAGGGGATCGATTGGGATCGCGGCTGGAGCGGATGTGAGCTACTCAGAAAGATATGGCATTTCTTCGTCTATGGGATCGACGGTCTACTTTAATTCCGGGAAAGCAAAAGGGTGTAAACGGCACAATATTCGAGCAGAGGAAGCTTCATTCCTATCTTGCAATGATGCGTCTGCGCGAGATGCTGGGGCGTTTGCTGTGTATGCCTGGCGTGGTGCCGTTATCAACGCCAACGGAGTAGATGTGGCAAGGAATGCAGATGCGGTGACACAAAAAGGGATCTATGCAGCGGATGGCAGTTTGATTAATGCGCGGAGAGCACATTCGCGATACTGCAC
>NZ_LCWX01000244.1:0-618 GCF_001431305.1 Pseudovibrio sp. POLY-S9
TAAGTTCGCCAGATCACTCCTAATTCTTATAGATCCTTTGTTTTTTCTTTTGCCAGTGAGTTTGTTATGAATGCTATTGTCCAAATCCCGCAGCTCTTTCAACAACAAGATCTGGCCTTCACCTTTGCCGCTCCTGCGCAGCCCAACGCGGAGTTGCTGGTCACCGGGTTCTCGGCAACAGAGCGCCTTAACGGGCTCACACAGATCCAGATTGAGCTGGCCAGCCCCGACAATGCGCTGGACTTGCATAGCCTGCTGGATACGCCCGCCACGCTGACCATTCATCATAAATACGAGGGCCTGCGCCATCTCTCCGGAGTGATTGCCGAGATTGCCCGCGGCAATGAAGGCCATCACCGCACCAGTTACTCGCTCACCCTGCTGCCCAGTTTGCACCGGCTGGCCCATGGCTCGGACTGCCGGATCTTCCAGAAGAAAAGCGTGCCCGAGATCGTTAAGATCCTGCTGAAAGAACACGGCGTAGAGGATGTGAAGTGGGATCTGACCGAGTCTCATGAGGCCCGCGAATACTGCGTGCAGTACCGGGAAAGTCACTTAAGCTTTTTAGATCGCATCACGGCAGAAGAAGGCATCTGGTACTACTTCACACATAGTGCC
>NZ_LCWX01000245.1:0-9914 GCF_001431305.1 Pseudovibrio sp. POLY-S9
CCATGGTGCTCTCCCATCCTCGCAGCAATATGCTGCGATCTTAACAGGAGCTGACCTCTCGTGAAGGACGAGCCCGATTACGCATGCTTGTGGCCCAAATAAGACGCTCCCACCGGAAATCAGAGTCAGCACCCCAAAAATCCCAGCGAAGAGTGCGAAGGACCTCCCCCAAAACGTTGAGCCGTATGATCGGGGTTCTGTTGAAGTCATTTTTTGGGAACCTCTGTGAGAGCGGCTTTTGCGTCAAATAAAGGATATAGGATTGGTTATAGAAATATAACTCCACAATGTGCCTCTTTCCTATTGCACAGAGCTTCTGATAGCTCTTCTCACTGCAATTAAATTGTGCGACTCAAAACGTCGTCGCCCGACTTAATGTGCGTCGACGTTAAATAGAGAACCAAATTAGAAACACCGGAATCGCGACGAGCAGAAATACCCCTGCAACTCCGGTCCATGTGGGTACTATTAGGTAGGATTTGTGGGGCAGAGCAGGGTTGTAGAATACAGTAACACAGTCGCCTTCATGCTTTTGAATACCACCCTTCTGCCACTCAGCCATTCTGGTTCCAGTGGCCCTAATAATGAACGGACTTAACCGCTTGCCGGTATAGGATATGTCGTTGACAGAATATTCATACCTCACGCGTGCCGTGTGCATTCTCTCATCAGAGCTTCCAATGCTTGAAACCCCATCTTCCGTGAGTTTTCCAATCGTATGAGGCCAGCGGCGTATGCGAAAACATGCGGTGATGCTAACGATCCCCATGAGCAAAGCATAGGCAATACACGCAGACAGAACCGCGTAATGTTCCCCATTAAGTAAATCAGTCCAGAATTCTTGCATGCATTAAATTACCGCAAATGAGATTGGGAGAAATAGCGCAGAACACGCTCACGGTTTTGGGAGTTATACTTTGTCGCTTGTGGTTGCACTTGAAACCAGCCCTTGTTCCTAGCTGGATGTATCGACCTTGAGTATCGAGCCTTGCTATTCCTAACTTAGAACATGCCGAGCAACTATGATCAGCCGCCCTCCAAGCTATGACGCGATTAGTTTCAGCGTCAAGCGCGCAACAGCCGTCATTCATACTCGTTGCAGCATCTATTGCTTTGGGCTCTTTGCAACCTACTCGGGCGGATGCATCAATCTGTGCTCGAGCGATCCAATAAGGTTCTCAGAATATCTTTTATGCAAACAGCATCAACCCTTGGAGGATCTGCTCGAATTCCCACAGTTGGCCCACCACCACAGTAATGGCTTGGATGCTGACCTGGATTTCTGCGCTGCAGCCAGGGGTCGGCTTAGTCTCTATTGCCGAGACCACTGATACTCAGGCGAGCGCTTAGCTTGTCAGCTACGCTTACTAATGAAAGCCCAATTGGCATCAGAACGTGCGTGCAATTTATGCATTTCACAACCAGACTAAAATCCACGTCTCGCCACAGAGCGTTAGGGGAACTTGACGTATTTTGCTAGTCATCTCTTCTCATCAAGCGTCTCCCGACTGCCTTGAATGTTGACGTGGTGTTGACGCGAACGCAAAAAGCCCTGAACCAGAGGTTCAGGGCTTTTGTTATGCTGTTGATCTTACGATCATAATTTGGTTGCGGGGGTAAGATTTGAACTTACGACCTTCAGGTTATGAGCCTCTAATATAGCAAATTCTACTATAAATTACTTTTCAATAACTTAGCTCACAAGCGACTGATACCGCTTAGCAACTCTCATAAAACTTTAACGAACTATACAACATCAAACGGCACCATGTACAGCTCAAAATGCGTACGGCGGTTGACGTGGTGTTGACGTGAAACTTTGCCGGGCCTCTGCCATACCCGTAGGAAAGGCCTTCGTCTACTCTTTAGCCTGCATTGTTGCGCTCTCAATAATGCACTTGCAACCTACAATGCAGGAAGAAGCTGCCAGACCTCCCCAAACCCTTTGCACATTTCGCTGCTCCTATTAAGCGCTACACCGCATAAGTATTTATTATGCGATTTATAGTATATTGACCCATTATTCGTTATTTCGTATAGTGAGCTCATGTTGACGCTTATCCGCACCCCTAAACTGCTCGGAACCTATATCCGTGAACGCCGCAAAGAGCTTGGTCTCAGCCAATCCGACCTTGCTGAGAAATGCGGGACGCGTCAAGCTTCGATCTCGCTTCTCGAAACAGGCAACCCAGGCATAAAGCTAGAGAACCTTCTTCTCGTTCTTTCCGTGCTGCAATTGGACCTAGCAATCCAAAACCGCAAGCAAAGCAGTCATAGCGAAATTGAGGATTTGTTCTGATGGGACGAAGACCAGCCCATGTTGCTCTCCAAATTTTTCTAAATAACCGCCATATCGGGCAGCTGACGAAGGAACGCTCAGGAACAATTTCATTTGCTTATGCTGCTGAGTGGCTCAAGCTAGATCGGGCGATCCCTGTTTCCCTATCATTGCCGCTACGACAAGATCGCTATGTTGGCGAACCAGTATCCGCTGTCTTTGAGAATCTCCTGCCAGATTCCGCAGATCTTAAGCAGCTGGTCGCCGAGCAAGTGGGCGCGCGGGGCACAGATGCTTTCAGCCTTCTCTCCAAAATCGGACGGGACTGTGTTGGGGCCCTACAGTTTTTACCAGTTGGTACAGAGCTGCCTGAAAATAGCTTTGAGATTACAGGCGAAGCTCTCAGCGTTCCTGAGATGGAAGCAACGCTGCTTAACCTCAAGCGCGCGCCTTTAGGGATAGACAACGGGCAAGACTTCCGCATCTCTATCGCAGGAGCACAAGAAAAGACCGCGCTTCTCTTTCACGACAGTACCTGGAAGAGACCACATAGAACAACGCCGACGACACATATCTTCAAAACACAGATTGGGCACCTGCCCGGTGGTTTAGACTTAACCAACAGCGTGGAGAATGAATGGTATTGCCTGCAGCTGCTGCAGGCATTTGGTCTGGACGTCGCTCAGGTGGAAATGATGTGTTTTGGCGAGACTAAAGCCCTTGTGATTGAGCGCTTTGACCGACTCTGGGCAAAAGATGGACGCCTGCTACGCTTGCCGCAAGAAGACTTCTGCCAGATACGATCCGTGCCCCCAACACTGAAATACCAAAATGAAGGTGGCCCTGCCCTACACGACATACTTGAGGTCCTGAAGGGAAGCGATAAACCAGAGCAGGACATCACTACAGTTCTAAAGGCCCAGATCATATTTTGGCTGATTGGTGCAACTGACGGGCACGCAAAAAACTTCAGTGTTTTCTTAAGCCCACAAGGCCGCTACCGCCTCACTCCAATTTATGACGTCTTAAGTGCGCAGCCAGCTTTGGATCAGGGCGTACTCAACCGCAGACAGATGAAGCTTGCCATGTCAGTCGGTAACGCCAACCACTACAGGTTTGATCAGATAGCTGCACGACACTTTCTCCAAACAGCAGAACGAGCAGGTGTACCGACAAACCTTGCCACAAAGGCAATTGATGAGATCAAGGCATCGGCGGACAAAGCGATCTCCCAAGTTGAGAGCATTCTGCCTCAGGACTTCCCAGTGGCCCTGCACCACAGCATCACGGCTGCAATAACAACCCGCTTGCGGATGCTTTGAGTATAACTTTTATACATCGCAAGTTGAGGACCAGTTTTGCAGCAAACGTAGAATGCTTCCCAGAACAATGTGCGGACAAAGCGGTCATTCGTTGTGGCTGTGCAGATGGCTGATTTCGGTATTAGCTTCAATACCGAACGTGCCTATTACGTCACGGTCAGTGGCACTCTGTTCAATCGCCGTCATGCTGGAAAACTTGAAGGAAGGTGGCTTGACAAGTCTGCCCAAGTAGGTGGCGATCAGACCAAGAGCCGGATCAACTCCGCCGCCAAGGCCAGAAGGCTCGCTCAGTTCGTGCGACAAATCCCCGAACACCGGCACAGCTTGCCCGAGAGGCTTGATCCATACGTAAAACATCTGCCATGTAGACCGGAGGACTTTCTGCATGGGGAATGTCGGTTAAAAGTCAGTTAATATAACTTCGCCTGTCTTAACTAAGGGTCCAACTATCTGTAACCACTTCTTTAGACCATGCAGTACAAAAAAATTAATTGGGGATTCGATTCATGGCCAAATTTTCAGGTCCAGAAGAAATATATAGAGAATTGGTTGATGACTCAGATGAGAGTTGGATATTGGGGTTGGTTGCTTTTGCTGTGATTGAAGAACAGCGGGTAGAGTGGATGAGGCATCAAGAATCTAATAATGCTGGTTTGCCGGGACCAGAAGAAATTAGAGAATGGTATGAACAGCAATCTGAAAGTGTTTTATTGAGAGCCAAAGGTACCGCAGAGAATGTGCTTAATGTATATTCTAATGAAGTAGTTGAATCCTATTTGGTGGATCATCAGCGAAGTATCGAAGAAGGAATAGTGGTTGGTGAGATTCGTGACTTAAAGGCGTTTTGGCCTCAGTTTGGCGTTAATTTGGCAGGAGGTTTTATAAGTGCGCTATTATTTGCAGCCCTTCTCACTGTTGTGGCTTTCTTTGTTTTAAACGATGCATCACCAGTTGAAATTGGACGTGAAATAAGACAACAGATAGAGGAACAATAAAATGGCTAGAAGTGAAGTTACAAGCAAGCGCGCTGCATCAGCAGCTTCAAAAGTTTTGAGGAGCAAAACTTCAAGTAAGAGTGCAAAGTCTGCAGCGGGTTCAGCACTTTCTCAAACCAAAAAGCCTAGTCGAGTTACTTCTGCAAAAGCCGCAACGGCAGCATCCAAAACATTACGTAGTAGAAAATCCAGCAAAACTTCTAAAACATCAGCTGGTTCAGCACTTACCCAAAAACCAACTAGAGCGAAAAATTGAAAATAGCCGGTCAAACAGCTTATTTACTTTTTGGAAAACGTGTCATTTTACTATCCGTCTAAGCCTGTCTGATTCCACTACAGCTGCAATTTGATGCGTGGTGAGTAAATACTTGTCCGAGCCATCAATTATTGGCGCCAGTATATTAATTTCATCATCAAGTATTGAGCCGAACTGTTTGCGTCTAAGTATGCGCAATGCGCGCTTAGACAAACCAAGGGCGTAGAGAAGTAGGTTCTCTGACGGGGCCGTGAAAGCAGTTCCATTCGCTAGTTTTCTTGTGTTCGAGCCCCACGCCTCCTGATCTCGTGCGGAACCAATTAGCCACCTGTCTGTTAGCTGTCATTCACGCAAGAAGCAGCATCGGATAGTTTGGGCTCTTTTTTTTATCAAAACATCATCTCCCAGTAACTGATACAGAGAACCTCCAACCTACTTTCGCTCCTATTTTGTATTCAACGCCTCCCAACGCCCATCAACGCCTATACGCCCAGAGGCTGCTGCTTTTAGGCTTCTCCACGAGTACACGTGCCACACCACGAGACTTTGATCTTGCAAGAGCTGGCACACTACGCATTACTTGGATGTTATGTGAGGGGGAGTGTATTGTGCCTAGTCGTCAACGCCTTACAGAAAAGGTAGCGCGCGCTGCAAAGCCCACCGTGCGCCAGTATCAAGTGTTTGACACTGAGGTCTTGGGTTTTGCGCTGGTGATCTATAAATCTGGTTCCAAGGCGTTCAATCTTTCCTACCGTGTCAATGGCCGCCAACGTCGTTATACCATTGGCATGTGGCCCGCATGGAGCGTAGTAGCCGCACGAGAACGCGCCAAAACCATCCGCCGCGAGATTGAGATGGAGTGCGACCCGCTGGGCAACCGCGAAGCAGAACGTGTTGTGCCCCGTATAAGCGATTTGGTTGAGCGCTATATCGACGAGCATCTGCCCAAGCTTGCCGCCCGGAACCGCTCTGACCAGATATCCATGCTAACCAAGTTGGTTTTGCCACAGTGGCGCAATCGGTTGGTGCGCGAGATCTCTCCAGCAGACGTCAATAAGCTCTTGCGTGAGATGGCTGCTGGACGCCATCGTCCTGCCAAGAAACTACTGCGCAGATCTGCCCCTTGCCCGACACCAATACGCGCCAATCGGCTTGGTGAGATCCTGCGCAAGATGTTTAATCTGTCGGTTCAATGGAAGATGCGCTCTGATAACCCCGCTCAAGGGTTTCACAAACGCCCTGAAAATGCCCGTGAGCGGTTTCTGTCCTTTGACGAGATCAACCGTCTCTCAGAAGCGCTGGAGAACAGCGAAGACAAGCGCGGAGCAGATGTAATCCGCCTGTGCTTGCTAACTGGCGCCCGCCTTGGAGAAGTGCGCCATGCTCGCTTTGAACACTTCAATCTTGAACTGCTCACGTGGTTTAAGCCTGCCACAACAACCAAACAAAAGCGCACCCATCGCCTGCCTATTTCCGCAGAAGTGGCTGGCCTAGTGAGACGGCGGTTAGAACTTGTGCCTGAGGACTGCCCCTGGCTGTTTCCTGGTGATGGCACTGGCAGACCCATTCATGAAATGCGTCGGTATTGGCAGAGCATCTTAAAGGAAGCAGGAATCTCCGATGTGCGCATTCATGACCTGCGCCATACGTTTGCGTCTCTTCTTGTGTCAGGCGGTGCCTCGCTCGAAGTCATCGGCAGGCTCTTAGGTCATACTCAGATGAGCACTACACAACGCTATGCCCATCTAATGGAATCTCCACTGCGTGATAGCGTCAATGCGGTGGCGGAGTATGTGAAACAAAAACCATCCCAACAGGCGCAGCAGGTTGCTGCATCGCCTGCCCCCAACACGCCTGCACCTCCCTCTAATCCTCCCGCTCCTTCTTTAGTGCCTCCCAAATGGGGCGAATACGGCGGCGGATGGTACTCATATCAGGCGCCTCTCCGGTTGGAGACGCCTCAATAAACCAGGCTTGCACTTCGTTCGCCAGTTCTTGCATGGTAGCTGGCACGCCCTCAGCAAAGATATGCACGCAGAGCGGTGCCCACATTCCCTCCCAATCATATTTCGGCTCACGCCCACCTTTGCCAGCGCGCTGGGCAAGGCCATACTTCTCTTCAAAGCGATAAAGATCGATGGCCGGGATCCAGAGCTCATCTGGCTGGACCCTCAAGCCTTGTTCTGGCTTGGTCACATAAAGCAGCTCAGCACAGTCTTGGTGAAACGGAATAACACGCTGGACCAAACAACAACGGGAGCGCTTTCCTGTCGTGCTCAGCATCCTGAGCAAATCTGCTCCAAACAGCTCCACCATGCCAAAAATCCGCCGATCACCACAGGCGATATGCGGCGTACTGGTGACAATGCGAAAGCGGCCAACTTCTGCCCAACCTGCAATGGTGCCTAATTGAGCTCCCCAGCGCGCGCCAGCTTCAATTAAGGTGAAATACTCTTTTGATGGCAGCGTCATTGGTTTCCCTCCCCTCACGCAACCCGAACATCATGAAGAAGAAAAGTTGAGGCGCGAGACAAATCGCCTGCGTCTAATATCTGCTGCTTGAGAGCTGCCTTGTGGCAGCCAGCTTCTATTGGGCCTCATCAAAGAACACGCCGCCGCATGTATTTCGCATTCAGCCTGCCGTTTAGGTCAGGTTATTACCAGCAAAACTTAAGACCTTTCCCGGCTAACAACAGGCCAATCTCTCAATTGTGTTGTCCCAACAAAGTTGATTTGACCAACGCGTCAACCTTTTGAAATACTGAAAGGTTTTGTGGCGACCGAAACTCTAAAATTACCCATTGATATCTATAGGATATTCCAAACCCTCATGATCTAGGCGAGATGATTTTTGCGCTTCATTGCACATGTTGAGCTGCATTATTCAGGAGCCTGCCTTGCCTCTATAGGCGGTGCCCAGGCATTTGAACGCCCATCAACGCCTACGTGCCTATTGACCTTCCATGCTTAGCTTTTTCGCAAACCGTTTGGGCCCGAGCGGTCCCACTTTGGAGGAGCACATGGAAGAGAGCATCCCTACCCCGGAACCTGAACAAACAGAGCCTAAGGCCGTCCTTGATGGATGGATGACACGGGCGGAGCTTGCCAAAGAGCTTGGCGTTTGTGTCGACACGCTGAGCCGCTGGCAGACCATGCGCATTGGCCCGCCTTGTGTTCGCACCGGACGGCGAGTGTTTTATCGCCGGAAATCTGTACTCGACTGGCTCAGGCAAAAGGAAATCCGCGAAAACCGGATCTCAAACCTATGAGCGTTCAAGCTATCACCTGGGCCTATGGGCGGAGCGACATCACCGATCCGATCGAGAAGTTTGTGCTCATCACCATCGCCAACTTTGCAGATGAGTACGGCCTGTGCTGGCCATCGCAAGCCACGTTGCAGGAGGCGTGCTGCTGCTGCGAGCGCAAACTCCGCAACTGCCTAACCCATCTGGAAGCGCTGGGCCTCATCACACGCTATCAGCGTCGTCGTGCCAATGGCTCTCGCAGGTCCGATATTTTTGTCCTCACCGGCTTTGCCGAACGCAGGCCTATCCCCGATCAAAATGACCATCCTGCCCTAGAAAACTTGCCGGAGATCAAACTAGGAACAACCAACCGGCATGGCGTGCCGGAAGGCCCCTCCAGCAACCGGCACGTGGTGCCGCGCCAACCGGCATGTGGTGCCGCTACCAACCGGCACGTGGTGCCCCCCTTGAACCGTCATTTAGAACCATCAAAAGAACCTTTTCCCCCTATCCCCCAAACCGCCGCCTGTGAGCAACTTCGGGCAAAACCTCAGACGCAAGCAGGCCTTCAATCCAAGGAGAAATCCCATGAGCAATCTGTTCGATCCCATGAACCCTCCAAACGTAAAAAATCCATTTCCCATGTTTGGCAGAGAGCCTGGAATGAGGCTCTTGCAGCAACTGATGGCATCTCGGCCAGAGCGACGGCAAGCGCAGCGGACAGCTCAGGAGATTGAGGAACTGGAGCAGCTCCTGATCACACTCACACAGGCCAATACGCCTGGAGGATCAAAGCCAGTGAGCCTGGCTGTAGGTCAGCTTCTCAACCACTATCCCCAAAAGCGGCTCTCACCAGAGGCCATCACACAGCTGATTGAGGATTGGATTCAGGATCTGGGCGGCTATCCAACCGATGTGATCTTTGCCACCTGTCAGGCTTGGCGCCGAAGTTGCAAGACGATCGCTCCCACACCCGGCCAACTGATCACCCTGGCTGAACCCATCATGGCAGCGCGCAACTTCCATATCCGCGTGCTGCACAGCGTTTTGAAAGCGCAAGTGACGCCTCAGTCCAACAGCTAGGAGATACTTGCTTGACCCTGAACACCACCCAGATCGTCGACCGATTGGAGCTTGCCGCCAGCACCTTGCGGCGCTTGCCCAACCCGCCAAGGTCAACACCACGGCGCGACGGCAACACCTGGCCGCAGGTCATCCATGATGTTCATGAAGCCTATGGTTACAACAAGACCCAGATCCGGGCGGTGCCCAGCGCCAAAGACATTCAGCTCATGGAGGAAGCCATTGATTGGCTACGATACATACCTCAGCCTGATGATAGAAAAATACTCTGGATGCGGGCAGAAGGTTTCCGCTGGCGACCCATCTGCATTCAGGTCGGGCTCACCCGTTCTACCGCTCACCGGCGTGCTGTGGCGGCTGTTTTGACGATACAACGCACGCTTTGTCGCCAACGCAGATAGACCAACCCGTCCTACCACCAGTACTCAGGACCGGCTAATGCCATGGGTTTGTGGAGGAATTCGGTTTCCTTGCATTGACACCTTGCGTCATTCATCGCATGGTCATCTTGAGGCATCACAACCTCTTAGCTTAGCGGTCACCGTAGCCGTAAACCGCGGTCATTTGTGTTTGGAGTTAGCTCTCCTTACGCAAGCTCTCGCTTATGGGCGGGAGGGCGGTGAATACAATACCCCTTCGCGGGGGAATAAACCCGCCTGTCTAAGCCAGGTTGTGAACCTCCCGCTCACCAGTGGGTTATCACAAGCCTTCTGCTGAGTGGTTCATTTAACTACC
>NZ_LCWX01000245.1:10187-12891 GCF_001431305.1 Pseudovibrio sp. POLY-S9
GATGTGCAGGGAAGTAGCGAGAAGATCTCAGAGCTGCTTGAACCTTGCGCACTGGAAGTCTCAAAAGGCTAAAAAGCATTGGAATACCGAGAGGTTCTGCCTCTCAAGGAATATTCTGGCTTGGGAGGCGCAGTGCCTCTCAGGCCTCTTTGTTGTAAGTAAAATGAACTTCCACCTCTGGTGGAGGTCGGTGAATTCCAAGCAGTCAGCTCTTAGTGCATTATAATTAGCTCACGAATCGTGATAACTATTTGAATAGATTTGCTTTATCATGCATCTAGGGAGAGTTCCATGAGGTCGATAGCCTTCACACGACCAACCGTAATTGCTGCGATCGAATTACTAGAAAAACACACTCAAGCTAAATTCAATCAAATGATTCTTCGTCTCCGTCTGGAGGACGACATTCCATCAGAAACTAGTCTCAGTGTAGCAAAAAAGTGCGATCTGTTAGGACGGCTCGTCGTAAAACAGCCAGACGCTTGCATCGACACATTAGAAGGACCAATGACTTTAAATGAAGCAGTTGTCCGTGAAGCAATACGCTTGGTACCTGAGTTTTCTGAAAATACCCTACATATATCGTTTCTGAGAGGATTGGCTCGAGATGGATATGTGCTTCATCGGGAATGCTATAACTCAGAACCTAATCTTCGAGCTGCGCTACCCGAACAGATAAAACTACCGCAAACCGCTGATGAAGTTCATTCATTGTTAATTGATTTTGGGTTTCTGACCTCCCTTGGTCATTTGAATCAAGCCATTGATGCGCATACTCGAGGAGATTGGGCCGCAGCGAATAGTCAGTTGCGTACGTTTATCGAGAGTCTTTTCGATCACATTGCACATAATATACGCCCAAAAGAAGCTGGAGAAATGAGCAGTTCTGAAAACAGACGGGCATTGTTAGCCAAAGTTGGTTTCCTCGCAAGCGATCGCAATGAGTGGCATGCAAACGGCAAGAGCTATATACATGGCCTTTTCAAAATGTTGCACACAGACGGCTCCCACCCAGGTCTTTCTGATGAAGACCATTGCACCTTTCGCTTACATGTCGTTATCGTAACTGCACGCACTTTTTTAAGAAGATTATCTTTTAATTCGTAAACACTATCAAGACAGGGAAAGTGCAAGCCATATGACCAAAATTTTCGAAATCGATGGCTCTAATCTTGAACTTGGGTTTAAGAATATTCAGTCCCCTAAATCGCGCATAGAACAAGAAATGCACGAATTAATTGAATGCATGTGGAAAACATATGAACCGTATGCTGATCCAGATTTTAGGGAGGGATTTGCGCGCGATGTGGACGGTCGATTTTGGGAAATGTATATCGGATGCAGCCTACTGGAGGCTGGGCACACCCTACTACCCGTCTCTGAACGAGAAAAAGAAGGCGGACAACCAGACATATGCGTACTAGAAAATGGTCGACGAATCTGGATTGAAGCAATCGCCCCCGATGACGGACAAGTTGGCCCAGATCAAATTGAGCGACCAGTTCCTCTCAATGAAGGCGGTAAGTTAATTGCTGTACCGGTTAGACAGGCCCAGTTGCGAACAACAAGCGCCTTCTGGACTAAGGCTCAAAAGATCGAGCGTTACTTAGCCGAAGGCGTTATTCAGCCAGAGGACACTAGAATTATCGCAATTAGTGCAAGTCGCTTTAGCGTATGCGTTAGCGAAGATCCTCCATTAATCCTAACGTCACTTTTCCCACTTGGCGACAGATATGTGACTCTTGACCGCGTAACTGGCAAAATTCTCGAAGAAGGGTACACAGATGCTCCTATGATAAAGCGAGCGGGCGGGGTGACTCCTCGCACTGCTTTTATGGACAAACAATTTGCTCATATCTCAGGAGTACTTTGGTCACGCATCGGGCTAGGGAATTTATCCCGCAAAGTTCGTCCACTGCATTTTGTTCACAATCCACTTGCTGAAGTTAGTTTTCCTCCAAATTGGGATGTGTGGGACAATGAGTTTGTTGCAACGATTGGGAAAGATTACTTTGAAATCAAGAACACTCACAAGATGATAGAACCAGCAGATCAGAGTGATTAATTTAGACATTTAGGCCTAAACAAAAACACCTAATGCCCGCCCATAGACCGGGAAGGGGCTTCACTAGAGACCCGGAAGGGGTATCGGCCTCCATTGCCTCAGATCAGGCTTCTGGCTGAACCACCCTGCCAAAAGGCAAACCCCGCACAGGGCGGGGTACAATCCATATCCTAAAATCTACCTGGCTCAAATCAGCCCAAGTTCTCGCAGTGTTGTCGCTGCGTCTATAAGTTGGTCGGTGTTCACTTCCACCGTGAGTGTCATACTGTCTGCATTGACCCGCGCTTTGACCGCGGCTTTGTCGTCGAGGGCGTAGGCGATCAGGTCACAGGCCTCATATGGCTGATTTGCGTTAAACCCTGCCTTGGTTAAGTCGTGTGCTGCAATTCTGATTGTGCTGGTTCTCATAGAACTTCCTCCATTCAGCGGGCACCCTGCCCGGCTTCACGACTGCAACCCCGCACTACCGGCGGGGTCTGTTCTCTTTGCGGGCTAGCTAGAGTTAGGCGTCGAGTTCAGCTGCCAGCTTGTCTCTGGCGGCGCCTAAAGCGTTTCGAGATTAATTTGAGATGCATCCTGCGGCTTTGAAGTAGTTCCAGCATTCTGTCGGATTGTAGAGGTCGCAGATTTCCCCGATGG
>NZ_LCWX01000246.1:0-347 GCF_001431305.1 Pseudovibrio sp. POLY-S9
GCCCACGGCTCTGACTGCCGGATCTTCCAGAAGAAAAGCGTACCTGAGATCGTCAAGATCCTGCTGAAAGAACACGGCGTCGAGGATGTGAAGTGGGATCTGACCGAGCCTCATGAGGCGCGCGAATACTGCGTGCAGTACCGGGAAAGTCACTTAAGCTTTTTAGATCGCATCACGGCAGAAGAAGGCATCTGGTACTACTTCACCTATGGTGCCAATGGCCAGCATACGCTGCAGTTTATTGATAACCCGCAGATCGTCTCCGAGCTCCCAGACCAGCCCAAGCTAGAATATAACAGCATGGCTGGCGGGGCGGTCAAAGGCGTTTATTGCAACAGCTTTGTCCT
>NZ_LCWX01000247.1:0-312 GCF_001431305.1 Pseudovibrio sp. POLY-S9
GTGCAGTACCGGGAAAGTCACTTAAGCTTTTTAGATCGCATCACGGCAGAAGAAGGCATCTGGTACTACTTCACACATAGTGCCAACGGCCAGCATACACTGCAGTTCATTGATAACCCGCAGATCGTCTCGCAGTTGCCGGACCAGCCTAAGCTGGAATACAACGCCATGGTTGGCGGGGCTGTCAAAGGCGTTTATTGCAACAGCTTTGTCCTGCGCGAGCAGCTGCGCGCCACCAGCTTCATGCAGCGCGATTATTCCTTTAAGAACCCGCCTTACAACCAGCAACACGCCCATCAGCGCGGTGAGGAC
>NZ_LCWX01000248.1:0-9721 GCF_001431305.1 Pseudovibrio sp. POLY-S9
TAGCCAATGCTGAAGAAACATTTTTAAACAAGTAGCGCAGGTATTGCCTACCGCCTTGCTCATCCCGACTTCCGGGAACTCTGGTTCAACACTGCATGAGGGGTCATGTGGTGCTACAGGTGCTTCTGCATTTCCAAAGCGTATCGTTGAAACCTGAGAAACGGTTTGAGCACAAAAATCCGCAATAGATGAAACCGCTTTATGTGGAAATACGCAGGAAATGCATCTAATGCAGACTTTGCAGGATGCCGCCTAATCGTTAGCTTGTCGTCCTGCGAAGAAGCGTGTCAGGCAAGGAGCACCCCGGATGAAACCGACAAACTCAGTATTTACCGGAATAGAAACAACGGTATTTGAGCGCATGTCGCGTCTGGCAATGGAGCATCAGGCCATCAATCTGGGGCAGGGCTTTCCGGATGTAGACGGCCCGCAGGATGTGAGACAGGTTGCTGCTGACACCTTGATGGAAGGACCTAACCAGTACCCGCCTATGTTGGGCGTCCCGGCGTTGCGACAGGCCGTTGCGGACAACAACAAGCGCTTCTATGATCTGGATGTAGATTGGCAGAGCGAAGTACTCGTCACCTCAGGCGCCACTGAAGCGCTGGCAGACAGCATCTGTGCGCTGGTTGAGCCAGGTGATGAAGTCATCCTGATTGAGCCGCTTTACGACTGCTATCTCTCGTTGGTCAAACGGGCAGGCGCCACCCCGGTCTTCGTGCAGGTAACACCGCCAAACTGGGAGCTGCGCGAAGAGACACTGCGCCAGGCGTTCTCCAGCAAAACAAAGGCCATTCTGCTCAACAACCCAATGAACCCAAGCGCAAAGGTCTTCTCCACGCAGGAACTACAACTCATTGCAAACCTGTGCCTGGAGTTTGATTGTTATGCGATCTGCGATGAAGTCTACGAGCACATCGTCTTTTCCGACGACAAGCACAAACCACTCATGACCCTTCCGGGGATGCGTGATCGCTGCATCCGCATCAGCTCTGCGGGCAAAACGTTTTCACTGACAGGCTGGAAAGTCGGCTACATCACAGCCGCTCCAAACCTGTTGGAACCAATTGCCAAAGCGCACCAGTTCATCACCTTCACCACACCGCCAAACCTGCAAAAAGCAGTCGCCTACGGCCTGAGCAAAGAAGATGACTATTACACCTCGTTGGAAGACGACCTGAGAGCAAAGCGTGACCTGATCTCCAAACCACTGGAAGACATGGGCTTTAAGGTGCTGCCGTGCGAAGGTACCTACTTTGTCACCTGCGACTTCTCCTCACTTGGCTTCAAAGGCAATGACGTGGAGTTCTGCCAGAAAATGGTGGAACAGGCAGGCGTTGCTGCCGTTCCGATCTCAGCATTTTACGGTACCAAAGGCCCGCAAACCTTCGTCCGGTTCTGTTTCTGCAAAAAAGATGAAGTCCTGCAAGAAGCTCTGGGCCGTTTGCGCGTCTGGATGGGAGAACTGGCGGTTTCATAAGAGCTCGCGCCAAACTGAAGACGCTGCTTCACTAATAAGCAGTTCTGGCTTTTGGGAAACCGCGTAAAAATAAAGACAAATTCGCAAAAGTAGCTCTGCGCTCAAAAATAGAGTATGCAGACGACAACAAACCGGAGCTGCTTGGTCAGGCAAGGACGACTGACAGCCTTCCGCAAATAATCAATTAGCCTGTAATCCAACCCTTGGAAGTTTGAGTGAATGGATAATCCCGTACTCGTTGAAGTGACACGTGGCACCACTGTCGAGAGCCGTCACCGTGGTTCAATCGCTATTGTTGATGCCGATGGTAAGCTGGCATTCAGCGCAGGTGACGTGGAGCAGGGCATCTTTGCGCGCTCCGCAATCAAAGCTCTTCAGGCAATTCCAATGGTGGAATCCGGCGCGGCTGAAGCTCTTGATTTTGACGATGCTGAACTGGCACTGGCCTGCGCCTCCCATAACGGCGAAGAGACCCATGCCAACTCCGCACGTATCATGCTCTTCAAAGCAGGCCTGACAGAAGAAGACCTGCTGTGTGGCCCGCAATGGCCAAAGCACATGGATGATTGCGTCGGCCTTGTGAAGACCGATGACAGCCCATGCCAGCTGCACAACAACTGTTCTGGCAAGCATGCCGGTTTCCTGGCCATGGCCAAGACCCTCGGCATTCCAACCGAAAACTACATCGATTTTGATCACCCTGTTCAGATGGAAATCCGCAACGTTCTGGAACAGATGAGCGGTGGTATTCTGGCACGTGATGTATGTGGCACAGATGGGTGCTCCATCCCGACCTACGCCATGGACCAGCAGAAAACAGCGCTGGCCTTCGCTCGTTTCGCAACAGGTGTTGGTCTTGACCCGGTCCGCGCCAGTGCAGCAGAAACGCTCTACGAGGCGTGCGTCAACGAGCCATACATGGTCGCAGGTAAAAACCGCTTCTGTACCGAGATCATGGACATCTTCAAAGGCCGCGTCTTCGTGAAAGTGGGTGCAGAAGGTGTCTTCTGTGCAGCCCTGCCAGAACTAGGCTTCGGCGTAACGCTGAAATGTGAAGACGGCTCCGTACGAGGTGCAGAAGTGATGATGGCATCCACCATCAGATCGCTTCTGGATATTTCCGATGATGAGGAAAAAGGCCTGAACGCCTGGGAACACCAGCAACTGAAGAACCGCCGCGATGTTCTCGTTGGCGAAGTGCGCCCCGTTGCAGACTTCAAGCGTCTGTTGAACGCCATGTGATGATGTAGGGCTGGAAGTCCACTTCCTGCCGTCTCCACCTAAGCTGCACTGACAAGATTGTCTGTCACGCGAATGAAGTGTGGCAGATCCTCCGTTGAAATCGCCAGATCCTCGCTCACCTGCTCATCCCACTTGAAGCCAGCGATATTCACGGGGCAGCCCGCAATGATATTCTGGGAAATAAGCGCACTCTGCTTGTCAGCCGCAAAGCTGACGGCAATGCCCACAGGGGCTGAGCGCACACTATTCTGAGCTGCAATAAGGTTCCGCATATACGGTCCCCAACCCAGATTGATGCCAATGATCCGTGCATCCTCGATAACATTGCCAGTCACACTAGTGTCCGCCTCAACCGCAATACCAACCCCAAAGGTAGGATTGTCCTTCTCATAAGGCCCCGTGCCGGTGATGTCCCGAAGTACATTGTTGGAGCACACGGCAAGACGTCCACCTTCACGGAAGTTGGTAATGGAAATCCCGTTAGCCGCTGTTTCAATCAGGTTATTGCTGACAATAGCGCCCTGAAAACCGAACTCGACAAACAAAGCCACCTCGCCAGAACGATGGCAGGTGTTTCCAAGCACTTGAACATTAGACGCAGCATTGGCTCTGATTGCTGAGAACTTGCAGTCACTCACCTTGTTGTTGGAGATGGTGACATTATCCGCCCTAAACACATTGATGCCATTGCCATTCTGGCCGGTCCCACCATTTAGTGCCGCGATGTTGGAGATTTGGTTGCCCGCAATGATCGAGCCATCATGCCCTTCTGACCACCGATGCACCAGAATACCGCCATTGCCACAATCAGAAACGATATTCCCCTCAATCCGAAGTGCACTAGCATTGTAGCTGAGCAGAGCAACATCTCCGATTGCGTGTATGTGGTTATCAATAACAGAGCCTGAACACTGCTCCAGCACCAGACCAGACTTGCTGCTCTTGGTTATCTCGCAGGAGCTGAGATCAAGCCGTTCACACTGAGAAAACCACAGCAGCGCTGAAGCCTCTTCAGAAAGAGAGAGGGCATTGCCATCAAAAATAAGATCGCTCAGGCAAATACGATCACCCTGAATACCCTGCAGAAGAGGGCCATTTCCATTAAGCACCAGGCGTGTATGTCCGGGCACGCCGCGCAAGCTCAGCCCACTGGGCAGAGAGAGGTTTGAACAGAAGAAATTGCCCGCACCAAGCTGAAGGATCTGCCCTTGCGCTGCGGTCTCATTCATTGCGGCTTGCAGCGCATCAGAGACATCTTGCTGCAAAGGAGGTGCAGGAAACTCCGCGATCACCGGTCTCAAAGGCGTTGCCGCCTGCGCGTCCTGAGCAGCCACAAGCGTTCCAGCTCCGGCAATGACACCAGCACCAAGCAGGGCACGACGTGAAAGTCTCTCTGGATCCTCAGTCATCTTGTCCCCCAACGCTGGTTTAAATGCCGAACAAGCTCGCCAGCTTACTCGCCGCAGCCGTTGCTGGCAGATTGCCGGATTTCACCGCGCTTTCAACATCAGGCAGCGCCGCTTGAATGTCCGGGTTCGCCTTCAAAGCCGCCTGAAGCTTCTCGTTCAGCAAGCCCCACATCCATGCAAGTTGTTGCTCCGCACGTTTGCTGTCCCAGTCACCACTCGCCTGCATCCGTTCTTTGAAGATGCCGAGCTGTCCCCACACCTCATCAAGGCCCTCATTGGCAAGGCCGGAAACCGTCAGAACAGGGGGAGACCAGTGCTTGGAACGTGGCGCAAGAATATTGAGGGCGGCACGATACTCAGATGCCGCAGACCGCGCCCGCAGCAGCCCGTCACCTTCTGCCTTGTTCACGGCAATAAGGTCGGCAATCTCGAGCACGCCTTTCTTGATCCCCTGCAGCTCATCCCCAGCACCCGGCAGCATCAGCACGAGAAAGAAATCAACCATCTGCGCAACGGTCGTCTCGGACTGCCCGATGCCCACAGTCTCAACCAGGATCACATCAAACCCAGCCGCCTCACACAAAAGCATGCTCTCGCGGGTTTTGGCAGCAACACCACCAAGTGTGCCGGCTGAAGGAGAAGGACGGATGAAGGCATTACGATCTATAGCCAACTGCGCCATGCGGGTCTTATCACCCAAAATGGAGCCGCCAGTTCGCGTTGAAGAGGGATCAACAGCCAGCACGGCCACTTTGTGTCCGGCTGCTGTGAGATTGGAGCCAAAGGTGTCAATGGTGGTGGACTTGCCAACGCCCGGAACGCCAGTGATGCCAATGCGGAATGCATTTCCGGTGGAGCCCATCACCTTGGTCAGCAGCGCTTCGGCTTGCTCACGATGCGCTGGCTTCTTGGATTCAACAAGCGTTATGCCACGAGCAAGCGCAGCACGCTGCCCATTCAGCAACCGCTCGGCAAGATCATCAATGTTGTCTCTGGAAGAAGCGAGGCGTGCATTCATTCAAATAAATCCGGTCAGAAGAATCTCTCCTGCCAACCTTGAACAGATGACGCCTCTTTGCAAGTCAGCGACTTGGAGAAGTTGTGGGGCAGAGCAGAACCCTGCGCCAGTTCTTCAGGAAGGATACGCAAAGAAAAACGCGTTAGCGGTAGGTGACAGCAGTACCGGTTGCGGTCACCATCAGCATAGAACCGTTGCTGCCAACAGTCTCATAATCGATGTCGATGCCAATCACAGCATTTGCGCCATAGCGAGCCGCTTCCTCAGTCATCTCATGCAGCGCAATCTGACGGGCTTTCTTCAACTCCCCCTCATAGGCGCCGGAACGACCACCGACGATATCGCGAATACCGGCAAACAGGTCCTTAAAGACGTTCGCACCCAGAATTGCTTCACCATGAACAATTCCCTTGTAGTCGGAAATCTCTTTGCCATCGAGAGTGTTAGTGGTCGTAGTAAGCATATGTCATCCTCAAATCCGTGCCATGGCCCTCAGCCAGACACACATCAATCCGTTCAATCAAAACCAACAAGCTATGATCGAAGTGCCCGAGCCCATGAAACGTATGGGCGCTTATCTCATGTAGGAAAGGATCTTACAAAATCCAGTGGTAGCCAAATTAGTCTGGGACGTGAACTCTCTTTTGCTTGCTTACCTCACGTCTCATCTCGGTCAATTCAGCGTGAAGCGCGTCAAGTTTTGCCTCCAGAACTTGTAAATCTTTGTTGCCCGCGTCTTCGCTCTCATTGACGAAGAGATTAGCAACGATTGTACCTGTCAAGGAGGCAAACATACCAACACCAACAGTCATCAAAAAAGCTGCGATCACACGACCTACGGGTGAAACAGGAAAGAAATCTCCATAGCCCACTGTTGTGATGGTAACGAATGCCCACCAGATGGCATCTCTCAGACTGAGAATATTTGCACCTTCCATGTTTTTCTCTACTTGGAGAATAGCAACTGCAGCAAGGATGACCATCAGGATGGAACTGATGAACACAAGAGTAAGAATGCTGTTTGTTCTCTTGTTAAAGATGTGCCGTACAATGGTATGGGAAGCACGGATTGCGCGAATTATTCTGAAGAGCCTGATAATGCGTCCGTATCGTAGAGGGTCTACCAATGGGATGCTCGAAATGAGGTCGATCCAGCCCCATTTCATAAAATCGCCTTTCCTTTCTGCCTTTATGAAACGGACAAGAAAATCAATGAAGAAGACACCGCAAATTACAGTATCTGCGTAAATCAGTAGAATAATGGTATCCGCGTCAAGCTGCATTGCTTCCTGGATAAGCAGTGCAGCGATTACATATATTGACAGTACGACAATAAACAAATCAAAAAGATGAGGTGCCGTTTGCAAGGAACGCTGGTTCATTACAGAAAATACCTAAAGTTAAATTTCAACGCTATCCCATTGGAATTGAAAAAATCATTCCGACAGATCTGGTGCTAATATTTCCTACTCAACATCGAGGTTTATGCAATTAATAGTTGCTGGTGTCTACAATGCACCAGCTATCAAAGACTACCTGATCTTCCCAGCTTTCTGGAAACTGGCAAACTTTTCGCAATAGTCTGGATGCCAACGTGAAAGAGCTGGACGGTTTTCGATAATATCACCAGCTGCCCAGGCGATCCGTAGCTTGTCGGTGTTGGAGTCTACAGCGTTATCAGGGCACAGAATGTAAAAGTCACCCTCAGCCATACGCTGGAAGAAGTAGTCAACCGTTTGCTCGCTGGTCCACGCATCCTTCGGCTTATCTGGATATTGGGCCATGTTTATACCCGTGTGAGTAAAGCCTGGTACAAAGAGATGTACTGAAATAGGCGCATTAGCCTCTCTGTGCTCATGGCAAAGCTGTTCACTTATGACTTTTATGCCTGCCTTGGTCGTGTTGTAGGCAGGATTGCCGGGAGGTGTCGTGATCCCTTGTTTCGAGCCTGTGTTGATCACAACAGACGGGCGGTTTGCGTCCACCATGCGCGGCAGGAAAGCATGAACGCCGTGGATTACACCAAACAGATTGACCGAGATGAGCTTCCGCCAGTTCTCCATCTCACCCCAGCTTGAAGATGGAATTTCAATCCCGGCGTTGTTCATAAGAACGGCCACATCACCAGCTTCAAAGGCTTTGTCGGCCAAGGCTTTCACCTGGCTCTCATCAGAGACATCTGTAGGAACGCCAAACACGCTCGCAGAACTGGAAGCAACAGCGCGAACATCTTTTACAGCTTCCTCAAGTCGGGAGCCGGGCAGATCTGCAAGAACTACACCTAACCCCTGTTGAGCAAACCGAAGGGCAGATGCTTTGCCGACACCACTTGCTGCACCAGTAACGACCGCTAAACCACCGAGTTCAAGAGCTTCTTTAAACATTGTTGTTCGCCTCATGACTGGAAGTTCTATTATGGAAGGAGACCTGCTCTTTCTACCTCACCTGTATGAGCTTTATTCATTAAGGGTTCATTGCACACAGATCGCACGCATCTGACAGCCGGTCTGTCACGACCATCTGGCGCAGCAGAAGATAACGAATTTTGGGGGAGGTGTTCGGGCAAAGCTGACTTGCCTATCCACCGATAGGGTTCAGCGATGTTGAAGAGCCTGAAGGCGAGAACAAAAGTCTCGCCTTCAGGCTTAGCTATAAATGGTCATCAACTGCGGGAGTGCCTATCGGCGCTCACTCTGCCGCTTGCTGAGGCTCGTAGCCCAGCTTGCCGTTGAGTTCGTGGATGAGCCCTTCGGCGGCCTCGGAGATTACAGTCCCCGGAGGGAAGATCGCTGAGGCACCAGACGCATAGAGTTCATCATAATCTTGCGGAGGCACAACGCCGCCCACAACAATCATGATGTCCTCGCGTCCCTCATCAGCCAGTGCTTTCTTCAAAGCAGGGACGAGGGTGAGGTGACCTGCGGCAAGGGAGGAAACGCCAACGATATGTACGTCGTTTTCAACCGCCTGACGGGCTGCTTCTTCAGGTGTGGCGAACAAGGGGCCGATATCTACATCAAAGCCAAGGTCAGCAAAGGCAGAGGCGATCACCTTCTGCCCACGGTCATGACCATCCTGTCCCATCTTGGCAACAAGAATACGCGGGCGGCGACCGTCATTTTCTTCAAACGCCTCAACCAGCTGCTCAATTTTGGAGATGCTCTCAGACATTTCACCAACCTCGCGCTTATAAACGCCAGCAATGGATTTGATTTCCGCTTTATGGCGACCAAACGCATTTTCCATTGCCAGAGACATTTCGCCAACAGAAGCTTTTACACGCGCAGCCTTTACGCAAAGGTCAAGAAAATTGCCTTCGCCAGAGCGAGCTGCATCCTCAAGAGCCTTAAGCGCGGCCTGAGTTTCCTCTTCGTTGCGCTCTTCACGCAAACGCTTCAACTTCTCAATCTGCTTGGCGCGAACCTCTTCATTGTCCACTTTCAGAACTTCAAGTTCTTCTTCGCGGTCAGGGCGGAACTTGTTCACACCCACAACAGTCTGATGACCACTGTCGATACGGGCCTGCGTTTTTGCAGCAGCTTCCTCAATGCGAAGCTTCGGAATGCCTTTCTCAATGGCTTTCGCCATACCGCCAAGGCTTTCAATCTCTTCAATGTGCTTCAGTGCTTTGGAAGCCAGATCAGCGGTCAAGCGCTCAACATAGTAGGAGCCACCCCATGGATCGATGGTCTTGGTAGTACCGCTTTCCTGCTGCAGGAACAGCTGAGTGTTACGGGCAATCCGAGCAGAAAAGTCCGTCGGCAGCGCCAAAGCTTCATCCAAAGCGTTGGTATGCAGAGACTGCGTATGTCCCTGTGTTGCTGCCATAGCTTCAACGGTGGTGCGGATGACGTTGTTGAACACATCCTGTGCCGTCAAAGACCAGCCGGAGGTCTGCGAGTGTGTCCGCAGCGACAGGCTCTTCGGGTTCTTCGGCTGGAAGTTCTCCTGCATCAGCTTCGCCCAGATCAGACGTGCTGCACGCAGTTTGGCAACTTCCATGAAGAAGTTCATACCAATCGCCCAGAAGAAGGACAGGCGAGGGGCAAAAGCATCAATATCCATGCCCGCAGCTACACCAGCGCGGGCATATTCAATGCCATCCGCAATGGTAAAGGCCAGCTCCAGATCAGCCGTCGCACCCGCTTCCTGCATGTGATAACCGGAAATGGAGATCGAGTTGAATTTCGGCATATTTTCCGATGTATAGGCAAAAATATCGGAGATGATGCGCATGGAAGGCACGGGCGGATAAATATAGGTATTCCGCACCATGAACTCTTTCAGAATATCATTCTGAATGGTCCCGGAAAGTTTCTCAGAAGGCACGCCTTGCTCTTCGGCAGCCACCACGTAAAGCGCCATAACGGGCAGAACCGCACCGTTCATGGTCATGGACACACTCATCTTGTCCAGTGGAATGCCGGAAAAGAGCGTGCGCATGTCATAGATGGAGTCAATGGCAACACCCGCCATGCCCACATCACCGGCAACGCGTGGGTGATCACTGTCATACCCGCGGTGGGTTGCCAGATCGAACGCAATGGAAAGGCCTTTTTGCCCGGCTGCCAG
>NZ_LCWX01000248.1:9820-27243 GCF_001431305.1 Pseudovibrio sp. POLY-S9
ATTGCGGCGATAGAAGGCGTTGGAATCTTCCGCAGTCGAGAACCCGGCATACTGGCGCACAGTCCATGGCTGCTGCACATACATGGTTGGGTATGGCCCGCGCATGAAGGGCGGCAGACCTGGCCAGGTGTTCAGATGCGTCAGACCATTAAGATCTTCTGGACCATAAGCAGGCTTAACAGCAATGCCTTCTGGCGTGTTCCATGTGGCTTGCGCGTCAGTGGAGGCCGACTCGGCACAGTCTTTGTATTCAATCTGGGTGTAGTCAGGAAACAAGCTCATCAAATTGCCTCCACTTCATCAGCCAGCGAAACGCCAACCACTTCAAAACATGTCTTCAGTTCAGCAAGCATATCACAGCCTTGGTATATGGTTCCATCAAGGCCATTCTCAGTCAGCTCAGCAAGAAGATCCTTCGGACGCCCGGCCAGCGTAACGCGTTTAGCACCGGCAGCTTTCAGTTGTTTCAAAACGGCAACGGCTTGTTCCGCGTAGACCTTGTCAGAGGAGCACAAACACACAACCTTGGCATCGCTGATGCGGAAACAGGAGATCATGTCATCAAGGCTGTCAAACTGCTTGCCACCCCCGCTGACAAACCCACCAGTCGCATAAAAGTTGGTCGCAAATGTTGCACGAGCAGTATGCTGAGCAACCGGTCCAAGCGTTGCTAAAAAGACCTTTGGCGGGTTGCCTTGTGTTTCTCGGAAAGCCTCGGCTTTGTCCCGCAGGTTCTCAAATGGTGCCGCCAGACGAGAAAGCTTCAGAGCCTGACAATCATTGTCACCCAGTTGCTTACGGCTGGCCTGAATGTCAACAAGACCGGCCCCCTCAGTCAATGCTTTGGCGACGGCCTCAAGCAACTGCCCATCTGTGCTTGGCTCTGGCAGGTCCATGCGTGTTGCGATCTCACCAATCTGGTCAGCATCGGCTTTCAGCACGTCAACATCAAGCTCGCCAAGGTTAGGGAAGGCGCTTGTGCCGGTCAACGGATGACGACCTGTCGCGATCAACTTGTCCTCTTCACGTCTGGCTGTCGTAACATCAGAATGAATTACGCCAGATGCCAGTGCTGCAAGCACCCCGCCTTCTTTCTCTATCTTCTGGAAGTACGACCAAGCTGCATTGGCAAGGTCTTCAGTGCGCTCTTCAACCAAACCACTTCCGGCTGCAGGATCGCTCACCTGCGCCAGATTGCTTTCTTCAATTAAAATGAGCTGCGTGTTTCGGGCAATGCGCCGTGCGAAGGCATTCGGCAAACCAAGAGCACTTGTAAATGGAAGAACGCTCACGCTGTCAGCACCGCCAATCCCGGCAGCAAACGCGGCAACTGTTGTGCGCAGCATATTCACCCAGGGATCGCGCTTGGTCATCATCCGCCAGCTGGTTTCCATATGAAGATGGAGCGGCAGGGATGGCAACTGAGCAGCATCCAGCAAACGAGACCAGATCTGGCGCATCGCGCGGGCTTTGATGATGGTGCCGAACTGGTCAGCACTTGCACTCAGGCAGACCGAAACATGCTTTGGAAGGTCCTCAGCAGGCACACCGCCTTTTTCCAGCGTACGCATATAATAGAGAAGGCTGGAAAGGATGAGGCCAAGTTCCTGAACGCCGTTGGCACCCGCATCGTGATAGCAACGCCCGTCACCGCGCAAGAGGCTGCCCTGAATACCGTTGTTGCGTGCGTATCCCGCAAGATCCTGAGCACGCAGCTCAAGCCGCTCAAAGGAGTTACGAACCCGCCCGGAGTTGACAAACACACTCAACGGATCGGAAACACCATGAACAGTCAGCTGGTTTGGCTCAATACCCAGACGTTTGCAGGTTTCAACGTGCAACGCGAGTGTTGCGCTGCCTTCATAACCACATTCAAGGCGGAAATCGATCAGGTCAGGTTTGACCCCCTCAAGGAGCCTCAGCATATCATCTATGCGCTGAACACTCAGTCCGCCACTCAGAACACGCGGGGAGGCAGGAAGAACCAGCTCGATGCTGTCAGCACCGCCCTCAAGGTCTTCGAGCATCTGGGCGTTGGCCTCGGAAACGATGGGATGATCACTTCTCTGAATGATCTTCCAAGGGTGAGAGCGCTCCCTCAATTGCAGTGGAGCACTGTCCGTGCGCCCTTGGTATAATGGCTTATTCTCAAGGCCGCCGGCAATTGGTGTGTTTAATGCATCCAGTGCCGCGCCTTTGAGGGCACGCAGAGCAGATGCTTCCCAGTCGCTGTGCGTCGCTTCTAGGAAATTGCTTGGAAAATCAATGTTTTGCATGTCCATCCCATGTCCTTCTGATAACTTTATACGAAGGAACCTTTGATGGTTTCAAGCTATGCGTTAGGACGAGATTGGAAAACAACTGCCTCAAACACTGCGTAAATTGCAGAACTACTGATGTGACAATGGCTGGACAGTTTTCGCATTAGCTTAATTTATCCTAAACTTGTCGCAATTGACCCTAGGGCATGTAACGCTGTTACTATTGCCGAGAGCTAAGCAGTAGTTTCGTACTCTTACTATAGATATTTCGGAGTTTCTGCGAAATAGCTCCTAGTTAAACTGTTGGGGTAATGCGTTTCTGGGGCAACAGTGGGGCCACTATTTACAAGTACTCTGAATACTTGGAGGTCAGTTGATCTACCTCCGAAAATGAGAATGACGGTATTGCCGAGATTGCTGTAATAACAAGTGGTCTAAGAGTAATGCAAAATACAAGAGATGGTTACATCTTGTAGAAGCGAGGCAACTCAAAGAATTGCCAGCAAACTACAAAATACAGCGATTAACAGGCGTGCAATTTATTTTCTGAGCATGAGATAAGGCAACTGCCATAACTCCGCGATGATGCAGTCCTGCGCTGAATAACCATTCAAAATGAAGAGTTTTCGAATTTACCTGCGCAAACCATCGGTTTGCGAAAGTTAGTTGGCATGCCTTCGGTATGTCAGGTGGGCAAGTGCGTCTTCAATCCAGCAGCACCCGAGCGAGTGCCAGGCGGATAGAAACGGGAAGGCAGGGCAAATGAACGATACTTCAGATATCGAAGCAAAGGTAAAAGCGATTTCAGAAGCACGGGCAGCGAAACCGGTTCTGGATATTGTGGAGTCCTATTTAAGGCGATTGGGTGCGTCCCATATCCTGATCACAGGTCTACCTATGCCAAACAGGACAATTGACAGTTTGGTTCATAGGTTCAGATGGCCTGATGAAAGAAACGGCGGTGTTGAGCGGACAACGCTGAGTGCTGGTGACAGCGCGTTGATGTTGGGATTATCCGGCAATCGTCCGGTCGTCTGGTCAGTGTCCAGCACGGACACGGGCAACTCCGAGCTCTTTGCAGCAATTGGTGAAGGTGCGCGGGTCATGGTGATCCCGGTGGATGCTCTTCATCCGTTCCAGGCAATGGTGGTTGGTGCAGGGCATCAAATTGCCGCTGAACCTTATGATCTGGCATCACTGGAAATTGTGTGCTCAGCAGCGTTCCGGCGCTTGTTTGAGCTGGGTGTGATCTCTGATCAAAGACCAGGAGATCTGTCTGCACGTGAACGTCGTGTTCTGGAACTGACTGCGCTGGGCAAAACTGCCCATGAGATTGCAGAACTTCTGGAGATTTCACAAAGAACGGTTCATGCGCACCTGCAAAACGCAAGTGCCAAGCTCAATGCATCAAATAAGACCCACACTGTGGTTGAGGCATTGCGTTACGGGCAGATTAAAATCTGACCAAAACGTTCTCTCAGTACTGGTGAAAAGCAGGCTCATTTCAAATGCGTCTGCTTTTTGCGTGATTGAATTATATGCAAAGGCGCATACTTGTGAGGACTGATGAACCTCACAAGAGGCTTCTATGTAATTTCAGCAAGTCCTGGCACTCGGGCGACAATTTCATCTGTCATTTCTGGACCGACTTTTTCGCGGGTATATTGAACGGTTTCTTTCGCGACCTGTTGAATTTCTTCAACTGAGAGGCCAAGGCTGGTCATCTCATTTAAGGCAGCCAATACGCCGACACTAGCATTCATTTTGCTGGCAAGGCCGCCCAGAAGCCCCTTGTTCTCAGTGGCTTCATCGATTGCAAGAAATCCCTCTGCAGCAGGGAAGGCCTCAAGCAATGCCTCGACTTCTTCTTTACTGCTGTTTTTGGCGATGAAGTTCAACATAATCCCAACAGCAGGTTGAGCCTTCTCAGGATCCAGTCCGGTTCTTTCGGTAATGCGATCAACAAGTACGTGCATTGTAATCTCCTGTCCCCTAATGAATCTAATATAGTGATCATTGGGTGCAATGTTAGAGACAACGAAACAGGCGCAGAGCAACTCTGTGTTACCATCACTAAAAAACAGGCCTAATCCCGTGTGTCTCCTTCAAATTCCGTATCGCATGGCCTCTTACGTGCCTTCGTTGTACAAAGTATCGCTCACGCACCTTAAAAGAGTTTAACCGACCCGCTTAAACAGTGCAGCGGAATTACAAGTGGTTACCAAGGCAAAGCCGTAGCTTTGACTTTGGAAATTATGTTAGAGCTTCTAACAGCCTCATATCTACGCAGTGACCTGCGTCCTATCCCATCTTACAGGTGATACACACGAGCCTGCACTACAAAGGAATGAACCATGTCGAATCTCGACAAAGTCCTTGATCGTATTGACCAAAATTTGGATCAAAGTCTCGATCGGTTGTTTGACCTCCTGCGCATCAAAAGCATTTCTACTGATCCTGAATATAAAGGGGATTGCCGCGAAGCAGCGGAATGGATGGCTAAAGAACTGACTGCAATTGGCATTCCTTCAGAGGTCAGAGACACCACTGGCCATCCAATGGTTGTTGGGCATCGTGTTGCTGATGGAAAGCCGGGCCCACACGTTCTGTTTTATGGTCACTATGATGTGCAGCCAGTCGATCCGATTGAGCTTTGGAACGCAGACCCGTTTGATCCGCAGATTGTTACCCGTGAAGACGGCTCTAAAATGATCGTCGCTCGTGGGGCAAATGATGACAAAGGCCAGTTGATGACCTTTGTTGAAGCTGTCCGCGCCTGGGTTGAAGAATCTGGTGATGTTCCGATCAACATCTCTGTTCTGCTCGAAGGTGAGGAAGAAAGCGGTTCTCCATCCCTTCAGCCATTCCTGGATGCAAACAAAGAAGAGTTGTCTAAGGATCTGGCACTCGTTTGTGATACCTCCATGTGGGACAAAGATACTCCTGCAATCTCCGTCATGCTGCGTGGTTTGGTTGGTGAAGACATCACCCTGAAGGGCCCAAGCAAAGACCTTCACTCTGGTATGTATGGGGGCGCAGCACGCAACCCGCTTCACGTCCTTTCTGATATGGTTGCTGGTCTGCGCGATGAAAACGGACGCATCACGCTTCCTGGGTTCTACGATGGCGTTCTGGAGCTGCCGGAAGACGTCAAAGAAATGTGGGACAATCTTGGCTTCTCTACTGAGGAGTTCCTCGGTGGTATCGGCCTGAAAGATCTTGGCGGGGAAAAAGACCGCTCTGGCTTGGAGCAGATCTGGGCACGCCCGACCTGTGAGGTAAACGGCTTGTGGGGCGGGTACACCGGTGCCGGCTTCAAAACGGTTATCCCTGCAGAAGCACACGCAAAAATCTCCTTCCGTCTGGTAGGCGATCAGGATCCTGAGAAAATCAGAGCTGCATTCCACTCTTACCTCAAGTCCAAAACTCCGGCGGATTTTGAGCTGGAATTGCACCCGCATGGCGGCGATCGTGCGCTGCGCATGGACTTTGATGCACCAGCTCTGACCAAAGGCCGCGCTGCGCTCACTGCTGAGTGGGACAAGCCAGCGGCTTTGGTTGGCTGCGGTGGTTCCATTCCGATTGTTGGCAGCTTCAAGCGTACGCTCGACATGGACAGCCTGCTGATCGGCTTCGGTCTGGATGAAGACCAGATCCACTCACCAAACGAAAAGTACGAGCTAAAGAGCTTCCACAAGGGCATCCGTTCCTGGGCGCGTGTTCTGGAAGAGCTGGCGAAGTAGTAAGCCATTGAAAATTTCTGGCTCTGGACTGTTTAGTTCAGAGCTAGCATGTTTGAATTGAAGTTGTATTTTGGGCTCAGCCGACTGGAGAATTGAAATGGCATCTATCTGCGTGTTTTGCGGATCATTAATCGGGAAACGTCCGGAATATGAAGCTGCTGCCCGTGTTTTGGGCACCGAAATTGCAAAGCGTGGCAATCGTCTCGTTTATGGCGGTGCTGAAGTTGGATTGATGGGTGTCGTTGCAAATGCTGCGCTAGAAGCCGGCGGCGAAGTCGTTGGTGTCTTGCCAGAAGCACTTGCAGCAAAAGAACTGGCACACAGATCTCTGACGGATCTCCACATTGTCGGCTCTATGCACGAGCGTAAAGCGATGATGGCTGATCTGTCTGATGCGTTTGTGGCACTGCCAGGCGGCATAGGCACCATGGAAGAACTCTTTGAGGTCTGGACATGGGGACAGCTCGGCTATCACAACAAGCCATGCGGTCTATACAACGCAAACGGTTTTTACGGGCGCATGCTGGCATTTCTGGACTTCATGGAAGAAGAAGCGTTCATGAAGAAAACACACCGTGAGATGCTGTTGGTTGGTGACAATCCGACCCAGCTGCTGGATCAGATTGAAAACTATCAGGCGCCGATCGGCCATAAGTGGATCACGCGCGCTGAAACTTGATGGTTTGACACTCTGCAGGACTGAATATCACTTGATTAAAGCATGATGTGCGAATGAAAATAAGCGCAGCATGCTTTAGTCCTGCAGATACCGTGGAAGGCGAGAAGGTTCGTTTGTCAGGTAAAGCGCAGCCAGCAAAAAGACGAAGCCAACGGCCTGCCCAATACCTAAAGGTTCAGCAAAAACCCAATACCCTGTCAGGATCGCCAGTCCGAACTCAATGAAACCGGTGGTATAGGCCGTTTTCCTGCCAGACTTGTCAGAACTTCCATAGGCAAGCAAAAGCTGCGGCAACAATCCTGCAATCAGTGCCAGTCCTAGAATTGGCAGGGTACTCGGCATGGAACCTTCACCATGCCACACCTTGAGTTCGACAAGAGCAAAAGGAACTGCTGTCAAAACCGCCCCGGCAAAAATACAGGCGGCAATGGACAAAGAAGGCAGGTAACTCGGCGTTTTACGGCTAACCATCTGCAAACCGCCATAGCACAATGGCCCAATCAATCCGATTGCAACGGCGATAAAATCCACATCAGGCAGAGGTGTTGAGGCAATGATGATCAGCAGTGCGCCAAACACCAGTCCAAGCGTGAGCTTGTCACTGCTTCTCAATTTTTCGCCGCCAAGAGCTCTTAGTATCACCAGAAGCGCAGGATAGGAGAAGAACAGACTAGCTGCCAGATAGATCGGTAGCATGCTCAGAGCATAAAAATAGCTCCATGCCCCAAGACCCGTAATCATACCAAACAGCACATAATGTCGGCTGCTTGGGCCGGACTTAAGCGCTTGTGGCAGGTAGGGAGCAAGCAACACGGCTGGCAGAATGTAACGCAAGAGAACTGCTGCGCCAGGTGAGATGCCGGCGGCAAAGCCAATCTTTGCAAAATACGGGATGCTTCCGAAACAGACGGCGCCCAAACCCAATGCAACCAGGCTCACAAGCTTGTGGCCTTTGCCTCCACTTTTAAATCCATGAAACATGAAGTCTAAGTAACGCCGATTGCTTCTACTCTGAAATAGGTTCTGGCCTCAAAGCCGCCACAAATATGAAACGTGCACGGGCTAAGAGCAAGTTTATTCGCTGAGCCAGCTGAGTTTGAGCGCAGATGGCCACAGAAAATAGGCCTGTAAGGAGGTTTATGTCAATTCAGAGTCAGGTGCACTCAAGGTTCAACCCAGCGCAGGAAGCCCGCTCAGGTCTTTCAAAACAGCCGATGGCGCCAGGTCTGCATATTCATCTGGCATCTGAGAGCGATTGATCCAGACCGTCCGCATACCGTACTTTGTTGCACCTGCGATATCCCAGCGGTTGCTGGACTGGAATGAAATCGCTTCTGGATACATACGGAAATGAGTAGTCACAAGATCATAAACATCTGGATGCGGCTTGTAGGTTTGCACCGGATCAACCGAGAAGACCTCGTCAAAAGAATCCGTGATACCAGCGTTTTTAAGAGCGCCATCCATCATTTTCATAGGAGCGTTTGACAGGATCGCAAGCTTGGAACCACGTTCACGCAGATCTTTCAGCAGCTGAGGAACTTCTGGATAGCAATCTAATTCCCAGTAAGCGGCCAACAGCTCATCGCGTGCGCTCTTGTTTGCTTCTGGTACAAGCGCAAATGCAGTGTCCAGAGCCTGAACTGTCAGCTCCCAGAAATCTACATACTGCCCCATAAGAGAACGAACCCAGGAGTATTCCAGCTGCTTCTCACGCCAGATGGATGAGAGCTTTTTGCCTTCAGGACCCACAGCACCCATGTGTTTTCTGGCGGCAGCATGCACGTCAAAAAGAGTTCCATAGGCATCAAAAACATAAACTGAGTGGCTCATCTCTGCTCTCCGGCTTTGCACCAAGCGTCAAGATTGGCAAATTCCAATACCTCTAAGAAAGCGATGTCATGCGTGTTCGTCAAGGCATGGTAAATACGTGCCCCCTATGCTTTGGGCGCAAAAATTTAACAATTGTTCCATGAAAACAACATTTCACTCCAAAATTGCTCATACACGCACAAAACACGGCCAGAATCTTTAGCCAGCTCTCACGAAGGTTGCGGCAATCTCAAAAGTCCTCAAAACACGATTGCGTTAAAACTGTGCAAAAGAACAAAGAAGAGGCGTCAGGCCTGAAAACCACATGCAAGTCACAAGTCGCAATCTAATTGCGTTTTCTCACCATTTATTCGCGTGCAGTGACATTTAGTTGCGCTTCAGAGCTAAAATAACTGCGGGATATAACTTTGAGCACGTTTGTGTTGGGCGTGATGACCGCACCTTGGTGCTTTGTCTTCTTTGTCGAGAGTATGGTTGACCCCATTTGAATTCTCAGGTCGACTGACAATAGATAATTGGGCGGGGCCTTTCAGGCTCATAAGCCGACTTTTGAGGAGAGATTAATTATGGCCGAAATGTCGAAGACTCGGACATGGGTTGAAGGCAAATGGTACGAGGGTAATCCGCCACTGATCGGTCCGCGTACGCATTCTTTTTGGTTGGGTTCGAACGTATTTGATGGTGCCCGTGGATTTGAAGGCGTTATGCCTGACCTTGACTTGCATTGTGAACGCCTGAACCGGTCTGCCGTAAACCTTGGTATGAAACCAACCATGCGCTTTGAAGAGATGGTTGAACTCGCGACAGAAGGCATGACCAAGTTTGAAGCGGACGAAGCAGTTTACATCCGTCCGATGTACTGGGCTGAACACGATGGTCCTGGCATCATTGACGGTGATCCGGAATCTACTCGTTTCTGCATGTGCCTGTTTGAAGCTCCAATGCCGCCCAAAGGTGCTTCCAACAGCCTGACATTGTCTCCATTCCGCCGGCCAACAATGGAATCCATGCCAGTGAATGCGAAAGCTGGCTGCTTGTACCCAAACAATGCGCGAGCATCGCGTGAAGCAAAGTCCCGTGGCTTTGACAATGCGATCATGCTGGATGCTCTGGGCAATGTTGCAGAGCTGACCTCAGCCAACATCTTCATGGTCAAGGATGGTGAGGTGCTCACCCCTTATTGGAATGGCACTTTCCTGAATGGCATCACCCGCCAGCGCATTATCAAACTGCTCAGCAGTGCTGGCTATAATGTGCATGAAACAACGCTGACCTTTAAGGACTTCCTTGAGGCTGATGAGATCTTCTCAACCGGCAACTACGGCAAGGTGGTTCCAGTCCACAAACTAGAAGATCGCACAATGGATCATGGTCCTGTTGCTGCCAAAGCAAGAGAACTCTATTGGGAGTTTGCGCACGCTAAAGTGCCTGCATAACCCCATAGGGATTGGTTGTTTTAAAGGGAGGTTGTTGCCTCCCTTTTTTATGCCGGTGTGAAACGCTGGATCGTGAGCAAAGCAGCAAGAATGAGAGCACCAGCAGCCACAAGCGAGGCGAGTAAAAAGTCGCCGTTCAGCTCATAGAGATAACCGGCAAAGCTCGGGCCAAACATCTGGCCTAAACCGAAGGCAGCGGTCATCAGGCCGACAATTTGGCGAGGGTTAGAACTTGCAAGACGACGCGCCTCAACAAGCCCGATCGATGTAATGCCAACAAACGTCCCACCCAACAGGATTGCAGCTGCTGAAAGCCCGGCGATAGTCGGCGCCAGAACACTCAAAGCCACGCCAATGGCTTCAAGTGTGCAGGCGACAGCAATTGCACGGCCATAACCGATACGGACTGCCAGCTTCTCCCAAAAGAAGACGGAAGGGATGATCGCAAGTCCAACCAGCAGCCAGCCAAGGGATTTCATTGGCGCCAGCTCAGGCGTCGAACTAGCCAGTGCGCCGAGGAATGTGGCGGTGATGACGTAGCCAAAACCGAAGCAGCCGTAAGAAAAGATCAATCGCCACGCGCTCAGGTTCAGTGGCTTGGTCGTGGTCTTCGTTTGGGTGGCGTGAGAAGCTGCTTGAGGAGCAAGCTCTTTTCGTGGAGGAAGAAGAAACGGCACGCACAACGAAAGCAGAAGACTGAGCGCACCGCTTGCGATCCAAAGCTGTGATGAACTTTCTAAGCTTGTGCCGAGCCATTCAATCATAAGGGACGAACCTGCAATGCCGATACCAACTCCAGTGAAATGGATCGGAAAGAGATGAAGGCTACGGGTCTCAGCCAGCCGTTGCATGACTATATTTGCGACCAAAACAAATGCATAAGCGCTTGCCAGCCCAGCTAGAAAGCGAATGACAACAAACCAGTAGACGCCAAGACTAAACGCCATGAAAAAGGTGACTACAGTGCTCGTGATCAACGCGATCATGAAGATACGATAGGGACCGCCGGGTAGGGGAGCGCGAGCTGCCAGCAGTGCTCCGAGCAGATAACCAAGATAATTGGAGGAGGCGACAAATCCTGCGTTGACTTCATTCAAAGTTCCGTCCTGCAACATGAACGGCAGAACCGGAGTATAGACAAATCTTCCGATACCCATGACTGCAGCCATAGCAAGGCAGCCACCCACCGCAGAAAGGACTGCAAACTGGTCTTTTTCGGTCGTAGTGGATGTTTTCATGAGTTTTTCGGAGGCATCTGACACAAATTGATTCCTTACAAGCCGCAGAATACAGCCAATAATGTGACCTCACAGCTCCTGTAATTTCCAACTTAGAAGTTCTACTTACAAAAAAACAAGAAAAATATTTGCAAATTATGCTCTTCACCCGTTGCTCATACGGAAAAACATCACTATTTTGCACCATGAGTTGCAGCGCTGCTCGGTTGTAAAACTGAAAAGTACTGCGCCCAAAATTTCCTTTCCCATGGAGGTATACCATGTCTTTTGCTCTTGAAGACCTGCCATACGCATACGACGCTCTGGCCCCTTATATGTCTGCTGAAACTCTCGAGTTCCACCATGACAAGCACCATATGGCTTACGTAACCAACGGCAACAAGCTGCTCGAAGGTTCTGGTCTTGAAGGCAAAAGCCTTGAAGAGATCGTCAAGGAAAGCTACGGCACCAATGCAGGCCTGTTCAACAACGCTGGTCAGCACCTTAACCACCTGCACTTCTGGAAATGGATGAAGCCAAATGGCGGCGGTTCTTCTCTGCCGGGCGTTCTGGCTAAAAAGTTTGACGAAGATCTCGGTGGTTTCGACAAGTTCCGCGCTGACTTCATCAACGCTGGTGTAACCCAGTTTGGTTCCGGTTGGGCATGGCTGGCTGTTAAAGACGGCAAGCTCGTGGTGATGAAAACACCTAACGGTGAAAACCCAATCGTACACGGCGCAACCCCAATTCTTGGCTGCGACGTATGGGAACATTCCTACTACATCGACTACCGCAACGCGCGTCCTAAGTACCTGGAAGCATTCGTTGATAACCTGATCAACTGGGAATACGTGGAAGAGCTGTACTCTGCAGCTGTTTAATCCCAAAGACAGATTATAATCAAGGCGGCCTCGTGCCGCCTTTTTTGTCTCGATGGCTTTGATTTTTTAAATTGTCACTATTGACAGTTAATTGTTTGAAGCCTATCTCTACTCGTGTCCGATGAGTGAAAGCACATACCCATGCCGCGTCCTAGTGTTCAATCCGCCAGACTAAATGAAATCGTTGAAGCTGCTGCGAAATGCGTTGCTCAATATGGTTTGGAAGGCGTGACGCTGGAACGCATTGCTGAAGAAACCGGGCTGAAACGACCGCTTATCAGGCACCATGCCGGTAATCGGGAAGAGATAATAAACGCTGTTGTAACCCATGTTCTGTCAGGCTTTGGTGAGTTGACGACAATGTTCGCAAACGCATTGCCAGCAAAACGTGGTTCCTACACTGCCGTTGATCATCTGTTTGATGATCACGGCCACTCTGATCCAGCTGAGATGATGGTGTTCCAATCCATTGTTGCAGCAGCAGACAGGTTTCCTGCTGAGGCAAAAGCTCTTCTGAAATGGGTTGGTGATTTTACAGCAGTTGTCGTCGAGGCAATTAAACGAGACTTTCCTGAAGTGGAGAGTGAAGCCGCCGAAACCGTTGCCCATGGCATCGTGGCACTCTACTTCAACGTTGATTCCTTGGCTCCCCTCAAGCCGCCACACGCGTGGAGGCGTTATGCAAAAAATGCAGCATTGCTGCTGCTGAGGTCCTTGGAAGATAATGCAGGTACTCAAAGAGCTCCTTAGAAAGATAATCAGCTACGGCAAGTGGCGAACCATTTTTGCTCTGATCCTGATTGCTGCCTCGCTTTACTACGGCTGGCAGTGGGTCTGGGGTGCACTATTCCTCCTCTGGACAGTTAGAGCGTGGCGGAGCCAATCCGTCTATGTTGTCGAAACTCTCACTCGTGGTGATAACCCGTTCCTGTTCTGGATCACGATCATCCTGTGGGCGACGCTTTCGCTCTATCTCATCCTCGCAGATCTAATAATGAAGCTAGGAGGCGTTCCCCATGTCTACTCATAACAACGGTATGCCCGTTCTCCCCAAAGAGGCCTACACCTCGCAAGAATGGTTTGATCGAGAGCAGGCCGAAATCTTCTCCAAAACCTGGTCACTGGCTGGCTTTCAGGAGGACATAACTGAACCTGGCCAATACATTTCCGTTCAGGCTGGTTTGAACAATATCTTTATCGTAATGGGTCGTGATCATCGCTTGCGTGCGTTTCACAACATCTGCCGCCACAGAGGCACCCAGCTTTTGCGAGCTGAAGGCAAGACGCAAAAGGCGATCACATGCCCATACCATGATTGGACTTATGACCTTGAAGGCAACCTGATTTCTGTCCCGGAACAAGAAAAAGAGTTTCCCGGTATCGATTTGTCTTGCAATGGTTTGAAAAAGGCGTCTGTCGATATCTGGCGCGGAATGCTCTGGGTTCACCCAGATGAAAATGCTCCATCAATCATAAATTGGTTTGGAGAGGTAGAGCCATATCTTGCGCCATATGATCCAGCTGGATTAATTGAGACGGAAGAGGGCTACTCAAAGCATGAGATCAAGGCCAATTGGAAAATTATCGTCGAGAACTACATCGACGGGTATCATCTGTCACACCTGCATTCTCATACGCTCAACATGTATGACCACTCAAAGATTGAGTGTGAGTTCATCGGCCCACACTTCGCCTTCTGGGAGCCCCTTGCAGATTTCTATGCAGCTGAAGTGGAAAAGGTCACACCAATGCCACTCATTCCGGGTATCCCGAAAGACAAGATGGGAGCCTGGGTGCCAATGTTGTTTCCGGGGATTGGATTAGGTGAATCTGAGAATTCATGGTCCACCTTCCATATAACGCCAATCGCCCCGGACAGATCCGTAGTTGAGATACGGACCCGTGTGGCGAATGAATCCACTTGGGCCTTCACAAAAGCGGCCATGGCATCAGCCTCCTTCTGGGATAAGCATCTGGGTGCCAAATACAACGAAGACCCGAAAGCAGATCCGATGTCGTCTGGTGACTTTATGCAGGAAGATATTTACGCCTGCGAACAGCAGCAGAAGTCCCTGCAGAGTCCCTTCTTTGAACACGGCCCGTCCTCCAAACACGGTGAAAAGCCCGTTCGCGATCATCAGCGTGTCGTGGCTGAATGGGTGGAGCGCAGATCGTGAGAAATATCGTTTATTCACTGAGGGTTTCAGAGGTTATCTCTGAAACAAAGTACGCGAAAACCATCCGATTTGACGTCCCTGCAGAGCTGAAGGAGGAGTTTTTCTGGAAGCCAGGACAACACATCACCATTGAGCTGGATGCAAATGGTGAGAAAGTGCGTCGTCCCTTCACGATTTCAGCGGCCCCCAGTCACGGCAACGCACTACAGATCACGGTCAAATCCAATCCAAATGGCATTGTCTCCAAGTTCCTCTGCACAAAGGTGAAGGCAGGTCAGCAGCTAAATGTGATGCCACCCTTCGGAGGTTTCACGCTTGAGCCTCTAAAAGACCAGCAAAGAACGCTCTACTTCTTTGCCGGTGGCAGCGGAATTACGCCGGCTGTCGCAATGATTGAAGCTGCATTGGAAAGAGAACCACGTTCAAAACTGTTCTTGCTCTATGCGAACCGGACAGCTGATGACATCATCTTTAAGGAACAATTGGAGCTGTTGGCAGAGCGCTTCCCGTCTCAGTTGGAAGTCAGGCATATTCTATCCAAACCATCCTTGTGGTCTATGTTCTCACCATGGAAATCTGGCCGGATAACCAAAGATGTGGCCTTGGAGTATTTGTCTGGATGCCGCCCAGTTGCTCAGAATACGCAATACTTTATTTGCGGTCCCGGTACCATGAACGCAGATGTGCGCAAGGCCCTTCGAAACTGCGATGTTCCGACAGATCGTATCCATGCGGAGAGTTTTGGCGGGAACCTTGATACGCCAAAAGACGTGGCCAGCGTGCCAGCTCTGCTGAAGCTCGACTACTACGGCGAGACCATTGAGCTGGAAGTTGCAAAAGGGCAGTCGATTATGAATGCTGTCCGGGCAGCGGGCTTGGAGCCACCTTATTCCTGCCAGTCAGGAATCTGCGGAGCATGCCGGGCTCAGATCAAGAGCGGTGCGGTGAACATGAAGGCCAGAATGGCTTTGGAAGACTCTGAAGTCGCCAAAGGGGCAATTCTGACCTGCCAATCCTATGCAAAAACCGCAGAACTATCGATCAACTTTAAGTAGTTCAAGATCCGAACAGTTTGGCGAAGAAGCCTTTTTCATATCCAAGCTGGCAACGGGATGTGATGATCTGGTCTAAGACCCCGTTCATCAGATAGAGGAATGCTTCGCACTCACTCTGAGTTGTGAAGCAAGCCTCGGTTGAGACGTTATAGGGCTGATTATCACTCAAAACGCGCCCACCAACATTTGCTTGCCAGATATTGGACGCGCCATGTTCAGCAGTCGCAATGGAACAATCATACTGAGTGCCTTTCACGCGCGGCATGATTGGCCCTGTACGAGGGATCAGTTGCCGTTCCAGATAATTGGTGCTTGGTGGTTGACTGCAGCTGACCAGAAATAGAGACGCTGCTGCAAAGCAGGCGAGTGGGGCAATTGTCTTCATTTAATCAACGCTTTCGGGCCTTATCGGCCTCTTCTGTCAAAAGTGTATTTTAAAACCAGCCAAAAAGTCCTTTGTAATACCCATGCTGGCAACTGGCACTGCGCGTAAGCTCCAAATACCCACGCATGAAATTCAGATAAGCCTGACACTTCTTCATTGTCCGAAAACAGGCAACGCTGGAGATATTGCGGCTGGGATCGCTGAAGTACCCGGTCACAAACGCCTGATAAACATTCTCCGCCCCATCCTCTTTCACCCTGATCCGACAATCATATTGCGACCCATAAATCCGCGGCGCCGACCGCAAGTCATTCGGGATCAGATGATTGAACGGATAAAGCTTGTTGTTGACCTGAGCGATTGATGACACAGGCAGCATAAGAATAAGAAGCAAGATAACCAGAGTGGCACGCACAGGATGTTCCAGACTTTTTTTGTTGTTTATGTCTTTAACATTGAGCGCCAAGAGGAGTTAAAGCTCCTCATTCGACCAAATAATCTTAGTCCTATGTTGGTTCCAGTATTCTTAACGGAGTTTTTGAACTGAGAATAAGGTTAAGGCAAACTTGCAGCTATATTAAATAAAAAAGACGCCCGTTTGAGGCGCCTTTTTACATTACTTAGTGAAGTTAGATTAGGCCTTGCCGGTCTGCTTTAAGGCAAAGGCATAGACCAAGGCGACCTCTTTCAGGCGATCGAAACGACCAGATGCGCCACCGTGGCCGGCATCCATGTTGGTGCGTAGCATCACCAGACTATCATTGGCCTTCTTCTCACGCAGTGTTGCAACCCATTTGGCAGGCTCCCAATAGGTAACGCGCGGATCAGTCAGGCCGCCAAGTGCGAAGATCGCCGGATAGTCTTTCGCTTCCACATTGTCGATGGGAGAATAGGAGGCGATATACCCATACGCGCTCTTATCGCGGATCGGATCTCCCCATTCCGGCCATTCAATAGGGGTCAGCGGCAACGTATCGTCGAGCATAGTGGTTAGCACGTCCACAAATGGCACTTCAGCAATCATTGCAGCAAAAGCCTCAGGTGCCATGTTTGCACATGCACCCATCAGCATGCCACCGGCAGAGCCGCCGTGCGCAACGATCCTGTTGTGAGCGGTGAAGCCTTCGTTAGCCAGGAACTTCGAGGCTGCGATGAAGTCATAAAAGGTGTTCTTCTTGAATTCACGACGCCCGTTCTTGTACCAGGCATAGCCCTTGTCTTTGCCACCACGAATGTGCGCAATCGCATAAACAAATCCGCGATCAACAAGCGACAGGGCATTGGTGGAGAAGCTGGCAGGAATTGAAAGGCCATAGGACCCATAACCGTAAAGCAGGCAAGGAGCACTTCCATCCAGAACTGTCGATCGTTTATAGAGCAGAGAAACCGGAACCAGTGTGCCATCATGTGAAGGAGCCATCAGGCGGCGCGTAATGTACTCAGAAGCATCGTGACCAGATGGCACTTCCTGCCGCTTGCGCAGCACTCTATCGCGCGTAGCAAGGTCATAGTCATATACCTCGCTTGGTGTTGTCATGGAAGAATACGTGAACCGGATGGTTGTGGTGTTATATTCAAACCCTGCGGCTATACCGAGGCTATAGGCTTCTTCATCAAATTCAATGCTATGTGAAATACCATCGATGAAACGATGGACGACAATGCGCGGCAAGCCATCAACGCGCTCAAGCCACACCATATAATCCTTGTAAACATCGTGCGATAGGATCAGACGGCCAGGTTTATGAGCAATCAG
>NZ_LCWX01000248.1:27367-41310 GCF_001431305.1 Pseudovibrio sp. POLY-S9
AGCAAGCTGAGCGACGAGCGGTACGCTGACAATCTTGAAATCTTCAGCCTCGCCAGCGTTGGTCAGGATCAGCAGGCGGTCACCATTGTCTTCAACGGAATACTCCACACCAGTCTCACGCTTGGCAACCAACGTAGGGGCTGCCAAAGGCTCATCTGCTGGAATAAGCCACACCTCGGTGGTTTCATGGTCGCCTGAACCAATACAAATGAAGCGTCCGGATTGTGTTCTGCCAAGTCCAACAAAGAAGCTTGTATCCTGTTCTTCATAAACAAGAACGTCTTCAGACGGTGCTGTGCCAAGCTTGTGGCGGAAGAGCTTGGAAGGGCGATGGTTTGCATCTACCTGAACATAAAACAGATACTGACCGTCCGTAGACCAAACACCGCCTGCACCAGTGTCTGGTATGGTGTCTTCCAGATCCTGTCCTGTCGTCGTGTCACGCACTTTCAGTGTGTAGTACTCGGAGCCTTTGTCATCGTAAGCCCAGGCCAGATACCTATGGTCATCGCTGTGAGATGCACCGCCAAATTTGAAGTATGCTTTGCCATCAGCTTCAAGATCGCCATCGACAAGAACAATAGGGTCGCTCCCATCACGCTTGCTGCGCACAAATTTGGGGTGTTGGCCACCTTCAACAAACTTCATCGCATAGGCGTACTCACCATCAGGAGAAGGAACTGAACTGTCGTCTTCTTTGATCCGACCTTTAAGCTCTGCAAAAAGTGCCTTTTGCAGCTCTTCAGTGTCTTCCATCTCGTTTTCGGTATAAGCATTTTCTGCTTCAAGGTAGGCACGGATCTCAGGATCAAGCAGAGTGGGGTCTCGCATTACCTCCTGCCAATTATCTGCGCGCAGCCAGGCATAAGGCTCGTTGCGAGTAAAACCATGATGGCTGGTTTCATGAGTGCGCATCTGCGCGCTTGGTGGAGCTGACTTTTTCATTATACCTGACTGAGTTTACGCTTATGATTTTGAAATCTGAATTCTATTCTTCAGCATTTTAATCGGGAACGAGCATAAAGCCAGTTCCCGATTAAAACTTATCCCTGAGAAGATATGCGCTGAATCGAAGGTATAAATTTGAACCTGAAGCTTTTTACACCGATAATTTTCATGCTCATATGTCTTTCGAAGAGAGCAGATAATATTATTTCAATGTAATTAGAGTTGTTCTTCCACAGCTTCAAAACGTCGCTCTTTTGCCTCGCGATAACACCTATCTTGGATTTGATCAAAACTACGTGTCGGGTGTGAATGTCATCGAAGTACCATTCATGCAGTAGCGAAGTCCTGTTGGTGGTGGGCCGTCAGGGAAAACGTGTCCGAGATGTCCTCCACAACTTGCACAGCAAATCTCTGTGCGCACCATGCCAAGCGTAGCGTCTTTATGTTCTGTCACAGCATCGGGAGAGACCGCCTCAAAGAAACTTGGCCAGCCGCAGCCTGCATCAAATTTTGTGTCTGATTTGAATAGCTTAGAGCCACATGCTGTGCAGCTGTAGGTGCCTGTTTCAAAGGTATTCCAATAAGGGCCTGTAAAGGCTCGTTCGGTACCTTTTTCCCTAAGGATACGATATTGCTCAGGGGGCAGTTGTTCCCGCCATTCCGACTCGGTCATGTCCTTAGGTGATTTTTTGTTAAACATGATAGAAATCCTTATTCACCGGGCTCAATGGTAGGGCCATGTTAAGTTTACCAAGACATAAACAAACAGCCAATGCCTATAAGGCAAGTTACAATTAGGTGAGGTTAAAGTTTATTGGAACCTGACAAAACTAGAATGTGATGAACTTGCCCTGCATGGGTGGGCAGATTATGTCTTTGGAGTGGTCGGGGGAGCGTGTTTGGCAAATTCGACTCGGTCTTATAGGTTAACCACACTAATAAATTTACGGAGTGCTACATGCCTTTATTCGGTGTCGAGGCAACGTTCTGGGCGTTATTAGGCCCGTTTGTTGCCGCTGCGCTTAGTCCCTTTCTGGCAAAGACTCTGAAACACAATGCTGCGTGGCTTCTCGCTGTTATTCCTGCATTGGCGTTCCTACAGTTTCTTTCATTCGTGCCAGGCATTGCCGAGGGGCAAACATTCAAGGCGAGCTTGGAGTGGGTTCCCACCTTCAACGTAAATTTCTCGATTTATCTGGATGGCCTGTCTGTCTTATTTGCTCTTCTGATTTCGGGAATAGGAACGCTCATTACGCTTTATGCAGGTGGATACCTGAAAGGCCATGAGAATCTTGGGCAGTTTCTGTCCTACCTGTTCCTCTTCATGGGGGCCATGCTGGGTGTTGTTGTTGCTGACAACGTCATCACGCTCTTCGTCTACTGGGAGTTGACGTCTATCACGTCCTTCCTGTTGATTGGGTTTGACCATCTGCGCCGTGCTTCTCGCCGCTCTGCTGTGCAAGCGCTTGTTGTGACTGGCGGCGGTGGTCTGGCTCTGATGGCTGGTTTGATCTTAGCTGGCTACCAGGGTGGTAGTTTCGAGTTAAGTGAGTTGCTCAACTCCGGCGACGTTTTACGCGAAAGCCCATATTACACCGCGATCTTCATCTTGGTGGTGCTGGGCGCTTTCACCAAGTCTGCGCAGTTCCCGTTCCATTTCTGGCTTCCAAACGCAATGGAAGCTCCGACACCTGTTTCTGCATACTTGCACTCTGCCACCATGGTGAAAGCCGGTGTTTACCTGCTCATGCGCATGCATCCGGTTCTGGGAGATACAGAACTCTGGATGACCGTACTTCCGATCTTTGGTGGCATCACACTGCTCGTTGGCACCATTCTCGGCATTCGGCAGACCGACCTCAAACTTGTTCTGGCCTACACAACAGTTGCGTCTCTCGGGTTGCTGGTGATGCTAACAGGCACGTCTGACCCGGTGGCGATCCAAGGCGCCGTTATATACCTGTTCGCGCATTCACTCTTTAAGGGCTCTTTGTTTATGGTGGTCGGAACCGTCGACCATGAATCAGGTACGCGCGATCTGAACAGAGTAGGGGGCTTGTTCTCACTGATGCCGATCACCGGTACAGCTGCGGTCCTATCAGCATTGTCAATGGCAGGTTTGCCACCTCTGGTCGGCTTTGTTGCAAAAGAAGTTCTTTATGACGGAACATGGCACGCTGTGAATGGTGGGCTTTGGACTGGCTTTGCCGTACTGGGCAACGCGATGATGTTTGCTCTGGCCGCGACCGTTGCCATTAAACCGTTCTTCGGCGCCAAGGTGAAAACACCAAAAGTTGCTCATGAAGGAACTGTCCTACTTGTTGCAGGATCAATCACTCTTGCGGTTCTGGGCTTGGCAGCCGGTGCATTCATCGCATCAGTTGGTCATCAGCTCTTGTCACCAATGACCTCTGCAATTCTGGGAACACCATTTGATGAAGAGTTGCATCTGTTCCCCACATACCTGTCACCGGCGCTTTACCTGTCCTTGGCGACAGTTGCCCTTGGTATTATCATCTTCATGTACATGGATAAGCTCCGTGTGATTGTTGCTGATGCTCTGCGAACCATTGGGTGGGGACCAGATAAAGGCTTCGACCAAGTCCTGGAAATTATCATTCGTTTTGCAACCACGCTAACACAAACAGTTCAAACTGGCAGTATGGTCACCTATATGCGCGCAACGTTTACCGTAATCGCGCTGGTGCTGTTTGTACCAATGATCCTCACGGGCAATTGGCCAAAACTGCAAGGTATAGGCAGCTTCTATGCTTATGAGTGGTTTATTGCCGCGATTGCAGTGATTGGCGTTTATGCCGTGTTAACAGCACGCTACCGAGTAACGGCGATTGTCTTGCTTGGTATTCAAGGCTTTGCAGTGGCACTGATCTACCTGCTCTTTGGAGCGCCGGATCTGGCCTTCACGCAGTTTATGGTCGAGACACTCTCGGTTGTGATCCTTGCATTGGTAATGACACGTCTGAATCTGAAGCCAACCGATGCCCGGTCATCGCGTGGCAAAGCCTTTGATATCAGCCTGTCAGTGCTTTGCGGTGCGGGTATCAGCATGTTGCTGATGTCCATTATTCAACTGCCGTTTGACCCAACACTCTCTGAGTTCTTCACACAGTACAGTCGGACGATTGCGCACGGTCGGAACATCGTGAACGTTATTCTCGTTGATTTCCGTGGCTTCGATACGATCGGAGAAATCTCCGTTGTGATGGTAACAGGTCTGGCGGTTCTTGCACTTATCCGAGTGCGACCTAAATCAAACGGAAACTCGAATTCGGAGAAAAATCGCTAATGAATACGCTTATATTCAGAACGGTCGCTCCGTATCTCTCTGCTCTGATGATGCTTTTTTCCGTCTTTGTATTGCTCCGTGGGCACAATGAGCCTGGTGGAGGTTTCATCGGTGGGTTGATTGCCGTTTCTGCCTTTGCAATTTATGGCATTGCCTGCGGTGTCTCTGCAGTTCGCCGGGCAATGAAGTTTCATCCTATGTCCATTGCTGCGTCAGGCCTGCTCCTCGCGGTTGTCTCTGTGTTGCCGAGCCTGTTCTTCAGTCAGCCAGCAATGACAAGTCAGTGGCTTGCTCTCCCGTTTTTGGGCACGGTGATTGACCTGTCAACACCGCTGTTCTTTGACATTGGAGTGTATCTGGTGGTGGTAGGAGCGATTTCTTCGATCGCTCTTTCTCTGGAAGAAAGGGCAGACTAATGGAAACGCTTTTCTCTGTTCTGGTCGGGATCCTTTTTGCTGGTTCCATCTATCTGCTTCTGTCACGCAAACTTGTACGGATCCTGCTAGGCATTGCCATTCTTGGAAATGCCGTGAACCTCTTGATCTTCACGGCAGGACGCCTGACACGGGATGTGCCGCCTATTATTCCGCTTCAAAGCTATCTCCCCGTAGAAGCAACAGCGAACCCTCTGCCTCAGGCATTGGTGCTGACCGCAATTGTGATCTCGTTCTCCTTCCTGGCATTCTTCCTGGTCCTCGGGTACCGGGCCTATCAGGAGCTGGGAACAGATGACTTGCTTGATATGCGCGTCGCAGAACCCAAAGAACATTCTGAACCGCCGCTGGGGTACTAAGTAGATGGCTGCAACGAAAACGACAGTTGATATTACAGCGGCTATGGTGACGGAGGCGGTGCCTCTTGCCGACTGGCTATTGGTTGCTCCTGTCCTGCTCACCATGGCAGGCGGTGCAATTTCAATTATTTTCCGAAAGAAATCGACCACTCAACCTTGGATAGCGATCACAACAATCGCACTGGTGATCCTTTCAAACATCGGCTTGCTCAACCACGTTCTCACCAATGGTGTTGTGACAATGGTGATGGGCAGTTGGCTCCCGCCATTCGGTATCGCTTTTACAGCTGATCCGCTCGGCGCGTTGCTGGCACTGACAGCCTCTGTAGCAACCATGTGTGTCGCCGTCTTCGCAATGAACTCAATTGCTGAAAACGAAAGACGCTACGGTTTCTATCCGTTCCTCCTGATGCTGCTCTGTGGTGTCACTGGATCATTTCTGACAGGAGATATCTTCAACCTTTATGTTTGGTTTGAAGTCCTGTTGATCTCATCCTTCGGTATGCAGATCCTCGGAAATGAAAAGGTGCAGATCGACGGTGCTGTAAAATATGCAGTGCTGAACCTGATTGCGACAACTCTGTTCCTTGCAGCAACTGGCTTGCTTTACGGGCTGGTTGGTACGCTGAACATGGCGGATATCGCTGGCAAGCTGAAAGCCTTTGACAATTCTGGTCCAATGCTTGGTTTAGCGACCCTTTACTTCCTCGCATTTGCTATGAAAGCAGCGGCATTCCCGGTCAACTTCTGGCTTCCAGCCTCTTATCACACACCACGTTTGGTAGTGGCCGCAATCTTTGCAGGCTTGCTCACCAAAGTCGGTGTCTATGCGCTGCTCAGAGTGATGCTTCTGCTGATGCCGGAAGGTCGTGACTGGCTCGCCTCTCTAATTGGAATAGTCGCCATCGCAACGATGCTGACCGGCTCACTTGGTGCGCTGGCTCAAACAGATATCCGACGCCTGATGGCCTATCTCGTCATCGCTGGTATCGGTGCCATGATGGCTGGTATCGCAGTTGGCAATGAAGTTGCTGTATCTGGTGCGATCTTCTACTCCATGCATTCCGTTCTCATCATGACCGCGCTTTATCTCTTGGTCGCCTTCATGTTCCAGATGAGCGGAACATTTTCCCTGCGGGAAATCGGAGGTCTCTACATCCGCACGCCTCTGGGCGCTGGAATAGGCTTGATCCTCTTGCTCGCAGTCGCAGGCTTGCCACCTTTCTCTGGTTTCTGGGCAAAACTGTTGCTCGTAGCTGGTGCGCTAGAAGCTGGTCGTGGCTGGGTCGCAGCTGGTATTCTGGTCTCTGGGCTGTTTACGACCATTGCTGTAGGACGTCTTTGGATCTTCGCATTCTGGCGGGGCGGGAATGAGCACACGGTGGATGGCATTCAAGCTCTCCCCATTGCCGGAAGCTCTGACGCCTCTGAGATATCGTGGAGCATCTGGTTGCCACTCGTCGTGTTGACCGCGCTGATCTTCATAATTGGGATCTTGCCGGAAACCATGATGTCCATAACTGAAAATGGAGCAAAAACGCTGATTGATCCGACAGCCTATATCGGTTCCGTATTTGGAGGCATCCGATGAACAACACGGTCTTTCTCATGAACTTGCTGCTTGCAGCAGCATGGGGCGCTGTTACCGGCTCATTCACACCGCTGAATCTGATTTTCGGTTTTATCTTGTCCAGTATTGCGTTGTTCCTGATCCGGGAACAGATCGCATTTCGAGACTACTTTCAGCGCGGTGGGAAGATTCTCATTCTTGCTGGCAGCTTCTTCAAAGAGTTGGTGCTGTCCTCCTGGCGGGTGCTGATGATTGTTATCAAACCGAAGATCAATCTCCACCCAGGCATCATCGCAGTGCCGCTCTCAGTCAGCGAAGACTTTGAGATCACATTGCTGGCAAACATGGTCACGTTGACACCGGGAACGCTCTCCGTCGATGTTTCGGAAGATCGAAAGGTCTTGTTTGTTCATTGTCTCAACGTGCCAGACCCAGAAGAAACAATTGATGGCATCAAGAATGGTTTTGAACGTCAGATCTTGGAGGCGTTTCGATGAACGGATTTGAGGCTTTCGCATCAGATTTTCTGTATGCCTGTGTAAGCATCGCGCTCTTTATTCTCGGCCTGACATTCTTGCTGATTGTCTATCGCATCATCAAAGGCCCAACTTTGCCTGACCGTATTGTTGGACTGGATCTATTGGTGGTTGTCGCCATCGGCCTGATAGCGACTGTGGGTGTTGGGTCATCATACACGCTCTATATTGATATCTCGCTTGCACTCGGTCTTGTCGGCTTTCTGGCAACCGTTGCCTTCGCCCGTTTCATCTTAAATCGAGGGCAGGCCAAAGACTTTATTATCATGCAGGAAATCAAAGATTCCGAAAAGCAGGAGGAGCAGAAATGATGTCAGCAGTTATCTCTATCCTGACTGGGATTATGCTCATTATAGGAGCAATCTTCGCAGCTGGCGCAGCGCTTGGCATCAATCGTCTGCCAGACGTCTATACACGCATGCACGCAGCGTCCAAGGCGGGAACTTTGGGGTCTGGCTTGATGGTGCTGGCGCTTGGCCTCTATTCGCAGCAGTGGGATGATTTCATGCGCGCTGTTGCGACCGTCTGCTTCTTTCTGTTGACGGCTCCGGTTTCTGCACACCTCATCGCGCGCGCAGCCTATGTCGTGGGCTACAAACCTTGTAAGGAAACCAAGTTGGACGAGTTGAGTGTGACGAAGAAGTCTGCGGAGCCTGAAATACCGCAATAATATGTCAGCTTCGGTCACAGTTTCTGGGGTTTAGTGCAACCAAATCACCAGAAATAATCGACAATGCCCTCTGGGAAGGCGGTTGACTAGAAACGTGAGTTTCACCGGCACCGCCTTGCCAACAGCCAATTACACAGCAAAGCCTCATTCTTTTACCTGTACATTAGGGCAAGCAGTTTATCTAGTTTACTTCTATGATTTCTCAAGTTTGTTGGAAGTCTGTAAGGTCCTTCTAAATCACAATGCACAAAAAACCATAGTAAATCTGCTTTTTCTTACCGAATTTAACTTGTTATCCTTATTTCCTGTCTCTATAAAAGCCTCCTATGGTTTTTGCTTGTTTAGAGTCGAAGCTTAGCTGAGATAAGTACGGATCTAACGTTTAATCTTCGGATTGAAGTATTAGTTCTGTAGTAAGTAAGCACACCTACGAAATTTAGATCCACAAGATGACAGGTTAGAGATGAGCGAGATCCCTGCAGATAATAATTTGATGGAACTGACTGCTGATATCGTGTCAGCCTATGTTGGTAATAACACTGTGGCCTCTGCCGATTTGCCTGTGCTGATCAACGACGTTTACGTCGCTTTGCAGAAAACCAGTGGTGATCTTTCCGAGCCAGAGCCTGAGCCACTCAAGCCAGCTGTGCCGGTGAAGAAGTCTGTTACGAACGATTACATCATCTGTCTTGAAGATGGTAAGAAGTTCAAGTCCCTGAAGCGTCACCTACGCACGCATTACGATATGACACCTGAAGAATATCGTGAAAAATGGGGTCTGCCTTCAGACTACCCAATGGTTGCTCCTCATTACGCGGCAGCTCGTTCTGAGCTTGCTAAGAAAATGGGTCTCGGCCAGCAGCGTAAACGCGCTAAGTAATTTCAGGACATATCCTGACAGAAAACCAGCCTCAATCGGGGCTGGTTTTTTTTATTCCCCTTCTGCTGTTTCATATCCCCCCATTATTGATGAATTTCCCTTAAGGGTGCACGTGTTGTGCATAGTGCCCTGGCACGCCTTCTTCGACCTTCCGTAAAGGTAAAATTAGTTCATCTGACACTAGAGCTTAAGTTCTAATTTTCTTGTGCTTTACTAAGTTGTGATCTCAAAACACCTGCAAGTCTCAAGAGTTAATTCAAAAAAATAATTCGATAAGGTTTTAAGGGCAGCTTTCGAAACTTCGAAGCTGGACTCAAAAATCGCTTAAGTCTGCCAGTCGTTTAGAAAAATTTATGCTTTGAGACCGCGAGGTACCAATCTTATCCCCCCCGAGTATCGCTAGGGCAACAATCAATTGTTCTTTGACGATAACCAATCAGTTCATTGGAGTAATTAAATGCCAAGATTTTCTGAGGGGGAGAAAAATGAAATGTCCAAGAGTCCGTGTTCGGAGTCTTCGGTTCATTCTGGACTGTCCCAAAAGCCTCTGTCAGCGGTGGACTGGATGGCGACAGGCCGTGTTGCGCTTGCATTTGGGTTGAAGCCAGAGGAGCTTCATTCTGCCTCCCGCGGTTATGCAAAAGCTGCACAGGCCCGCCAAGTCTCTATGTATATTCTTCACGTCTCAATGGGCATGACTCTGTCCCAAGCAGGTGCAGTCTTTGGGCGTGACAGAACAACAGCAGCTCATGCCTGCAAGGTGGTTGAAGATTTAAGAGAAGATCCGAAATTTGATGCTGTCCTCTCAGAGATAGAGGGGCAGCTGTCTGCGTCTGTTGCCAGTGCGCGCATACATTCTTCCCTAAGCTCCGGAGGTCAGCCTGATGCCTACCCAGCCTGAGGAAGCAGTATCTGAAGTGCAACTCATCAAATTTTGCAAAGGGCTCGCAGTTGCAAAGCAGCAAGCGGAACCTGAGGGGGATGCTAAAGCTGCCTTATCGCGTGCAATAGCCCTGTCGCTGGTTGCTCCCTATGCGCAGGGTTACCAACTGACCAAAGAAGGCAAAAGCTGGTTGCGGCGAAAACTGAGCCTTGGAGGGTTGGAAACTCAATCCAAAACAGAGCAATCTCAGATCAATACCATCAACTCAGAAAGTCCACTGGCCTGGCTAAGGAGTAGAAAGGACAAAACGGGGAGAGGATACATCTCGGAGCTGCAGTTTGAAACAGGTGAGCGATTAAGAGAAGATTTCACCTACGCGCAACTTTGGGGAACCGTTAGATCTAACTGGCGTAGCGAGCAATCATCAAGATCGAGTACTAAGGTAGATGATGTATCCGACAGCGTTTACGATGCCAGAGATCGCCTTCAAAGAGCTCTCTCAACTGTCGGACCGGAGCTCTCCGGCGTTCTCATGGATGTGTGCTGTTTCTTGAAGCCTTTGAAACAGGTTGAGAGCGAGCGTCAATGGCCACAACGAACAGCCAAGATTGTTTTGGGGTTGGCGCTAGACCGACTTGCTACACATTACGGTTCGTCTCGCAGTCGTGCGGTCGGTCCCGAAAACGCTCGGATGGCGAGTTGGGCAGCGTCTAATTCGGAGTTAGAGCAGCAGACGCATCATCCTTGATACGCTGAACCATGGAACTCAAGCCATTGGAACGCTGAGGCGTCAGGTGTTCTTTGAGGCCAATCTTGCCAAATATACTCTCGATGTCCGTTGCAAGGATTTCCTTTGCTGAAACACCGGAGTATTGCGCAAGAACGATAGCAACAAGACCGCGAACAATGTGTGCATCGCTGTCGCCCTTATAGAACAGGATCGGGCCTTTATCGGTATCTTCCTGAATGTTCTTCGAAAGCCAGACCTGAGAAACACAGCCATGAACGCGGTTTTCCTCACTGCGTTCATCATCTGTCAGGGGCTCAAGTTCTCGACCCAGTTCGATGACATAGCGATAGCGGTCTTCCCAGTCTTCGAGGAACTCAAAGCCTTCCAGAATATCAGCGATCGCAGTGGTCATAATACTATTCTCTCACTCAGGGTTTTGAGGGCGTTTCTACCGCGCCAACCGGTTAGGGGCAATACGATTGGATTCAAAATATATAACGGCCCACACTCCAAATGAGAGTATAGGCCATAAATAGCTCAGATTTATGGAAATTGACCTTAATTCCGGCCGTAATACAGCGGATTAGGACGCGGTAACGGAACAGCAGCAACTGGAGTTGCATAGATTGGCTGAACTTCAGCAAACAGACCTTGTTCAGATGGATCTGCTTGCGCAGAGCTGTTCTGTTGCTGGTCTTGATCGAGTTGCCATGGAATGTCCCGATCAGCTGAACTAAGTGTACCGGAATGTGCAGGCTCGTCTGATGGGCTTGTAAGGCTCGGCAGCAGCTGGCCAGCTGCAACTTCATCAAACGGTATGGCCTCGATAGCATCCTGAGCTGACGGCAGAGCAGCAAACTTTGTGGGTTGCAGATCTTCTGTCTCACTGTCGCTGAGGTAATTGTAGGTCAAGCGAGCAGCTTCTTTTGCCTTTAAACCGACGAGAGTGATGACAGAGCCGCCCATCTCGCAAGCATTGGGATTACGATCACAAAAACCGCCAAGGTCCTTCACGGTGGATTGAGCAGCAAGGTAAACCTGAACGATCCCAATAGATGGTGCGTCCTCATCACTGCCAGTTCCAATTGGAAGCAGAAGCAGTACAAGTCCGATCCAAAATGTAGTTCTAAGCAAAAAGAACATTGGCTTCGCCCGTGGGTTTCAAGTGCGCCGAATAGGCTGACAACTTTTAGATAGTCGTTTAACTTGTTGAAACTATAGGGTTTACTCTCAAATATAACATATATTGTTCTCAATAAAATTGAATCAAATTTTATGTAAATTTGAAAACTACTGAAATTTATGGCTATTTTTGGTCTTTCGAAAATTTTGCGAAGCGTATCTATGATTAATAAAAGGTGTAGAAAAAGTATCCCAGCGGCACCTTATTGAAGTGAAAAGCCACCAGATGGGGCTCACAATTAAAACTCAAAAGTGCACATAAGAGTTTTTTTAAGCAAAACTTGATAGAAACAGTAGGACTGGAAAACCAGAATACAGCCCAATTTAACCCAAGGTTTTATGGTGGTTCTCGGTGGGCAGAGAGCTATTCAAAGTGGACTTGCTGAGGTGAGGGCGATATCTCTAACCTCTCAGGAAGACACCAGTTAACATTGGTAGTGACCGAGTACTCGGGTGACACACAAATTGCGTTGAAAGAGGTAGTGCTTGATGGTGGGGCGAAAGCCAAACGGCAAAAAAGCGAGCAAAGGTGGAGCCCGTAGGGGGGCTGCACATACGCAGCCTGATGGTGATTACCAAATGCATGTGGACTATGACGAAGACGGTGTTTTCTATGAAAATGGCGAAGTCGATCATGCTGCTGTTGCTAACGCTGCCTCCAAAAAGTCTCCAGGCATGAACAAGCTCTCTACATTGGTGCTGTTAGGCTTCGTTGGCATGGCGTCGCTGATCGCGGTGAACGCTGCCTTTTTGCAAGATGCCAAGCATCCCTCTCCAATGGTCGCCACGCGGGTTTCTCAAAGCCAGTTAGATAGCTCAGAACTTGTAAGAGCAACTCAGAGATTGAGACAGCAAGAGCTGGTTGCTGAAGTGCAAAAAGAACTGCGCCGTTTAGGGGTGTATCCGGGCAGTTTGGATGGCCAGTTCGGTCCCGCGACAGAACGGGCAGTCCGTGCTTATCAAAGACAACGCGCAATGAGTGAAAACGGGCAGGTGACCGAAGCGCTGCTCGCACGGCTGACAATGGACTTTGCCGCGTTTACGCCGTCTCCAAACACCGCGTCTGCTGAAGGGACTGAGATTCCTATTCCTCGGGCAAGTCCTGAGGAAATTGAAGCATTGACGCAAAGTGGCTCCAATCTGACACAAGTCTCCGGTCAAACGGATGCAATGACTGAGCGTATCAAGCGCCTGCAAAAAACATTGGCAGATCTGGGGTACGGCCCGCTTACAATTGATGGTATTCCGGGTGGCCAGACCGCTTCTGCAATTGCCGCATTCCAACGCGATAATGCTTTGCAGATAGACGGGCAAATGAGCGAAGCTCTCTTCTCTAAGCTTGCTACTGTCAGTGGCACACGGATCTGATAGCGCGACCAATTCAATAAGAAAGACAACTTGATGCGAGTAACCTCTGAATTTTGGGTCGCTGCTTACACACGCCGGTGCTTCGGAGAAGGTGCTTTCGCAGGCATACGCCGCAAAGGCGCGCTGGAAGCAGGTGCCATCTTCATCATTGTTGATCGGTTGGACACGACCTACGACTTTTACGGTCCTGCCCCGCAGTCTTTCTTTGAAGAGGAAAAGCCACTTGATCGCGAGTTTGAGTGTTTGATGGAAAAGACTTCACGAGAGGAAATTGAAACCAAACTCACACGCGAAGAACGCATGGACCCTGACTTCTGGGTTGTCGAAGTTGAAGATAAGGAAGCCAGAAGCTTCCTGTCACTGCCAAAAGAGCCGGGGCCTGAAGATTTATTTTCAGGCTTTAAGGGTCGCAAGTTCTGAATGGTAATGTGAGGGCCGCGTTAAAGATGTGCCCTGGGCTTTGAGTTCCCGCACAACTGTCTCGGTTGCCTCAAAAATCGTGTGATAGCGAGGATGAGAAATCTCTCCACTCCAGCTGCAGAGCAACTGTCGCGCAGTCTTCTTGCTAACGCCAGCAGCAGACTTTTGCAGGTCTCTCATGCGATCCGTCTCAATGAGTGTGCCCCAAAACCGGACGAGCAGCTGATCGACAAGACGGGAAGAGAACCCAAGACCAACGAGCATGACAATGAATCCGTCCGGAGAAGAATGCGTACAGCATTGATGGATCTGATCTGGAGTCATGCGGCAGGCGTGCGCCAGCTGGCCAACCATGCTCGTGTGGCCAAATTTTAGACCTCTAAGTGTAAGTTCTTGCGCCTCATTCTCCGTCAGAGCGTCAACCGTGTCATCTGAAGCAGAGGCATCTGACAGGCTTGCTGAGAGGTCTTTGTATGATGAGATCGGCGCGCTCTCCAGGAAGAGACCAAGCAGATCTTCTGCAAGCTCATCAGAGGAACTGGCTGGATGTGAAGGGGCAACGGTGCTCCTGGAATTGAGAGCAACGTATTCTCCAATCATCTGATCATGGTCATTTGCAAGAGCTTTCATCACGGCCTCCGGAGCATGAGAGATCG
>NZ_LCWX01000248.1:41405-45008 GCF_001431305.1 Pseudovibrio sp. POLY-S9
GGCACAACAGGTGCGCTACCTTCAATCGACTTGCCGCAGTGGCTGATGACAGGTGCTGCAGCGCTAACTCCTCATACATATGAGAGCTTGCATGAGAATGGCCGGTTTGAGCAAAAGCCTCTGTTGCTGCAATTAAGAGTTGAGACCTGTCTTCCATGAGTGAAGGAACCTGTATACGCAAAACAATGATTTCTCGATGTTTTTCGCAATCGCCAGAAATACACAGCGACACATATGACATCGAATATAATTACTAGCTAAATTTAGGAGCAAATGCTTTACAGCTCATTAACTGAAACTCCGCTTAACTGAGGCTTGGAAGAACCACGGAATTGACCGGTAAATGTGCCAGAGGACAAACGATGGGTACACTTCATTATCTCGTGACTGAGCGGTCTCGCAGGCAACCCTTAGAGATACGCAGAGGCTTTGATCGTCAGCTTTCATCAGCCCAGATCCATATATTCCCGGGTGTCTACAAAATGCCGTCAGGATTAGCCTGCCGCAGCAGAGTTGGCGTTATTCGCGTTGTAGAAGAGCACTCGGAATACGAGAGGGACTAGCTTCCTACGTTCTTTGCCTGTATCTCCATTGCTGCAAGCAGTGGGATTGTGAGTCATGGGCGAGTTCGGGAAAACAGAGTTGATCAGCAAAGGTCGGGCCTTTGCGACTTGTCTCCTTCTTGTATCTTCAACCAGCTTGCTGTTGTCGGCCTGCGCCAAACCCACTGGAGATTTTGGCCGAGCAAAGCCAAATTTCCTCCATGACCGCGTCGCGGAAGATCTGGGCATGCTCTACCGCTATTCCCAGAAGCAAGACGTCTCCAACCTCAATTTGACAGATCAGGAAAATGAACTGCGCGATCGCGGATGGACGCTGGTTGTTCCTCCGGCCTCTGAGGATTGGATTGGAGCCAACAAGGCTCAGTTGGAACGTCAGGGTTTTTTGAAAGATCCATATGCTGCGATCAATCCGTCAAACTATTACGTTTATCTGCGCTCGGATAAATACCGCTCCAGCGAAACGCGTTATACCCGCCTGATTGATGACATGAGGTCTGATCAAAAGCTCCTCCTGCCGTTTTGCAAAATTGCCCGTCAGGTTCTGGTGAGTGATCATGAGCGTCTGGAGGCACTGAATCGCCAAACTCAGGTGAACCCGCAGTTTACAACGGGAGTTAAGGCGAGGGTACGCGAGAACAAGGCCTTCGTAGACTGGGTACTCCGCGCCACAGGCCGCCGCCTGCAGGCCTATCAGATCGCCATCAACGCGCTGGAAGTGGAAACCCCGTCTGCTCAGCAAATCTGGGACGCGAGCAAAGGCTATGAGCAGCTGCGTCGCACCTACGAAGAACTGCCTGCCAAATGTTATGCTGAGGTCAAACGTCCGGCAGAACAGGTCGAAAAACCGTCCCGCATCTTTACCGGATGGGGTTTAGAGAGCCCCGTCCCGCAAAAATAGCCGGGTGGTGCTCTAAATCTTTGGCAGATCAGAGCAAGTTGCAGATCGCAGCGCGGCGGAGATCTGTGGCAGATACGCGTTGGACGGCGCAAAGGCACGGAACAGCGCAAACCCCCTCAGCTCATTCGTCTCAACCACAATCATCTCTTCCAGGTCTTCTGGCGGGTTCTCACGCAGGATCGAAAGCTGCTGCGGTGTCAGCACCAGCATGCGCACAGCTTCACCCTCAGACGTCTTGTCATTGAGACTGTAAGTCACCTGTCCCTTTTCGTTGAACAGGCCAAGAGACCAGAACGGAGAGGGAGCAAAAGCGCTCACAATCAGCGGCCCGTTCTCAAGGGAATAACGACAGATCGCATGGCGCATAGATGGATCAAGATCCGGCAGAGGCTCACTGCGTGGCAGGATCGGTGGCAGCATCTGAAAACTGCGATCTGCACCAAAGCCGCCAACGCGTTCATAGGGGGAATGCGGAACATAAGCGGGAACGCTCAAAACAATGGCCACATGAATTATCCCCGCGATGAGCAATCCGCCGACGCCCCATAAAATCCAGCGGGGGGAAATGTAAAGGTCCTGCAGTTTTTTGAGGAGATCATTCATTTGCAGCTCACCAATTCAACAGCAGGCATCACAGGGGCACTCAAACCGGCACCCGTGGTGTAGGGGATATCGTAAAGACGCATGGTAAACACCAGCCCGTTACTCCCCCCGGTTGGCAACCAGTTCCCCGGCCGGGCTTCAGGAGAAACCTGTATTGCAAACGCGCCTGTGTGATCCGTTAAAATGCCATGGCTATGCAAGGAGGCGCGACCGGCATCAGTCGCCAGCAGCTCTAGGGCGTTGTTCAAAGCAGTAATGGTCCAAAGCCGTGTAGTTGGCACTTTACCGGCAATTCGGTAATTGCACTGGGGGTCTAGTGCCCGTCCGCTGTCATCGAAGGCAGCGTAAAACGCAATGCCTTCACCGCTTCCAAGCGGCACGCGCCCGGTTCGTGCAAAAATAGCTGTACTGTAAGGATCACTGTCAAACGTCCCTGCATGCGGGTGCGCAACCCACACACCGCTTTCCAGTGCACTGAACGGAGAGCCTCTGTTGAGCGACAGATAAGCACTGCCTATCCCCACGATCAAAGCAATCATGATGGAGAATAAAAACGGCCCGAACGAGAAAAACGGGGCTTTGAAAAGCAATGGCGAAATATGAGGCCAAGGCTTTTGCCAGGAGGTCTCTCCATCAAAAATCTGGGTGGTTTCTGGTTCACGAACCGCCACCAAAGGCATGTGAGGGGTGTGTGTCATCGGGTATAAGTCACATCCGCCTTTGCGTCAGAGCCCAGTTGGGCCTGCACGTTTGACTGAGAAATACTGTTGAATGGAAGCGCACGCAGCCGCTTCCCAAGCGCTTCCAGAACTTGCTGTGATGTTCTGTTGAGCAGTTCTGGCGGGCCAGTCACCTCAACATCACTGAGACCATTCGCGGCAATAACATCCTTACCTTCAGGCGGCTCCACACCGGGCATAGCTTTCAGCTCCAACCCCTGGTGCGCATACTTCATAAAGTTGCCCCAGGTCATCGCAGGCAAGCTACCCCCGGTCATGCGTCGTGAGGAGGAGAAGTCGTCGTTTCCGTACCAGACTGCAGCCGCAAGGTTGCCCGTGTAGCCAATGAACCAGGCATCGCGATAAGCCTGTGTTGTACCAGTCTTACCGGCTGCAGTAATCCCATCCAGCCGGGCACGTCGGCCAGTGCCACGTTCCACCACATTCACCAGGATATCATTCATCATAGACACCTTATCAAACGGCAGAATCCGCAGAGAAGGGCCAGCGTCACGATCATGGTTGTAAAGCAGCTCACCTTTTGAATTACGCAACTCTAATATGGCGTAGGGGTCAATTTTCTTCCCGCCAGCCGCGAAGGCCGCATAGGAACTTGTCATATCAAGAACCGTAACCTCAGAGACTCCAAGCGGCATAGCACGGGTAATGCGCAGTTCGCTGTTGATCCCCATCATGTAGGCGGTGGTTGCAATCTTATCGCGCCCGATGGCCTGTGCCAGACGAACTGGAATGGTATTGATTGACTTGGTCAAAGCCGTCTTCAGCGTCACAGCACCTGCATAGCTGCGGGTATAATTGC
>NZ_LCWX01000248.1:45104-53840 GCF_001431305.1 Pseudovibrio sp. POLY-S9
GTGGACTCCAGCCGCCAATACTGATTGGACGATCGGGGACAACACTCTCGCTCTCATATCCATTCAGGAAGGCTGTCATGTACACAAACGGTTTGAACGAGGAACCTGGTTGGCGAAGCGCGTCAGTGGCTCTGTTGAATTGGCTTTCATCATAATCGCGTCCACCAACCATGGAGCGCACGGCGCCCTCGGTGGTGATAACTGTCATGGCCGCTTCTTCAACGCCGTAACGGTCACCGTATTGGCGTAAGGTGCTCTCGATTTGGTTGGTAGCTTCCTGTTGCATGCCCGGATCAAGCGTGGTGCGAACAGAAATAACCCTGTCATTACTGAGCTCTGGGTACTGTTCGGCAAGGTCTTTCACCTGTTCAAACGCCCAGTCGAGAAAATGATCCGGTGCCCGGCTCTTGGTCCGGTCAATCGCTTCTGCCGGGTTGCGCCGGGCGCCGATAACTTGTCCTTCGGTCATGAAGCCCGCTTGTACGATATTCGTCAGCACCTCGTTGGCACGAGCACGGGCAGAAGGCAGGTTTTTATGCGGCGCATATTTGGAAGGGGCCTTGTAAAGCCCTGCTAACATTGCAGCTTCTGCCAGCGAAATTTCGCGCACGTCTTTACCGAAGTAAAATTCAGAAGCGGCGGCAACACCAAATGTCCCCGCGCCCATATAGGCGCGATCGAGGTACAATTTGAGGATTTCTTGCTTCGTCAGGTTCATCTCAAGCCATAAAGCGAGATAAGCCTCTTTGATTTTGCGTTGTAATGTGCGTTCGTTTGAAAGGAACAGGTTTTTTGCCAGCTGCTGTGTAATCGAGGAGCCACCCTGCACAACAGAGCGGGCTTTCACGTTGGCAACCATGGCGCGGAAGGTGCCAACAAAGTCGATTCCCAAGTGATCAAAAAACCGTCTGTCCTCGGTAGCAAGGGTGGCCTGGATCACGTGATCGGGAATTTCATCCAGTGGAATTTTGTCGTTCAGCAAAATGCCGCGTTTGCCGATCGGGTTTCCGAACCGATCAAAAAAGCTCACGGAAAAGTCGGAGGTGGTTTTCCAGTCAGAGCGTTCTGTTGCTTTAAAGGCCGGCTGCGCAAAGGTCAGCACGATCAGAAAGCCGAACGCGCAATAGGTCAGCCCTTCGGAAGCAAGCCCTGCAATAAACTTGGAGGGGCCGCGCAGGGAGAACCGGCGCATGAAGGCCGAGTACTCACGAAAGAACACCCCCAAAAACTGTGAGGTGTGCCAAAGCGCAGAATCCAGCCATGCATCGGTTGCAAGCATCCGCTGAGATAGATCCTGAAGGGTAAAAGATCGCTCCTTGCCCTTTTTTTTCACATTTTCAGCAGAATTTTCCGTGACATTCTGCTTTTCGCTGTTATCAGAGTTCTCTTCCAAACTGATTACCCGTAGTACCGGTCACACCCCTGAATGCGCAAAGGGGGACAATGAACCAAACCGAAGAACTAGCTAAGCGACATCCTCGCGATATTCCCATCGGAATTTTGCAATGAGAACGACATAAATGGTATCCGTAAACTCTGAGAGTCACCGCCCTTTCTGGCAGACCAAAACCCTAGATGAGATGACCCATGAAGAATGGGAGTCACTCTGTGATGGATGTGGACGCTGCTGCCTGAACAAACTTGAAGATTGGGACACAGGCGCAATCTACTGGACAAACGTCGCGTGCACTCTGCTGGATGGAACCACATGTAGGTGCAAAAACTATGAACAGCGCTTCGACACAGTGCCCGATTGCGTACAGCTTTCGCCGGAAACTGTAAGAACTTTGAAATGGTTACCGCCAACATGTGCGTATCGTCTAATCCGTGAGGGCAGGGATCTGTACTGGTGGCATCCGCTTGTTTCCAAAGATCCGCAAAGCGTGCATGACGCCGGAATCTCAGTCCAAGACAAAACCATCAGCGAAGATGGAATGGAGCCAGAAGAGTTCGAAAACTATCTCGTCGACTGGCCGGATGAGGAATACACCAAAGACTGATCCTGCAAAATATGTTTATTTTCAATTACTTCTCCACAGGTGAGAAGCGGGTATAAGTCAAAATTCAAAGCAATTGTAAAGCCAGCGCAGTGCCTCAGGGCCTGCGCTTTTTTGAATGTCGCATCAAAGCCTTACAGCTTTCTTTATTTAAAGTTGAACGAGTTTCAATCCTAACGTGAAACGGGGATAAGTGTCCATGCCTCTTTGGACGGCTTGTCTTAGGAATATAATCTTGACAGCGCACCGCTGTTTTGATAGGGTTTTGGCATGCTAGAGAAAGTGTGACGGTGCCTGCAGAGGCAATCTTGCCCTTTCTATCTGCACTACATTTTAGAGAATTGACCAGCTGCTCCTTGTTTCAACGGGCGGCTTTTTTTGTGCCTACAGCGTATCGCCGAAAAGTGGGCACCGGTTTTCGGCGATACGCAATCAATTTTAGAGAGAGGAGGAACGATGGCGGAGGAGCAAGAGCCCCAACAGGAGGATGAGCAGGCAGCACGACTGCGTGTGCCATTAGAGGTCTGGCAGGTCGTCCGCCGCATGGTGGAAGAAGAGGCCATCTCAATTGCTGATATCGCTCGCAAAACAGGCCTGCCAAGCAGCACCATCACCACCAAGATTAAACGGGAGGGATGGCTGCGCAAGTGGGAGCTGGCGCAGGAACTTGCAAGCTCTCAGCCAGAAGAACGCAGGCGTCTGATCGCCCGTCTTTATGCTGCCTTTGAAAAGCAGGTCAGCGCACTGGAAGCCAAACTGAAAAAGCTAAGCGGCGACCGGCAATCAGCAGCGGGAGAGATGGATGCCACAGCAAAAGCCATCACCAGCCTCGCCAAGACGCTGGATATGTTGATCGACCTGCAGCAAGCACACGGTGAGGACAACACAGAAGAGGTGAGTGATGACCAGATGCGACAACAGCTTTCGCAGCGCATTGAAAGCTTGTGTGGCGCAGGGCAAACTTCATGACTTTGTCGCCTCCTTGAATGCACATGAACTGAGTTATATTCAATATAACTGGCAAGTGTTCGCACACGCCCATCAACGCCCGCCTGAGGGCAGTTGGACCACATGGCTGCTTATGGGCGGACGCGGTGCAGGCAAAACCAGAGCAGGGGCAGAATGGGTCAGGGGCAAGGTTGCAGGGGAGGCATGGGCTGGTCCGGCGGCTGGCAATATTGCACTCGTCGGCCAAACCTACGCAGATGTGCGGGAGGTGATGATCGAGGGCATTTCCGGTCTGCTCACCGTCCACCCGGCAGGTCACAAGCCGCAGTGGAACCCATCACGGCGCCGTTTGGAGTGGGCGAACGGAGCGGTCGCTCGGGCCTTTTCATCAGAAGACCCTGAGGCTCTGCGGGGTCCTCAATTTGACGCTGCCTGGTGTGATGAAGCAGGCAAGTGGAGCAACGCAACAGAAACCTTCGACATGCTCCAGTTCGGTCTGCGTCTTGGGGTGCAACCACAGCAGTTGGTGACCACAACACCCAAGTCCACGCCGCTGTTAAAGCTGCTGCTGCAAGACAAAGGCACCGTGGTGACAAAGGCTGGAACGAAAGCAAATGCCGCCTTTCTGGCAGAGGTGTTCCTGCTGCAAATGGCAGAGCGGTATGGTGGCACGCGATTGGGTCGGCAGGAGCTGGATGGCGAACTGATTGAAGACCGGGAAGACGCTTTGTTCGCCCGCAAATGGTTCGAGACGGGCCGGGTGCGGGATGCCCCCGAACTGAAGCGTATTGTTGTTGCCGTGGACCCGCCAGCCACATCGGGCCGGACAGCAGATTCCTGTGGCATCGTCGCAGCAGGTATCACAGAGGCAGGTGACCTGCATGTCTTGCGAGACAGAACCGCCCAGGGCCTGCGCCCCGCTGCATGGGCTGAGCAAGCCATCAAACTCTATCATGAGCTGGAGGCGGATTGTTTATTGGCGGAGGTCAATCAGGGTGGCGAGATGGTGCGTGAGGTCATTGAAAGTGTCGATGCCAGCGTGCCGGTAAAGTCCGTCCACGCAACCAAAAGCAAACGCCGCAGAGCAGAGCCAGTCGCCCTGCTGTACGAGCAAGGGCGCGTTCATCATTGCGATGTCTTTCCTGAGTTGGAAGATGAACTCTCCGACTTTGGAGTTGGTGGCCTGAGCAACGGAAGATCACCAGATCGGCTGGATGCACTGGTCTGGGCCATAACAGAACTCAACCGCCGCCCGGCAGGCAAACCACGCCTGCGCAAACTGTAAAAACACCATTAATTTGAAGGGTTAGCCCGCAAACTTGAATCTGTTTGTGAGGATTAGCCCTCCGTGTATCGCCGAAGAGTGGGAACCGGTTTTCGGATAAGGATATGCGAGAAAATGAGTTAAAGCTGTTTATCAAGGCAGACCAAAAGCAAACAGCTTTTGTGCACTCAAATACATGAATCAAAACATTAAGTTAGAGCGAAAAGGACTCTGATCTCATGGGGTTACGCAGACTTCTTGATTCAGTTTTTTCACCAGTAACTGAGCAAAAGGCATCGCGGGCAAAATCAGTCGCCTTCATGCGGTTTGGTGAAGGGGCCATCTGGACCCCGCGCAACTATGAGTCACTTATAAACCAGGGGTATTTACGAAATGCTATCGCCTACAGATGCGTGCGTCTCATCTCGGAGGCCGCCGCAAACGTGTCCCTCACTGTGAAGGTTGGCGATGAGGAGCTGGAAGCCCATCCTCTGATGGAACTTCTGAACCAGCCCACCCCCATGCAAACACGGCGCTCGTTTCTGGAGGAGGTCTACGGCTTCCTGCTGGTCTCCGGCAATGCCTATGTAGAGGCCGTTTCGCTGGAAGGCGCACCGCGTGAGCTCCACGCTCTCAGGCCCGACCGCATGAAGGTACTGGTGGATGAGGTAGGCTGGGTGGAGGCCTACGAGTATCAGGTGGCAGGTAGAAAAGTAGAGCTGCGCAAAGCGCCCGGTGACAAGGTCCAACCCGTTCTGCACATCAAGCTCTTCAACCCGCTCAACGACCACTACGGCTTTGCGCCCATCGAGGCCGCGCAAATTGCCCTCGACATTCATAACGCCGCCGGAGAGTGGAACAAATCTCTGCTCGATAATGCCGCCTGTCCAACCGGTGCGCTGGTCTATGGGGCAGGCGATGCCATGAACATGACGGACGACCAGTTCCATCGCCTTAAGGAGGAGCTGGAAAGCTCCTATCAGGGTGCGAAAAATGCTGGCCGCCCCATGCTGCTGGAAGGCGGGCTCGACTGGAAACAGATGGGCATGTCGCCCAAGGATATGGACTTCATTGAGCTGAAGAATGTCGCCGCCCGCGAAATTGCACTGGCCTTCGGCGTGCCGCCCATGCTGCTTGGTATTCCAGGAGACAACACCTACGCCAACTATCAGGAAGCCAACCGCGCCTTCTGGCGCCTGACGGTTGTGCCGCTCGCCGCGCGGGTTCTCTCCGAGCTCTCCAATTGGCTCTCTGCAGCCTATGACGAACAGGTCACGCTGGAGCTGGATCTCGATGCAGTCGAAGCGCTGGCGCTGGAACGCAAAGCGCTGTGGGATCGCATCACCGCAGCGGACTTCCTCTCCCGCGATGAAAAACGCATCGCCGTTGGATATGGGGCGGAGGGCAAAGATGAATGAGTTACTGGCAGCGCTCGCTGCAAAAGGAGATCTTGCCCATGTGGCGCTGAGTGCCTGGGCAGGCACGTCCACATCACTGCTCCTATGGGCATTAAAGCAAGTCATCCGGTTCAATCGCAGGTTCGAGGAGTTCATGAGTGAACTGGAAAAACTCAACCAGCTGCTCCGCATGGATCCATGAAAATCGCAACTCTGACTATTGAGATTATTTGAAAGGTTGAAGGTGAAGCCTTGACTCAAAATCACAAAACACAAGCCGTGCCGGTTGAGCAAAAACAACAGCCAACTCAGCGCGGCAATGAAGCCCCCGCACAGACCTTCGCCAACTTCACCAAGGCACTCGCCGGAGCATTGGTGGAACGACGCGCGGCAAAGTCGGAGGGAGCAAACTCCGGCAGAAAAAACAATTGAAAGCTCGCTAAGGGAGGCAATCAATTTGAACACGGATCACCCCATCGCAATTGAAGGTTACGCCAGCAGGTTTGAACTGAGCGATCAGGGCGGCGACGTGATGCGCAAAGGTGCGTTTCAAAACACGCTGCAAAAGCAAAAACTCACGGATGTAAAAATGCTCTGGCAGCACGATCCATCCCACCCCATCGGCAAGTGGCTGCACATTCAGGAGGACAGCATCGGTCTCTTTGTTAAGGGCTTGCTCTATCCGGGCATCACGCAGGGCCGGCAAGCCATCGCCATGGTGCAAACGGGTATTCTGGACGGACTGTCCATCGGCTTCAAGACCCGCCGCGCCCAGCGCAACAGCAAAACCGGCAGGCGGGATGTACTGGCGGTAGATCTCTGGGAGATCTCGCTGGTCACGTTCCCGTTGCTGCCATCAGCACGGCTGACCGTGGTCTCCTGAAGCTCCTGATTATTTGAAAGTACGATCTGTGGTTCCAATCGGCGCCGCAGTTTTTTATATGCTTTACGAGGAAAATAATCCTATGAAAAACACATGCAATCCTGCATTGGAAACCAAAGACTTCGCAAGGGAAGCTGCAGGAAAATCAGCTCATCCCGCACTTTCTGGCCCGGCAACAGGGCAGTTTGTTTCCGGAATGGAGGCCTCTGGCAGCTTTAACCAGCTGAACCACGCTTATTCTGAGTACACCCAGACCAACGACATGCGTCTGGCTGAGCTGGAGCAAAAATCCGGATCGGATGTGCTTTTGGACGAAAAACTCGCCCGTCTGGACGAGATTATAGACGGTCAGCTGCGCCACCTGAATGAGCTTCAACTCAAATCCCAGCGCTTGCCGCGCTCTACGCCAGAAACCACCGGTGGCCCATCAGCTGAGGTAGAGCACAAATCCGCGTTTGAGACCTACATGCGTGACGGGCAGGAGACCCGCCTTAAAACGCTGGAGCAAAAGGCCATGTCCTCCGGCACTGCAGGCGATGGTGGGTATCTGGTGCCGGAGCAATTGGAAACGGACATCCTGCGCCGCATCACGGCCCTGTCCCCCATCCGCTCCATTGCGTCCAACCGCAAGATCTCCGGCGCGTCTTACCGCCGTCCTGTTGTGACGGTGAACCCGGATGCGGACTGGGAAGGCGAAACCGACGCCCGCAGCACCCCCACAAACGCAATGAAATTTGAGATGCGGGAGGTGAAGATCTTCGAGCTTTCTGCTCTGCCAGCCGTCACCCAAACCCTGCTGGATGACGCAGCGGTCAACATCGGTGAAATTCTGGCAGAAGAGGTGGAAACCGTCTTTGCAGAAAAAGAATCCGCCGCCTTCCTCAATGGCAACGGCACCAGTCAGCCGCAAGGGCTGCTCAAAGGCACAATTCACGGCACGCTGAATGATACAGGCCTCTCCATCGGGTCCATCAAGACAGGACAGGCAGGGGCGTTTCCCTCTTCCAACGGAAGCGATCTGCTGATCTCGCTGATATACGGGGTCAAAACCGCCATCCGCCGCAACGCCCGCTTCCTCTTCAATCGCAGAACGCAAGCTGCCATCCGCAAGCTGAAGGACGGGCAGGGCAACTACATCTGGCAACCACCCGCAGCTGCAGGCGCAGACCCAAGCCTCATGGGCTTCCCGGTCACTGAAGCTGAACACATGCCAGACATGACTGCTGGCTCTGATCCATACGCCATCGCGTTTGGTGACTTCCACCGTGGCTACATGGTGGTGGACCGTGTTGGCATCTCTGTTCTGCGTGACCCGTACACCAGCAAACCAAACGTGCTGTTTTACATCACCAAGCGCGTCGGCGGCGGCATCATGGATTTCGATGCCTACAAACTGCTGAACTTCAGCGCCTAATCATCTTCATCAACAATCGAGGAGGAGCCGCCGTGACGGCTATACTCACAGTGCCACCGGCTCTGGAGCCGGTTTCGCTCGCCCAGGCGCATGCGCAGCTCAGGGTCTCCCACACCCACGAGGATGATCTGATCGAGCGTCTGATCAAAGCTGCGCGGGAACAGGTGGAGACCCTCACACGGCGGGCTCTCATAGAACAGGAATGGCGACTTCTTCTGGATGATCTTTCACCAGACCGCCTGATCCGCCTGCCTGTCGCACCGGTCGTACAAGTCCTGCAGGTCTACACCTATGACAGGGAAGGCAACCAGCATCTGGTGCCGGCGTCGAACTATCAGGTGGATTTGGCCGGAAATCCCGCCCGTCTGCGCTTCAAGGCAGGTGCGGTTGGGCCATTGCGAGACCTCAACGGCATCGAGGTTGACTTCAAAGCTGGCTATGGCTCAGCAGCAACCTCGGTTCCAGCTGGCCTGCAAACCGCGATCCTGATGCTGGTCGGCTTCTGGTACGAGCGCCGCACCATGCTGGAAGAAGACCGCCTCACGGGCCTCATGCCCCACGGCTTCGAGGCTGCACTCTCGCCTTACAAGGTGCTCAGGATATGAGAGCAGCAGGCACACTCAATGAGCCCCTGCTGTTACTCAGTCCAGAGATCACCAATGGCACGGATGGCTCTGTCACAAGGAGTTACCAGCAAATCGCCATGGTCTGGGGGCTGGTAGAGGCATCCACTGGCTCACAGAGTACAGTGGCAGGCCGCATTGCCAGAACCTATCCGCTCACACTGACCCTCCGCCGCCGCACAGATGTGGCGGAGGGCTGGCGGGTGGAGC
>NZ_LCWX01000248.1:53939-85814 GCF_001431305.1 Pseudovibrio sp. POLY-S9
GGGATGGACAGAGTCTCAGGGTAAAAGCGGTTCTCCCACACTCAGAGCAGGCGCCCTTCATGCAAATCCTTTGTGAACAGGAGGAGGGCGATGATGGGGGAGCTTGAGTTCCGCAAAGCCCTGTTTCAGGCAATCCACGCCAAGGCGTCGCTAAAGCCTTATCTGGGAGATCCAATGCGGGTGTTTGACGGCGTGCCAAGAGGTGCAACCTTGCCTTATGCAACACTGGAGGCTGTCACCACGCAGTTGCTGACAGGCCATCTGGACGATGGTGGCAGGCTCACAGGCTCAATCGGCATCTACTCGCGCCATGCAGACCGGGCTCAAACCCAGGAAGTCCTGCAGATCTTCAACGAACTGCTGGAGACGGGTGTCACGTCACCTGCCGGACTTGAAACCTCAGGCCTGACCATGACTGAAACCAGCTGCCGCCGTCTGGGCGATGGTCGCACATGGTACGGACGCATCAAATTCTCCGTCCTGCTGCAAAAGACTGCTTAACACCAACCTTTGAGAGGAAAACAGATGGTTGCTCAGGCCGGAAAAGACTTGCTGTTGAAACTGGATACAGTAGGAGACGGCACCTTCGAAAGCGTGGCAGGTCTGCGCTCAAGACGCCTCGCTCTCAACGCCACACCCGTTGATATCACTGATGCCGAAAGCACAGGCCGCTGGCGCGAGCTGCTGGCAGGAGCCTCCACTCGCCATGCCTCGCTCTCTGGCAGTGGTCTGTTTCGCGACAAAGCCTCCGCAGAAAAAGTCCGCACCGCCTTCTTTGCTGGAGAGCTGCGTACATGGCAGATCATCCTGCCCGGCTTTGGAACACTGGAAGGCCCGTTTCACCTGTCTGCATTGGAATACTCCGGCGACTACCGATCTGAAGTTACCTTTGAGATCTCGCTGGAATCCGCCGGTGCTCTCACGTTCACCCCGCTAACCTGAGGAGTACAGGATGCCACCTAAAACCTATGGCAGAGGCGTTAATCGCAGGCGCGGTGAAGTCCTCGCAGACCTCGGCGGTCAAAAGCACATTCTTGTGCTCACACTCGGGGCACTGGCAGAGCTGGAAGACGCACTCAGCTGCAGCACATTACAGCAGCTGACCGAGCGGTTTTCCTCTGGGAAGCTGAGTGCTGCCGACATCATCAAAGTGCTGGGTGCAGGTCTTCGCGGTGGTGGACTTGTCATTGAGAACGAAGAGGTTGCAGAGCTCTCCCATGAAGGCGGCGTTGCAGCCCTTGCCAAGCTGGCAGGGGAACTGCTGGTCGCCACGTTCTCTCCACCTCAGCAGTCAAAATCATGAAGCCCGGGCAATCTAAAAACCAAGCTGTGCCTTGGCATGATCTGTTGCACAAAGCCTGCCGGGAGCTTGGTTGGTCACCGCGCACCTTCTGGCAATCAACACTGGTTGAGCTGGAAATGGCTTTCACGCCACCGGGAACCCGCAATGCCCGCACGATCACACGAGGCGTACTGGAAGGGCTGCTGGCCCAGTTTCCAGACAAAGAGGATCAACAAACACCATGACGGATAGTTTTAATGAACCGCTGAACGTAGAAGACGCACGTGAGTTGGAAACAACCATGCAGGAGGTCAACGCCCTTGCCAAAGAGTTCTCTTCAGAGCTTGGCAAAGGCCTGCAAAGCGCAGTCACCTCTGGCAAAGACCTGCAATCGATCTTCTCACAAGTCGCGCTCAACATGTCCAACTCTGCTCTCAACAGTGCCTTAAAGCCACTTGAAAACCTGCTTTCTGCCGGAATTTCATCAGCTATTGGTAATGTGGCAGGCGTGACGCCCTTTGCAAAAGGCGGTGTTGTTTCCAGCCCGACGATGTTCGCAGCAGGCAACACGGGCTTGGGGGTGATGGGAGAGGCGGGGGCAGAGGCAATTCTGCCTTTGCAGCGCGGCAACGATGGGCGTCTGGGCGTTGCCATGAATGCGGGCAACACGCAGCCCAACGTCACAATAAATGTGGCGACACAGGATGTGCGCAGCTTTGAAAGATCTCAGGGGCAGATTGCGATGATAATGGCCCGCGCCACCGGACGGGGGCGACGCGGGCTATGACGTCGGCATTGAAGAGGAGGGACTCAAGGACCGACGTGGCTTTGCTACCGGACGGTGGTAGCAAACTTTTTGGAAAAATCCGTTGCTTTGCAAAGAGGGAGGAGCATCGACAACGGGTCTACGCAAATCACGCAGATAACTTTCCCATGTCAAACCTATTAGATGCTTCGCGGGCGCCCAGCCTTGAGCCAAGTCAAACAGGAGGGTGAAATGCGACCATGTTTTGTTGATGAATCATTCCCACTTGGAATTTCCCTAGGGGCTTCTGTCAGAGTAGGAAAACGCAGTCAGGTCACAAGGTTACTCAATGGCGCAGAAACCCGAAACGCCATCTGGAAGGGAACGCGACGGCATTTTGATGTAGGGACCGGATTGCGCAGCTCGGCAGATCTGCAACGGGTACTCTCCTTCTTCGAAAAAGTGGGTGGTCGCCTCTGCGGATTCCGGTTTCGTGACCCCATGGATCATAAATCCTGCGCCTTTGATGCAACTCCATCTGCAACCGATGTGACGATCGGAACTGGCGACGGGACAACAAAGACGTTCCAGCTCATCAAGCAAGTGGGAGCGGCAAGCGTTGCCTGGCAACGCAAAATCACGAAACCAGTGGCAGGAACTGTCTCGGTTGCGGTCGCCGGTCAATTGAAAACCGTCGGCAGTGATGTGCTTCTCGATCCTCTGACAGGCAATCTTGAATTTCAGACCGGTCACATTCCCTCAAATGATCAGGTGATCACGGCGGGCTTCCTTTTCGATACGCCCACGCGCTTTGAAAACGACCAGCTGGAAATCAATCTCCTGCACTTCGAGGCAGGGCAGGTGCCGTCCATCCCCCTCGTCGAACTTCTCATCTGAAACCAACTCTGCGAGTAAACCCATGTTCAATGCTGCTTTGAAAGAACACCTGACCGGTGAGGGCACAACTGTGGCCTACTGCTGGCGCTTAACCGCTCCATCCGGCCTCAGCCTCGGTTTTACCACCCACGACCACCCAATCTCACTGCTCGGTAAAACCTATGAACCCGGCATCGGATTGGATGGCACTCAGGCCATGGCTCAATCTGACTTTCAGGCCGGACAGGAAGAAGCGCTGGGCGTCCTCTCTTCCGACAGCTTAAGCGAGAAGGAGTTGAGTGCGGGTCTTTGGGACAATGCCGAAGTCGAGGTCTATCTGGTCAACTGGCAAAACCCGGAGGAGCACCAGTTGCTCCGGTGCGGCTCCCTTGGCGAAGTCACAAGAGATGCCGATGTATTCCGCGCCGAGTTCCGCTCATTGGCCACCAAACTCTCTGAGCCAAAAGGCAGGCAACTCTCCCACCAATGTCATGCTGATCTGGGAGATCCTAACTGCGGGATCAATCTGGACGTCGCTGCCTACTCAAGACAGGTGAGTATCACAGGCAAAGAAGATGGCAATCGGTTGGTCATCGAAGGTAACACCGATATCGGCACTGGCTGGTGGTCCTTCGGCAAGCTCACCTTTCAATCTGGCCCCTACGCCAATCACCCCTCGCGCATTACCAGTCACCTCATTGAGCACGGCAATCACAAACTCACGCTCTGGGCTCCCGTGATCCTGGAGCAAACCTATCCAGTAACCGCATCGGTTTCCGCAGGCTGCGATAAAAGCTGGAGCAGCTGCCAGACTAAGTTCCAGAACACCGAGAACTTCCGAGGCTTTCCTCATATGCCGGGCAATGACTTCATCCTTGCTGGACCTGAAAGCCAATCCGCTGCCAACAACGGCGAAAAGCTGGTGGGGTAATCATGCAGCAGTCTCACCACACCCTCCTGAAGGAAGCGCGCAGCTGGGTCGGAACGCCTTACCAGCATCAGGCCACAACCAAAGGTGCAGGCTGCGATTGTCTTGGCCTTATCCGCGGCCTCTATCGCTTTCTGCACCATACCGAGCCGCCCGTTCCCGCCAGCTACGCACCTGAATGGGCGGAGCTGAAAGGTGAGGACCAGTTGCTGATTGCTGCGCACCAGTATCTGAACGAGGTGCAAGGGTCTTTGCAAAAGCCAAAGCCAGCGGAAATCATTCTGTTTCGCTGGGCGCCGCAAGTTCCCTGCAAACACCTTGGATTTATGACCAGCAAAGACCGCTTCATCCATGCTTACGAGGCGGTGGGAGTGGTTGAAAGCCCGCTGGTGCCCATGTGGCGCAACAAGATTGCAGGGCGTTTTTCATTCTTCTCAAGTCAGTGATCCGGAAAGGACAGGACCATGGCAACAATGGTGCTATCAAGTGTTGGTGCAGCCGTTGGCGGCGCAATCGGTGGCCCTTTCGGCGCTATCATAGGACAAACACTGGGGGCTATTGGCGGGGCGTGGATCGATCAGCAGATCTTCGGTGGAAACCGGGAACTCTCCGTCGGCAAGCTAGGCGACCTGCAATTGCAAACCGCAGCTGAAGGCGCATCTCTTCCCTTTGTCTATGGCCGTGTCCGCGTGACTGGCAACATCATCTGGGCAACGCGACTGGAAGAGGTGGTCTCCGAAGAAAAGCAGGGCGGAAAATCCACTGGCTCATCGACCAGTATCACCAGCCACAGCTACTTCGCCAACTTTGCCGTGGCCCTCTGTGAAGGCCCCATCACCGCAGTGCAGCGTATCTGGGCCAACGGTACGGAGCTGGACACCAGCACAATTAACATGAGGGTGTACTTGGGGGCAGAAGATCAACAATCCGACCCACTGATAGAAGCCAAGCAAGGCACCGCGCCAGCCTATAAAGGCACCGCGTATGTTGTGTTCGAACGCCTCCCGCTGGCTGAGTTCGGCAATCGGATCCCTCAACTCGCCTTCGAAGTGCTCCGCTCCATTGAACCACTGGAACAGCAGATCAAGGCAGTCACACTCATCCCCGGAGCAGGTGAGTTCGCCTACCACCCGCAGGAAGTCATCGAGGAACTTGCCCCCGGCAACACCCGGAGCGTCAACCGCCATGGCAAGGGCGAGGAAACCGATCTGGTCCGCTCTTTGGATGAACTTCAGGCCCTCTGCCCAAACCTGAAAAGCGTCGCGCTTGTCGTCGCTTGGTTTGGCGATGACCTACGCGCTTCCCAGTGCACCATTCAGCCCAAAGTGACCTACCAGACCACAAAGCATCTACCTGAAAACTGGAGTGTTGCAGGATTAACCCGCGCTGAGGCGCAAGAGGTCTCCCGCATCAATGACAGACCTGCCTATGGTGGCACGCCCTCCGATGTTTCCGTCACAGAAGCCATCAAGGAACTGAAGCGCCGTGGCCTTGCTGTCATGTTCTACCCGTTCGTGATGATGGACATCCCCGATGACAATCAGTTGCCCGACCCATATGGCGCAACCAAGCAGTCCAGCTTCCCCTGGCGCGGACGCATCACCTCTGACATCGCAGCAGGACAACCCGGAACGCAGCAGGGAACCAGCGCAGTTACGCCTCAGATAGACGCTTTTGTCGGCTCAGACAGTGACTGGCGGTTCCGCCGTTTCATCCTGCACTATGCCAATTTGGTAAAAGAGGCCGGTAGTGTGGAAGCGTTTCTCATCGGCTCTGAAATGCGCGGTCTCACCCAATGTTGGGCAGGTGGCGGTACGTTTCCTTTCGTTGATCACCTGAAAACACTGGTCACTGAGGTCCGCCAGATTGTCGGCGACCAGACTAAACTTTCCTACGCAGCTGACTGGAGTGAATACGCGGGCCACACCCCTCAATCCGGTGACCTGCGATTTCCTCTGGACCCGCTCTGGGCGCATGCTGACATCAATTTTGTCGGCATCGATAACTACCTGCCACTATCGGACTTGCGTCAGAACGATGACCCGCAAACAGCCTACAACCTCAAGGAACTGCGGGAGGGAGTAGCCTCCGGCGAATATTACGACTGGTATTATGCCAATGACACAGACCGAGCTGAGAAAACCCGCAGCCCGATTACAGACGGAGCCTACAACAAGCCGTGGGTGTTCCGGCAAAAAGACCTTAAGAACTGGTGGCAGAACCAACATTTTGAACGTGTTGCAAGTGCTGAACAAAACACGCCAACTCAATGGGTGCCACAATCCAAACCCATCTGGTTCACCGAACTTGGCTTTCCTGCTGTCGATAAAGGAACGAACCAGCCCAATGTCTTCGTGGACCCCAAGTCTGCCGAAAGCGCATTACCGCACTTCTCCAACGGGCAGCAGGATGACCTTGTCCAGCGTCGCGCGCTGGAAGCAAGCCTCAGTTATTGGGGAACAGACCATCCGGACTGGCCGCAAGGCGACAATCCAGCCGCAAGTGCCTACGCAGGTACGATGGTCGATGCGGACAACGCCTTCCTCTGGACATGGGATGCCCGCCCGTTCCCCGAGTTCCCGACATATTCCGATGTTTGGGCAGATGGTCAGAACTGGCAGCTCGGCCATTGGCTGACAGGTCGTCTCGGTGCAACCTCTCTCTCAGGCCTCATCCGTACCATGCGTGATGATTTTGGACACACCCAAGAGCTGACAGAGATCGCTGAACTGGGCGAAACCCTCGAAGGCCTGATCGTGACAGGCCCAACGTCCTTACGCTCTGCGCTCTCTCCCGTCTTACAACTCGCCGGAGGCATCGCCGTTGATCGCGGAACCCATCTGGCCATCCTCCCCAAATACGCCAAGGCCACCCCCAATGGGAAACTGAGCCTTGCTGACCTGTTGGAAGCTGAAGAGGAGGAGGGCTACATCTCCATCAGCCGCAATGATGGCAGCGACCTGCCAGCTGAACTCCGACTGCGAGGTATGGACCCCAATAACAATTATGAGGCTCTCGTTGTCTCCTCCCGCCGTTTGGAAGGCATGGACAGGCGCACCTCCAACATCCAGCTCCCCATCACAGCTTCGCTCTCCTCTGCCAAAAAGCTGGTTCAAAAAATGCACCAGGGCTTATGGCTGGATCGGGAGACCCTTCAGTTTAAACTTGCTCTGAGTAAAATCGATCTGCGACCGGGGGATGTACTAGAACTTCCCGGCGAGCTTCTGGGTGATGACACCACTTCCTTTCAGTGCCGGATTGATCAGGTCTCATCTGGTGCTCATCTGGACGTTCAGGCAATACGGCTCAACGGATATCCTAATATAGTCGCAGCAGTCTCGGATGGATCATCACAACGATCTTTCTACGACACCACCTCAGGCCCGCCAATTGTCAGCATCTTGGATTTGCCAAGGTTCCACAGTGAGGGAGCGGATGACGGAAGCCCGGTGGTCGCTATCTACAATGCGAACTGGCCGAGTGCCTATCAGCTGTACAGCTCCAGCTCAGGTGAAGAATTCACACCGCTAGTGCAGGTGACCGAACCAGCCACCATGGGCATATTGCAAGAACCTCTCAGCCCCGGCCCACTTTGGCGATGGGATTTGGTCTCTCATATCACCGTAAAACTCTACGGAGGCCAGTTACAAAGCCGAAAGCAGCTCGACGTGATGTCAGGTGCAAATGCCTGTGCCATTCGCAAAAATGATGAGTGGGAAGTGATACAGTTCTGCAAGGCTGAACTGATTGCCCCCATGACTTACAAACTCACGCAGTTACTCAGAGGGCAATTGGGTACGGAGCATCTGGTTGCTTCGTCGAGTGAGGAGAACGCCGAATTTGTCCTTTTGGACCAATCCCTGCTGAAACTGCCATGGACCAGCGACAAAGCTGATGTTGCGCTCTCATATCGTGTCGTTCCAGCTGGCAAACCCCTGGGCTTTAAATGGGCAGTGAACACAAGCCATGCCGGAAAACAAAGCTCACTTAAACCATTCGCACCGGTTCATCTGAGTGCAAGCCAAACAGATAGTGGGGATTTGGAACTTAAATGGATTCGCAGAGCCAGATGGGAAGCGGACAGCTGGGCAATTCCAGATATTCCCCTCCAAGAGGATAAACTTCAGTTTTCGGTCACGCTTTATCGTCAGGATGGGAGCGAAAATGAACGAACTGTTCTGCGTGAATACGAGGCGACACAGGAAAGCCTGATAATCCCGCATACCGAGTTACAATCACTCCTTGACGCAGGTCAGCATCTTCTGACGTGTGAAGTTGCTCAAAACTCAACGAAATTCGGTTTGGGGACAACTTCAGATTGCTTGGTGAGCGTAACACTTTAACAATTGCTTTTACCGGATTATTTGCAAACCAAGCAAAGAAACATCACAGACCCCAGAGAATCTGCTAGGTCTTTGTTTTGAAATAAATAACACCTCGTTCATGTGAGGTTCAGCCAGTGCCAGTTAGAAGACGCCCTATGAGACACCAATTCCACAACCTCTTTTTTCGCTCATTGATGGCACTGGCTTTGGCGGCAACGGTTTTTACATGGTCTGCACCTGCGCAGGCCGCGTGTTTGTCCTCCAGCCAGACCAGGCAAGCTGTTGCCAGCGGTCAGGCGCGGCCTTTGGGTTCGTTGCGGGTCAATGGGCAGATACTTTCAGCCAAACTCTGTGAGCGAGGAGGGGGATTGGTCTATGTGCTGTCCGTACTCAACAGCGGTAACGTCTCACAAGTGACGCTGGATGCACGAACGGGGCGCCGGTTGTAACCGATCTGAGAAGAACTCTGGATAGAGATTTTTCTGCCTGAATTTGAACGAATTTTGGAAGCGATATTAGGCGATACTGCACATTCCTATCTGAAAAGTGGATACCGGTTTTCAGATAGGAATGTGCAACTGTAAAATTAAAGCAGTCTGAACTGCTTGATGAGCCTGAGTGCTTGTGTGGGGTAGATCTTATGCGAATGTTGATCGTTGAAGATGATCGGGATTTGAACAGACAACTGTCTGAAGCGTTGGAAGACGCCGGTTACGTTGTCGACAAAGCATATGATGGCGAGGAAGGCCATTTCCTCGGTGACACCGAGCCTTATGACGCTGTCATCCTTGATCTTGGTTTGCCGCAGATGGATGGTCTCAGCGTATTGGAACGTTGGCGCAGAGATGGTCATTCCATGCCAGTCCTTATCCTGACGGCTCGTGATCGTTGGAGCGATAAGGTTGCTGGCATTGATGCAGGCGCAGATGATTACGTTGCAAAGCCCTTCCACATGGAAGAAGTGCTGGCACGGGTGCGGGCATTGGTGCGCCGCGCCGCCGGTCTGGCCTCCAACGAGATTTCCATTGGCGACATTGTTCTGGACACCAAGGCAGGCAAAGTGACGAAAAACGGCATGTCCGTAAAACTCACCTCTCACGAGTTCCGCCTGCTGTCTTACCTCATGCACCACAAAGGCCGTGTAATTTCCAGAACCGAACTGGTTGAACATCTGTACGATCAGGACTTTGACCGCGACTCCAACACCATTGAGGTGTTTGTAGGCCGATTGCGCAAGAAGTTTGGTAGTTCACTGATCGAGACCGTACGTGGATTGGGCTACAGGCTACAGGAAGAAAATGCCTGATAAGAACAGCGCAGACACCAACAACTTGCAGGGGCTGCTCAACTGGAACCCCATCAGGTTCATTCGCAAGAAGCAACAGGCGTCATTGGCATGGCGTCTGATTTTTGTTGCGGGCCTGTGGGCTGTTGTCAGCCTTGTTGTTGCGGGTGCTATTCTTGTTGCTCTGTTTCGTGAAGCGGGTGAGAAAGCACTGGATGAACGCCTTGAAGTCCACATGACAGCAATTGTCAGTGCCCTTGCTGCGGAAGGGGAGCAGAAGAACCCTGCATTAAGCCGTATCGGTGATCCACGGTTTAACATGCCGCTGTCAGGATGGTACTGGACCGTGCAACGTGGTGGCAAAGTTCTGTTTGAAAGCGAATCTCTTTTTGGTGACACGCTGCGCCTGCAAAACATGAAGGGCGAACTGGAACTCAAACAAAATATCACTGGCCCAGCTGGCCGCGATCTGCGCCTCCTGCAAAAGCGTATCCAGTTTGGTGGTCTCCAACCTGTAACAATTGCAGTTGCCGGAAGCACGCGAGAGCTTGGCGAAAGTACCGCATCCTTTGCATGGCAAGCAGCGATCACGCTGGGTGTTCTCGGTCTTGGTCTTGTCGCCGCCATCTTCCTGCAGGTGCGCTTTGGCTTACGGCCGCTAACAGAACTTCAGGAGAGCCTTGGTCGGGTTCGTCAGGGAAAAGAGGAAGAAGTTCAGGAAGATCTGCCCAAAGAGCTGAAACCGCTCGCTGTTGAACTCAATGCTCTCATCCACTCAAACAGAGAAGTCGTGGAACATTCCAGAACACAGGTGGGAAATCTTGCTCATGCCCTGAAAACGCCTCTCTCTGTCATTACCAACGAGGCCAGAAGTTCAGATGAACCGCTCGCTTTGAAGGTTTCAGAGCAAGCGGATCTTATGAGAGGGCAAGTTCAGCACTATCTGGAAAAAGCACGGATGGCAGCTCAGCGCCGGGTGATCGGTGTGTCGTGCGAAGCTGCACCTGTGGTGTCGCGCATGGCACGTGCAATGGAAAAAATCCATCGTGACAAAGAGCCTGAGATCACGGTTGATATGGATGAGACTCTGTTGTTCCGTGGTGAGCAGCAAGATCTGGAGGAAATCCTTGGGAACTTGTTGGATAACGCCTGCAAATGGTGTGATAAAAAAGTGTCAGTGGCGCTGAAAAGCAACAATTCCTCTGCGTCACTCATCGCTCTGGTCGTAGAAGATGATGGCCCTGGATTGGGGGCTGAAGAGAAAAAAAGTGCGCTGCGCAGAGGGCAAAGATTGGATGAAACCGTCCCTGGAACGGGTTTGGGTTTATCCATAATTGTTGACATTGCAGGTATTTACGGTGGTTCATTTGAACTTGGCGATAGCGAGTTAGGTGGATTGAAGGCAACGGTGATCTTGCCGTCTCTGACAATCTGATCTGTTTTGGGGCAGGGGTTGCATCTGTTTCAAACAGTCCTGATAGTAAGTGTAACTGTGTTTTAAGGGGTTGCTCCACGAAAGCGTTTTCAAGCTAATGACGCTGCTTTGGTTTGAGGCCTTACTGGAAGACCTTGGAAGGGACAAAGAGCCTTTCCGGAAAACGGATAAGTCGCAAAAGCGACAAAGAGGATGCATGTTGGTGCGAAACTGGAAAAAACTGATGGTCTTACCTGTCGTTGTTGGCGGTTTAGCCAGCTGTGCGACATCTGATCATGTCACCAGTGCTCAAACCGATGCCGAATCCTCATCTATTTTCGGTTTCTGGTCTTCTGACAGTGAGCAAAACGCAGCAGCACAGGCTGCAATCGACAGCGCCACAGAAGGCGAGTTGAAGCAACTGCTCAGAAGCGGTGACCTCGACACCGTCTATAAAGCACAGAGCAAAGCGTTGAATGCCTCTGATGCAGGCAACAAAGTTGTCTGGCGCAACCGATTCTCTGGCGCGCAAGGCACAGTTAAGTCTGGTCCTGTCTATTACGTGAATGACCGCCGCTGCCGCGATTTCCAACATACCATTGCGTATGATGAGAAAACGCAGCTGATCAAAGGTGCGGCCTGTAAGGACGGTGAGCGCTGGGCAGCGCTGAACTAGCCCGAAATCCCTCGCTGTAAGCAGTTTTTGCTGAAGGAAACACACCTTTCGCATGCGGAAAAGGCTGCTTATCAAGATTTGATTAAGCAATTCCGCCGATAGTTTTGATCAACAAATACAATTTTAGCAGTTGTCGTCTGCTGCATGTTGTGAGGGTTGAGCGTGTATAAGCTCAACCAGTGTAAAGCTGAGTACCAGAGAGATTTGGATGCACGAGGTCAACCATAAAGCATTGCAAATGGAGAAGGTGTTAGGAGCCTTGTCTCAATCTGCTTTGCGGATGTTGGAACGGTCTGTCGATGATACCGTGCAAAGCGGAACATCTGTGCCAAATGCCGAACTCATGCTGCTCACTATTCGCAGGCTCCTTGGTGAAGCCTCTTACATCCCTGAAAATAAGCTGTCTCTGGATACGCCACTCAAGCGCGCAATTCTAAGCCCCCTTCAGCCATTTCTCATTCAAATGCCGCTGAGAACGCCGCAGCAAGGTCGGATCGATGCCACAGTAATGGAGCCGCTCTGGACCTACATGCGCCAGGTGCTTCTTTCTAATGAGTTTACCGAAGCGGTGGAGGCCTTGGAAGAGCTGTGTCAGCAACAAGATTTGCCTACGACCCATGAGACCATCCAGAAAGCACTCTATACATGCGCTGAAGGTCTCCGTCTGCGTTTGGTTGCTGCTGCAAAAAAAGAGCTGGAAGCAGCAGATCAAGACATTCAGATAAAGACAAAGCTTCGCCGCAAGGTTGGAGGTCATGTTAATTTTGATTTCCTCTGTGATGTTCTGGTGATCTTGGAAAGAGCGCCTGCATGGGAAAAGGTGATGGCAGACACTCCACCTTTTGCAGAAGACATTCTGTCCATGTCCTCCGGTAACAGTTTGCAAAACATGCGTGCCCATATGGAGCAGCACAGAGCTGAGACCAATTATCTTGCAGCGCTGTCATTCCTTCGTCTGGACGAAGCGCCTGTTGACCTCATTAAACTGGCTCAAACCCTCGCAGCTGTTCCTGCTCTGAAAGATGTTACGGGCACCCCTTACGCAGCCTTTATAGAGTTTGCTTTGTCCTCTTTGGAGCAAAGTGTGTCCGTCGTTGAAGGTTGGCGCATGGAAGAGGAGGCCATTGTTGGGCTTCCGGAAGCAGCCAACGCCTGCCTGCTGCATTTTGAGGAACTGGAAGAACTCGAAGGCTTCAGCGCTTGCGGTCAATGGAACCAGCGCGCTGTACAGCTCAAAAACCGTTTGTGTATTCTGCTACGCGATGAACTGCACAACCTTCCGGCACAACTGGAAGAGGCAATCGCTTCAGAAACAAAACCTGACCTTGCAGATTTGCAGGGTGGTTATCGGCTGGAGCAGATTCAGCGCGCCTATCACAAATGTTTGAGGGGATTAAAACTCGCCAAGTTAGCGTCGCAATATGCAGGTGTGCTTGGCTTGAACGAGCTGCAAATCTCAACCAGAGATCATGTCGAACGTTTCATCGATCGCAACTCCGAGAAGCTTTTGACAGCTCCCAAAGACGAGCAAAACGAGACTGAAAACCTTCCGAATTATGGCGAAATTTCGAGAAAATTGAGCCGTTTAATCTCGATGAGTGAGATCTCGCTGGAGCCGGAAGACACTGCGAACCTCATTCGCAGACAGAAGACTTACCTGAAAGATGCCGCCTAACCCCCTAGTAGTGCCTGCGTCTTTTAGAAAATAAGTGCAACTTCATAGGTATTTTGTGGGTATATGGCTTGTGCGACTGCCCGTCGCAGGGGGGGAACTGTTGCCTTTCACATTTAGAACCTGTCTATTTAAGCCACTATGACATTCTGGTTAGTTCTCGCAATTTTGACGGCGGCGGTCGCATTGGCCGTACTCGTTCCATTGGCTCGCTCTCCCAAGGTTAGTCCTGATGAGCGCAATGATGAAGCTGTGTTTCGTGCCCAGCTCGAAGAAATACAAAAAGATCTTGAGCGCGGTGTAATCGCGCCGGACATGGCAGAAGCCGCCAAAATTGAAGTGTCGCGTCGCTTGTTAGCCGCGCACAAGCAAAACCAGGGAGACCACCAGTCAGCTCCCTCTAAAATGCGCATGCGCATTGTGCAGCTGACAGCGGTTGTTTTGGTACCTCTGGCAGCGCTAGGTATGTATTTACAATACGGTTCTCCGGAAATCCCTGACCAGCCACGCGCTGAGCGTTTGGCTGAAACCGCAGGGCAGGCTGATCTTGAAGTTCTGATTGCCAGGACTGAGGATCACCTCAAAGAAAACCCCAACGACGGACAGGGTTGGGCTGTAATCGCACCTGTTTACATGCGTACCAGCCAATTTGATAAGGCCCGCCGCGCCTATGCGCAGGCGTTGAGCCAGTTCCCTGAAAATCTCGATTTTATGGTTGGTTGGGCTGAAGCAAGCATTTTTGCAAATGAAGGACAAGTGTCCGATGAAGTTGAAAAGGTTTTGCGCCGGATCAATCTCGCTAAGCCTGAAATGCTGCAACCCTACTACTATCTGGCAATGGCTATGGGCCAGAAGGGTCAGATAAACGAAGCGCTGGCTGCCTGGAATGCTCTGCTGAAGACTGCAGATCAAAATGCTCCTTGGGTGGACGCAGCAAAGGCACAGCGTGACGAACTGATCGCACGAGGCGCCGTTGTATCTGGTGAGGCTGAGGCAATCCCGGCACTTGGACAGCCAGCTGGACCTTCTGCTGAAGAAGTTGAAGCTGCAGCTGAGATGAGTGCAGAAGATCGCAATGAAATGATCAACCAGATGGTTGTGCAGTTGGATGAACGCCTTAATGAACAAGGTGGTTCTGTTTCCGAGTGGGGACGGCTGATTCAGGCCCGCATTATTCTCGGGGAGCAAGTGGAGGCCGCAAAAGCAGTCGCCCGTGCCAAGCAAAACCTGAAGGACGATGCGGCTGCACTGGAACAGATCAACCAACTGGCCGCCAGCCTGAATTTGAGCCCTGCTGAATAAGGCAGGGGTTGCGTATCTTTGATGAATGCCAAGCGGTTTTCGGAAATAAGATATGCCTAGGACAAAGAAATAGAGCTTCTTTTGATGTTCTATTGAGCTGCAGAATACAAACGCCGTAAGGCATTAGTTGGCAACGTATCTACGGAACTGCGAGTATGACACGTAAACAAAAAAGACTCGGGCTTATTGGTCTTGCGGGATTGGTGCTGGGGTCAGCTGTCGGCTTGGTTCTTTATGGACTCTCCAGCAGCGTGACTTATTTCCAGAGCCCAAGCGACATCGCTGAACAGCAAGTTGAAGTTGGGCAACGCATCCGTCTTGGCGGTTTGGTTGAAGATGACTCTCTTGATAAGAGCCGGGGCTCAGTGATCCTCTTCCGTGTGACCGATCAGGCAGAAGCTATTCCGGTTTCTTACAAGGGCATTTTGCCAGATCTGTTCCGTGAAGGGCAGGGCATCATCGCTGAAGGCCACATGGACGAGAAGGGTGTTTTCATTGCAGACACAGTTCTGGCCAAGCATGATGAAAGCTATATGCCAAAAGAGGTCTACGAGACCTTGAAGGAAGATGGCCACTGGATGGAAGAGGAACAGGCCGCCTCTGCAGAGCAAAGCACCAAAGTAAACTAAAAGTAAAATCAACCGGCTCTGCCCAAAAGGGCCGGTTATCCAGCGCCAAATGGATACTAGGATATCGTAATGATAATTGAACTTGGCCACTATGCACTCATTCTGGCATTGGTAGTCGCGGCTGTTCAGTCGGTCTTTCCAGTGTGGGGTGCAGTGAATTCAGACCACCGTCTGATGGGGATGGCACCTGGCCTTGCCGTACTTATGTTCCTTTTGACTTGCGTTGCCTTTGCCGCATTGACCTGGGCATACCTGAACTCAGACTTCTCGCTTCTGAATACCTACCAAAACTCCCATAGCGACAAGCCGCTGGTCTATAAGATCTCCGGTGTGTGGGGCAACCACGAAGGTTCTATCCTTCTCTGGGTGCTTATTCTGGTGTTGTTCGGTGCATTGGTTGCAGTGTTTTCACGCAACATTCCACAGCGCCTCCGGGCTGCTACTCTTGGCGCTCAGGGCTGGGTTTCCTTTGCATTCCTGCTCTTCGTCATTGTTGCATCAAACCCGTTTACCCGTATCAGCCCTGCACCATTGCAAGGTTCAGGCCTCAACCCAATGCTGCAGGATGTCGGCTTGGCGATCCATCCGCCAATTCTTTACATTGGCTACGTTGGCTTCTCAATCGTGTTCGCGTTTGCTGCAGCTGCGCTCATTCTTGGCAAACTTGATGCCGCCTGGGCACGTTGGGTACGTCCTTGGATTCTCGTAAGCTGGATCTTCCTGACCCTCGGCATCGCAATGGGTTCTTACTGGGCTTACTACGAACTCGGCTGGGGTGGCTGGTGGTTCTGGGATCCGGTCGAAAATGCATCCTTCATGCCATGGCTCACCGGTACAGCGCTACTTCACTCCGCAATCGTAATGGAACGTCGGGATGCTCTGAAGGTTTGGACTGTCTTCCTTGCACTGCTGACATTTTCTTTGTCGCTGCTGGGGACCTTCCTCGTCCGTTCAGGTGTTCTCACCTCCGTACACGCATTCGCAGTTGATCCGGCACGTGGTCTCTTTATCCTTGCGATCCTGCTAATCTTTGTCGGTGGGTCACTCACACTGTTTGCATGGCGCGCACCATTGCTTCGTCAAGGTGGCCTGTTTGCACCAATCAGCCGCGAAGGTTCACTGGTGTTGAACAACCTGTTCCTGACAACAGCCTGTGCTGCGGTCTTTGTCGGTACGCTTTACCCACTCGTTCTGGAAGCCTTCTCTGGCGACAAGATCTCCGTGGGTGCACCATTCTTCAACCTGACATTCGGCCCAATCATGGTGCCAGTACTGATCCTGATGCCATTTGGCCAGCTTTTGGCATGGAAGCGTGGTGATGCATGGGGTGTAGCCCAACGATTGACCTCTGCTTTTGTGATCGCAATGCTCGCGACTTTCGGCCTGATCTGGTTCATGGGCGTCAGCACAACAAGCATTATGACAGCGCTTGGCTTCGGTTTGGCATTCTGGGCGATCTTTGGCTCCCTTTGGGAAATCGTTGAACGTTCCCAGCTGTTCAAAATTGATTTTGGTCGTTCCATGGCCCGTATCAAAGGCTTTGCACCAACCGTCTGGTCTACTGTTCTGGGCCATGCTGGTCTTGGGATTACGGTTCTGGGTATTGTGACGACAATGGCGTTTGAATCTGAACGCGTTGAAGTGATGCGACCAGGCGATACGCTTGAACAGAACGGTTACAATGTGACCTATGAGAAGAGCTGGACCCAAAATGGTCCGAACTATCAGGAGATGGTCTCCCGGTATACTCTTCGTAAAGGTGGCAATGTCGTCGGTATCATGGAGCCATCCAAGCGTGCTTATAATGCCAGCGGAATGCCAATGAGTGAAACATCCATTGCGACCTTCGGCTTCTCGCAGGTGTACTTTGCAACGGGTGACTCTGACGCAAATGGTGGTATTGTTACGCGCATCTACTTCAAACCGCTGATCACGCTGATCTGGATTGGTACTCTGCTTATGTCTCTGGGTGGTTGTATTGCCCTCTTTGATCGTCGCCTGCGTGTTGGTGCTCCTGTTTCAGCCCGCAAGCGCAAAGGCGTAGCAGGCGGTGTTGCAACAGCAACCCCAACTCCGGCGGAGTAATGACCATGAAGATGAAGTTCGTACTGGTATTGATCTCTTCTGTTCTTCTGGGAACTCCAGCTGCTTATGCAGTCAACCCGGATGAAATCTTGAAAGATCCTGTTCTGGAAGAACGTGCACGCGAAATTTCCAAGGAAGTGCGCTGTGTGGTCTGCCAGAACCAGTCCATTGATGACTCCAACGCTAAACTGGCAAAGGATCTGCGTTTGCTGGTACGTGAGCGACTGGTAGAAGGGGACAGTGACAAGGAAGTCATGGACTATCTTGTTGACCGCTATGGTGAGTTTGTCCTTCTCAAGCCGCGCTTTGCGTTCCATACTCTGTTTTTGTGGGGCGGCGGACCTCTCGCATTGCTGCTTGGAGGCTTTTTCCTGTGGCGTACATCGCGAAAGAAAAAGCATGCACCGCTGAAGAGCAGTGCAGCGGGCGTCAAGCCGCTCTCGGATGAAGAGCAGGCCGAACTCGACAAGCTTATGTCTTCTAAATAAGACCAATAACAGAGCCCCGCAGACATGGTTTGCGGGGCTCACGTTTAATCACATCTTCTTGCAACCAGTTGAATTGTAAAGACGCCTGTAAGCGCGCACTAGATACCTGTCTCTTAATATATATTCCGAATGTGCCAGCTGCGCAGGAAATGACAGGAACAGTTCAAATGGCAAACGATCCCATTAAATTGGAATTTGAAGGCTCTCAGGGAGCGCATCTTGCAGCCCGTCTGGACACACCAGATGGTGAACCAAAGGCCTATGCCCTGTTCGCCCATTGCTTCACTTGTTCCAAGGATCTTTCCGCAGCACGACGCATTGCATCTGCTCTGACCAAAGACGGGATTGCTGTTCTGCGCTTTGACTTCACTGGTCTTGGCAACAGCGGCGGCGACTTTGCCTCCACCAACTTCTCATCAAACCTTCAGGATCTTGTTCGCGCCGCTGATTACCTGCGGGAGCATTATGAGGCACCAAAGCTGCTTGTAGGGCATTCTCTGGGCGGCGCAGCTGTGCTTGCAGCAGCCTCTGAGGTGCCAGAGGTAAAAGCAGTTGCAACAATCGGTGCACCAGCCTCAGCAGATCATGTGATTCATAACTTCGGAGCTTCCCTTGATGAGATAAAAGAGAAGGGCGAAGCCACCGTCCAGCTCGGTGAACGACCGTTTAAGATTAAACGTCAGTTTATCGAAGATCTTGAAGCGCAGGATGTTCGGTCGCGCGTTGCTGTGCTGAAAAAGGCGGTGCTGGTTCTTCACTCGCCGGTTGATGCCACGGTTGGCATCGAGAACGCTGCTCAGATCTTTGAAGCAGCGAAGCATCCGAAATCATTTGTGTCTTTGGATGATGCCGATCACCTGCTGTTTAAATACAAAGATGCAGATTATGCAGCACGCGTGATTGCAGCATGGGCAAGCCGCTACATGCAGGGCTAACAAAAGACTGGTGGGAGCAACTACGAAGTTTTCCCATCATTACAGAAGATTAATGTGGCAGATAGGTGTTTGTAAGGTTCGCTCTGGCATAGTCATTCTCAACGAAATGCAAAAGCCCGTTTTCCCCAGTTGGGCTGAGATTGACTAAATGGAGTTGAGCCAAATGAAGTTGACCAAGAACGCAAGTTCCAACGTTGTTTCCCTGTCTGCTGCAAAAACCACTTCCAAACGTCGTTCCCGTCTTCTCAATGGCACCATGGCACTGGCAATTGCAGGTGCAATGGTTGCTCCGCTGACACTTGTTCCAGCAACCGCTCAAGCCGAGCCTGTCCGCGTAAATGCGCCAGCAATGCCAAGCTTTGTTGGTTTAGTCGAAGCAGTTCAGCCAACAGTTGTTTCCGTTCGTGTGCGCTCTGAGGTTAAAGAGAATGATCGTCTGGCGGGCATCCCTCCAATGTTCCGCGATATGCCAGATGATCACCCACTACAGAAGTTCTTCCGCGAGTTTGGTGGACCAGGTGGTGAGCAAAAAAAGAAAGCTCCACCACGCAAGCGCTTCGATCAATCTCAAGGGTCCGGCTTCTTCATCTCTGATGATGGCTATGTAGTGACCAACGAACACGTGGTTGAAGGCGGAACTGAGTTCACCATCGTAACCAGTGAAGGCGAGGAACTGGAAGCCTCATTGGTTGGTTCTGACAAGCGTTCTGATCTGGCTCTCCTGAAAGTAGAAAGCGAAGAAAAGTTTGAATACGTCGCCTTTACAGATGATGCTCCACTGGTTGGTGAGTGGGTCGTCGCAGTTGGCAACCCGTTCGGTCTGGGCGGCACGGTAACGGCTGGCATCGTCTCTGCTCGTGGTCGTGACATCGGCGCTGGTATCTATGATGATTTCCTCCAGATTGATGCTTCTGTGAACCGTGGTAACTCCGGTGGTCCTGCATTCAACGTGAAGGGCGAAGTGGTTGGCGTGAACTCCGCAATTGTGTCTCCAAGCGGTGGCAACGTGGGCATCGCATTTGCGATCCCGGCGCAGACTGCAAAAAAGATCATCTCTGACCTGAAAGAAGACGGCGCAGTAACTCGCGGCTGGCTTGGCGTTCAGATCCAGCCTGTGACCAAGGATATCGCTGAATCCCTCGGTCTCGAAAACGAAAACGGCACGCTGGTTGCGGAAGTTCAGGGCGATACCCCTGCAAAAGCAGCTGGCTTCCAGGCTGGCGACATCATCCTCAAGGTCGATGGTGAAGAAGTGAACGGCCCGCGTGAACTGGCAAAGGTCATCGCTGGATATTCACCAAACACCGAAGTGAAGATCGAATATTGGCGCAATGGTGAAATCGAGACCGCGACTGTGAAGCTCGGCACTATTCCTGAAGAGAAAAAACAAGCCTCAGCGAGCAAAAGCAAGGATGCGAATACCGCATTGGTAGACAGCCTAGGGCTGGAACTGGCAACTGCTGAACAGGCAGGTGTTGATGAAGAAGGCGTTGTTGTCACTAAGGTAGATCCAGATGGACCTGCTGCTGACAAAGGCCTCGCACCTGGTGCGATCATCACCGAAGTTGCTGGTGTTAAAGTTGAAACACCAACCGATGTTGCAGAACAGGTTGAAACAGCACGTGAACAGGGACGCAAGGCAGTTCTGCTGCGTGTCACCCGTGGTGAGAATACACTCTTTGTGGCGATCCCGCTAGAAAAGGGTGAGGAATAAGCCACTTACAAGAATGCGGATCACGAGAAACGCCCCTCTCGTGGTCCCTCGTCGAAACACCAAGGATACCCTCACAGGTGTTTCGGTTGTTTGAGGGGCTGATAGCAAGGGTAGCCCTCTACTTGATGTCAGTCCTAAAAACCAATGCTGGAAGAAAAGGCAGGGACTTTATCATCTGCCAACTTCACCTATAAAACTTATGCAAATGCTGACGGTTACCCCCAACAGCATTTGCTTTTTTTTATCGTTTCCCGTCAATGTGAGGAAACGACCAATGCCTTGCTCTGGGAAATGAAAAAATGAGAATCTTGATTATTGAAGATGATCGGGAAGCGGCGGACTATCTGCTCAAAGCACTGAAAGAAGCAGGGCACTCACCTGATCACGCAGACAATGGCGAAGACGGACTTGAGCTGGCAATCTCCAACACATGGGATGTGCTCGTCGTTGATCGCATGCTGCCCAAACGCGATGGCCTCTCCATCATCGAAACACTGCGCGCCTCTGGTGATGAAACGCCTGTATTGATCCTCTCAGCGCTCTCGCAAGTAGATGATCGTGTGACCGGTCTGCGCGCAGGTGGAGATGACTACCTCTCAAAACCCTACGCCTTTTCTGAACTGCTCGCCCGCGTTGAAGTGCTGAGCCGCCGTAAAGCTGGTCCACAAGTGGAAACCAAGTTGCAAGTTGCTGATCTTGTTCTGGATCGCCTCGCGCACTCTGTTAGCCGTGCTGGACAGGAGATAGTGCTGCAGCCCCGTGAGTTCCGCCTTCTTGAGTACCTCATGAAGCATGCTGGGCAGGTAGTGACCCGCACCATGTTGTTGGAAAACGTCTGGGATTATCACTTCGATCCGCAGACCAACGTGATTGACGTTCACATCTCAAGGCTTCGGTCAAAGATCGACAAAGGGTTTGATTTCCCGTTGCTTCATACTGTTCGTGGTGCAGGGTACTCAATCCGTGACAGCTCTAACTAGGATCCTCTCAACCACAGCCTTCAAGCTGGCCGCAATCTACCTGACGTCTTTCACGGCGCTCTCTGTGTTTCTGTTCATCTTCATCTCGCAGAACACCGATGATCTGATGAACAAACAGGTGGTGCAGACGGTTGATGCAGAAATTCAGGGCCTTGCCGAACAATATGCTCAAAACGGCATCAACGGACTCGTAGTTGGTGTGGAGCGCCGTGTCCGAAGCCCCAACTCAAACCTCTACCTCATCCTGGACTACTCTGGAAACGTCATTACGGGCAACATCGCCTACCTGCCTGAGAAAGTTCTCTCAGTGTCCGATGGCCGAATTCAGTTTGTCTCTTACACACCACTAGGGTTTGCTGAGACGGACCAGAACAAAGCCAAAGCGATCGTCCGCATCTTCGAATTGCCCGGTAACTTCAAGCTGCTGGTCGGACGTGATCTGGAAGATCAGGTCCATCTGAAAAGCTTATTGGGTGACGCTTTGACCCTCTGGCTGGTCGGAATGGTCGTTCTGGCTGGCATCACATGGTTCTTCCTCAATCGCCGTATCCTGAAACGCATCGATAACCTTTCCATGAGCTCACGCCTGATTATGGAAGGTGATCTTGCCGGTCGCCTCGATGTGACTGGTAACGGAGATGAGTTCGACCGTCTGGCCAGCAACCTCAATGTGATGCTGGATCGTATTGAAGAGCTGATGAAGGGCCTTAAGGAAGTCTCCGACAATATTGCCCATGATCTCAAAACACCGCTCACACGTATGCGAGGGCGCGTGGAAGCTGCTCTGCGGCAAAACTTGAGTGAAAATGAAGGCCGCGAATGTCTGGAAGAGACACTGGTTGAGACCGATGAGCTGATCAACACCTTCAACGCACTGCTGCGTATCGCGCGTGTGGAAGCTGGTTCCACTGGAGCGGAGCTGCAAACAATCAAGCTGGGCAACATCGTCAAGGACGTGTGCGAACTTTATGAGCCCGTTGCCGAAGATGATGGTGTCGAGTTCTCTGTCTCACTGGAAGATGAGCCTGTCATCGAAGGCGATCGGGAGTTATTGGCGCAAGCTCTCGCAAACTTGATAGAAAATGCTCTTAAATACGGTCGCCCAACCGAAGAGAATATCAAACCCACAATCAAAGTCGTACTGTCTGGAAATGATGAGCAGGCTATACTCAGCATAGAAGATAATGGCGCTGGTATTGCTGCTGCTGATCGTGAGCGGGTGTGTAATCGCTTCGTTCGGCTTGATAGCTCTCGCCATGCACCGGGTTCTGGGCTTGGATTGTCACTTATCAAGGCGGTAGTAACTCTCCATCATGGAGAATTGCAGCTAACATCGGCTGGGACAGCAGATGATTCTGAAAGTGATAAGCAATCTGGCCTGCGTGCCCGGATTGTTCTGCCCTTAAACAACGGGCAAAGAGGTGAGGGAGAGGGCAACGAAGCATGGGACAAGGCTCGGAAGAAGAACGCCACCAGCTAAAAAGCAGCATTCTGAAGCGCGAACATCGTGAAGGAGCTCTTGCTCCTTTATTTGAGCGCTTGGAACGCCAGCCCATCTGTGCAGATGATGATCTGGGTGATCGGCACCTGAAAGATCTTATTGAGAAGCTGGAACGTAAGGACCTCATTTCTGAGTTTGAACAGCTCTGTCAGGGTGCCCCCCATCTGCGCAGCTTTGTTAAAGGCTTCATGGTCAGTGCGCCATTTCTGCGCGAGACCATGTTGCGCGATGTTCAACGCTTCCTGCGTATTTTGAATACACCGCCAGAAGAGACCATTGCGATCCTTTTACAGGACTGCCTGAATGCCCGACCTGAAAGCGAAGCTGCACTTATGCAATCGTTGCGTTTGGCAAAACAGGAAATGGCTCTCACGGTTGCGCTGGCGGATATTGCAGGCGCATGGCCGCTGGAAAATGTAACGGGTGCTCTCACCAAGTTTGCAGATGCATCATTGACCGCCTGCCTACGCTTCTGCCTTCGTGAGCTTGAAGTCAGAGGTAAATTTATTCCGGTTGATCATGATGAACCGGAAAAGGAGGCAGGTTTCTTCATTCTGGCCATGGGCAAGCATGGCGCGGGTGAACTTAATTACTCCTCTGACATCGATCTGATCGTTCTTTATGATCCTGAGCGTAGCCGCCTGATTGGTGGTGCAGAAGCGCCTGTTGAGTTTGTCCGTATCACCCGCCGTCTGGTGAAGCTCATGAATGAGCGTACCGGGGATGGATATGTTTTCAGAACTGACTTGCGCTTACGGCCAGATCCTGGAGCAACGCCACTGGCAATCTCTGTTCCTGCAGCGCTGGTCTATTATGAAAGCCTGGGCCAGAACTGGGAACGTGCAGCGCTCATCAAAGCACGCCCATGTGCAGGTGATATTGAAGCCGGTGAGATCTTCCTTGAAGAAATACGCCCATTCGTCTGGCGCAAATATTTGGACTATGCCGCCATTTCAGATGTGCACTCCATCAAACGCCAGATCCATGCTCACAAAGGCTTCAGCAAAATCACGGTTGCTGGTCATAACGTGAAGCTGGGACGAGGCGGCATTCGTGAAGTTGAGTTTTTCGCGCAGACCCAACAGCTGATCGCAGGTGGCCGCAACCCGCAACTACGCGACCGGCGGACACTGATCACGCTGGAAAGACTGGCTGACTGTGGCTGGATCGACCAATCCGCTGCAGAAGATATGGAAGAAGCCTATCGCTACCTGCGCGAGGTTGAGCATCGCATTCAGATGATCAACGATGAGCAGACCCACATCCTGCCTAAGGATGAAGAGGCATTAGCACGTGTCTATCACCTTATGGGCATTCAAGGCCGCTCTGAGTTCGCTGACACGATCCGCTCTAAGTTTGAGTTGGTGCAAAAGCACTACTCAGGCTTGTTTGAGCATGAGCCAGATCTGGCAACCAACCTTGGCAATCTGGTCTTCACAGGAGATGATGAAGACCCCAATACGCTGGAAACTCTCAGCCAGCTTGGCTTCCAAAGGCCCGTTGATGCAATCCGCACCATCCGTCAGTGGCACTACGGCAGATATCCGGCAGTTCGTGCGCCAAAATCTCGTGAACGGTTGACCGAGTTTACCCCAATTCTGCTGGATGCATTAGCGCGTACTGAGAATGCAGACAAAGCACTGCTGACATTTGACTCCTTCCTCTCCAAACTGCCAATGGGTGTGCAACTCTTCGGGTTGCTCAAGTCTAACCCGCACCTGTTCAACTTGCTGACGATGGTTATGGGCAACGCACCACGTATGGCCGAGATCGTCTCCAAACGCGTCCACGTTCTGGATGCGCTTCTCGACCCGGCATTCTTTGGTGGGGCGCCATCAGCAGAGCAGATTGAAACAGCGCTTGCTGTGACGCTCGATCAGGCTGGGTATTATGAAGAAGCGCTCGACCGGGCGCGTATCTTTGTACAGGAGCAACAATTCTTGCTCGGCCTGCGCTTGATCACAGGAACGATCACAGCAGCAGAGTTAGGCCAGGGACTTTCAACACTTGCAGACGCAGTGCTCTGTCAGCTATTGCCACGTGTGCAGCAAGAGTTGGAAGACGCCCACGGTAAAATTCCAGGAGCTGAACTTGCTCTTGTTGCCATGGGCAAACTGGGCGGACAGGAAATCACTTGTGCATCGGACCTTGACCTGATTCTGCTCTACGATTTTCCCGAGGATGTCGTTCAAAGTGACGGCAAACGCCCGTTGGCCCCAAGTCAGTACTACAGTCGCCTCACACAGCGCCTTGTATCCGCGCTGACTGCGCCGACGGCAGAAGGCGTCCTTTATGAGGTCGACTTCCGTTTGCGGCCCTCAGGCAACTCTGGACCGCTTGCAACGCGTTTTGCGTCCTTCAAAGACTATCAGTCCAACGATGCCTGGACGTGGGAGCATATGGCCCTTACACGCGCTCGTGTCATCACCAGCTCAAGCCCTGAGTTTGCTCAACAGATCGACTGTGCGGTCTCGCAGTTGTTGCAGGACAAGCGCGATATTGAAAAACTGGCCCGTGATGTCTGCGATATGCGTGCGCGCATCCAGAAGGAGAAGCCAGCAAAGAGCCCATGGCAGATCAAGGGTATTCCGGGTGGCTTGATCGATATTGAGTTCATCGCCCAGTTCTTGCAGTTGGCTCACGGTGTCGAGCATCCTGAAGTCCTGCAGGCTCGTACCGAAGATGCATTGCTTAAGGCGCGTGATTTTGGAGTATTGCGTGAAGAGGATGCTGACACGCTTATTCCAGCCCTTCGAAACTATGAGGACCTGACACAGATCCTGAAGCTCGCTCAAACCGGACACTTTGATCCAAAAACAGCTCCGGGCGGCTTGCTCGATCTTCTTGTAAATGCAGGAGGTGAGCCAGACTTTGAACGTCTGACCATCTACATGCAGGAACAACAGATCATGGTCCGCAGAACCTTTGAACACCTCATTGGCAAAGTGGCAGAAGCTGAAAAGACCAGCTAAGACAACACACATCTAAGAAAACAAAAAGGCCGCTGATGAAGCGGCCTTTTCTTTGAAGATTGTCTGCTTGCTCTTAGGCAGCGTTTAGATTGCTGATACCTGTCAGGCGGCCTTTGTCGCGTCCCTTAGCTTTCAAGGGCAGCTTGATCGTAACCTCGGTGCCTGTGCCGACTTCAGAGGCGATTTCCATGTAACCGCCGTGCAGCTCGCTGAGAGACCGTGCAATTGCCAGACCAAGGCCAGATCCTTTGTGCGTCTTAGTGAACTGGTTCTCCACCTGCACAAACGGCTTGGCAAGACGGTCAATGTCTTTCTTGGAGATTCCGATACCGTTGTCAGAGATCTTGAGTTCAGCAAAGGCACCGACCTTGCGGGCAGAGACCCGAACCTCACCATTGTCTGGTGTAAACTTGATAGAGTTTGCAAGCAGGTTGAGTAGGATCTGCTTAACAGCGCGGCGGTCAGCCTGCAGATGCATGTGAGGCAGATTTTCGCTAACAACCTTGATGTTCTTCTCAGCTGCTGTTGCAGAGATAATCCGGGCTGCATCCTGAACGATCTGCTGGATCTGAACATCCTCAACAGATAACTCAATCCGGCCCGCTTCAATCTTAGACATATCCAGAATGTCGTTGATCACATTCAGCAGATAGTTACCGGAGGAATGAATGTCCTTGCAGTATTCTTTGTACTTGTCGGAACCAAGGTCACCAAACATGCCTTGATCCATAATCTCAGAGAAGCCGATGATTGCGTTTAGTGGTGTTCTCAACTCGTGGGAGATGTTTGCAAGGAATTCGGACTTCGCCTGGTTTGCATCTTCCGCGCGGGTCTTCTCATCCGCATATTTCTCGGTCAGTTCCACCAGCTGTTGAGCCTGTAGTTCAAGTTTCTGGCGGGACTGGCGCAAGTCGGCAATGGTCGCCATATGACCGCGCTCAGACTCAAGCAATTTCTCTTCTTTACGCTTCAGCTCTGTAATGTCGGTGCCAACGGAAACGAAGCCACCATCTTTGGTCCGGCGCTCTGAGACCTGTAACCAGCGACCACCTTCCATCTCAACCTTGTAGGAACTTCCCATATCGCTGTCGATGTGGTCGCCTTCCTCAGGCTCGGAAATAATCGGCTGGCTCGCGGAAGACATGACAGTTGCATAAGGCGTGCCCGACTGCACAACATGGTCTGGCAGCTGATGCAGCTTGCGGTAGTTGGAGTTACACATCACCAGATGGTTGTCAGCATCCCACAAGACAAAGGCCTCGGAGATGTTCTCAATTGCATCACGCAGGCGTAGATCAGCAGTACGGCTCTGTTCTGCCAAGCGCTTCTGCTCGGTCACATCCATACAGATACCGATCAGGTGAGGTTCATTGGTGCCCGCATCGGTTTGAACTTCAGCACGTACCCGAAGCCAGACCCAGGAACCATCACTGTGACGCATGCGCCATTGACGATCCACGTTGCTCTTGCCGGTATCCAGCAGGCTCTTTGCAAGATCATAAAGATCAACGTCATCGGTATGGGTCAGGGATTGGATCTCAGCAAAGCCCATAATATCATTACGCGGATCCATGCCCAGCATCTCATAGAGCGAAGCGGACCAGAACACGCGGCCACGGGAAAGGTCCCAGTCAAACAGACCACAACGACCACGGTTGAGGGCAGCGTCAATGCGAGAGCGCGTGGCCGAGTAAATGCCATCTGCCTGCTGCGCTCGGGTTGCCTGCGCAAAATAGGCATAGATGATGACCAGCAGCACCATGGAGGTTGCAACAAAGATCGTGACATTGGCGGAAAGTTCAGCACGCCAGGAAGAGAAAATCGCGTCTTCTGGCTGCATGATAGCAACCATGCCGATTTTGTTTGGTAAATGATGAACTGTTGCCCGGGTTGCGTCTTTGGTGCCCTCATTGAGCGTCAGCACACCTGCGCGTTTTCCAAAGAACGTCATTGGCTGAGTGTCACCAAGGAAACTAGTAATTTTCAACCCTTCCATATCAGGGCGGGTCGGAGCACTAGCAACAATGGTACCGTTCGGGTCAGTCAAGAGAATTTGGCGGCTTTGGCTGGTGGCCCGGGGGGGCAGGGCCTCAGAAAGTGCACGCTGCAAAGCAGAAGTCAGGCCGGCGGAGCCTTTTTCTTGCTCGGAAATTTCAATGCTGGCGGTCAGGGCAGTTGCAATAAGTGTGAGATCGTCCTGAGCCTTCTGGCTGACATTCTCATAATTGTAAGCAATCTCAAGTCCGCGGAAGATAGCGGTACACGCAATGAACACGATGCAAAGAGCAGGAATAATTCTGCGCATCATTGGTTCCGTTGTTAAGAGGCGTTGGTAGGCTGGTTGAGCGAGTAACTTGATATGTCCGGTCAGAGCGTCTTTTTTGCCTGTCCGTTTGGTCGAGTTCAAGAGTCGTCGAGCGGTCGCGCCCCCTGCAAAGGCTCGTGCCATGAATGCCCCCATGTGTCAGATTCCGCCGCAAATAACTCGGGTTGCAATTCACCCGAATCACATTCATTTGAATCTATCCGAATCAACTTGTCCAGAGTCTCGACACAAAAAAATGGTTAACGGCAGCGCTTTTTGCTGCCGTTAATTTTCATAGGACTCTCAGAGACTTCGCTGGGTGCAAAGTCGACTGTCTTAGTCTAGACACAGCTCAACTATTTCTTTGACATCAGTAGAGAGTTGCTGATCAGCTGCAAGAATTCGCTTCAAAGCGGCTTCTGCCTTTACTCTGCGTTCCGCATTCATATTCTTCCAAGAGCCAAAGCTTTTGACCATTCTGGAAGCAACCTGAGGGTTAATCTTGTCCAATTGCAACGTGATTTCAGCAAGATAATCATATCCTGAACCATCAGCCGCATGGAAACCTCTTGTATTGCCACCGAGGAAGCCGCCAATGAGCGCGTAGATACGATTTGGATTATCCCAAGAAAATGCCGGATGTTCTGTGAGAGTACGTAGAGCGCCAATCGTGTCTTTGCTCGGCGCGCTGGCCGCGACACCTAGCCATTTATCCATGGCAAGAGCAGTGTCCTTGTGGCGTTCCTCAAAGGAAGCCATGGCTTCTTGCGCCCCTGCCAGCTTGAACTTGACCAGGCAGTTCAAGGCGCTGATCCGGTCCGTCATGTTATCGGCAGCATCAAAATGTGCCTTAGCCAGAGTAGCGCTGCCTTCACTATTACTTGCCGCTAAGTAGGACAAACAACGCAGCTTCAGCGCACGTTTGCCTGCTGAAAGAGCATCCGGGCTAAACGTTGCTGGCATCTCCAAAGCATCATAGATACGCTTGAAGGTGTCATAGAGTGCAACGCCGATCTCTTTGGAGAACGCATTACGGGCATCACCGATCGCATCAGCATCGACGTCTTTGCCGATTTCAAGTGCGATTGCCTGCTCGCTAGGCAGCATCAGGCCAAAACCACGGAACGCATGGTCAAGGTTCTCATCCTCTGCCATGTGACCGAGCGCCTCAATGAAGGCGTCCTTGCCTGTCGGCTCTGCACCATTGGTCAGCTCAATAAGCAGATCGGTCATCAACGTCTGAGCAGCCTGCCAGCGATTGAACGGGTCGATGTCGTGGCGCATCAGGAAGATTTGATCTTCACGGGACAGACCTGTTTCCAACTTAACTGGAGCCGAGAATTCGCGCAGAAGGGAAGGAACTGGTCTACTGCCGATACCATGAAAGACAACGGTTTGTTTGTTTTCGCTCAGACACAGCAAATCGCCATCGACTTGAGCACCTTCGGCATTGGAATAGGCGAGATCATCTCCATTCGGGCCAACCAAGCCAAAGCGAATTGGAATGAAGAATGGTTTCTTTTGGTCTTGTCCAGGTGTTGGAGCATTAATCTGTTCCAGCTCCAGAGTGAAAGTCTTTGCAGCTTCGTCGTAAGAACCTTTTGCTTTCACAACTGGTGTACCGGACTGGTGGTACCACAAGCTGAAATGAGACAAATCGATCTTAGTCGCATCTTCAAAGCATTTGAGGAAGTCCTCAATGGTTGAAGCATCACCATCGTGTCGCTTGAAGTAAAGATCCATCCCTTTTCTGAAGTTGTCTGCACCAAGAATTGTCTTGATCATACGAACCAGCTCAGCACCTTTGTCATAGACCGTTGCCGTATAGAAGTTGTTGATCTCTTTGTATTCTGTCGGGCGAACTGGATGCGAAAGAGGCCCCTGATCCTCAGGGAACTGACGGGATTTCAGGCGGATTACATCAGCAATACGCTTCACAGGGCGGGAACGTTCATCAGAAGAAAATTCCTGATCGCGGAATACAGTAAGTCCCTCCTTCAGGCAAAGTTGGAACCACTCGCGGCAGGTGATGCGGTTACCAGTCCAGTTGTGGAAGTATTCGTGGGCGACAACAGTCTCAATACTCTCATAGTCTGTGTCGGTCGCTGTGTCACTATCCGCCAGAATGAACTTGTCATTGAAAATGTTGAGGCCCTTGTTCTCCATCGCACCCATGTTGAACGCAGAAACAGCAACAATGTTGAACACTTCGAGGTCGTACTCGCGGCCAAATACTTTCTCGTCCCACCGCATGGACCGGACCAGACTGTCCATGGACCAGTCTGCGCGGTCCTCATTGCCTTTCTCGACAAAGATGTTCAGATCGACTGGTGTGCCGGAAGCTGTCGTATACTTTTCTGAAATGCAGGCAAGATCGCCAGCAACAAGCGCAAACAGATAAGCTGGCTTCGGGTGCGGATCATGCCACACTGCAAAGTGACGATCAGTGCCTTCAATGTCACCTGCGTCCTGCGGATTACCGTTACCAAGCAAAATCGGATTGGTCGCTTTGTCAGCTTCAATGCGTGTCGTGAATACTGAAAGCACATCTGGGCGGTCATAGTAGTAAGTGATCCGGCGGAAGCCCTCTGCCTCACACTGAGTGCAGTAGATGCCCTGAGAAAGGTAAAGTCCTTCCAGCTTGGCGTTCGTGGTTGGGTTCACCTTGGTGATAACTTCCAACTGGAAGCGCTCAGCAGGTGGTGCATGAACTGTCAGCTTGTCTGTAGAGGCTTCGAAAGCGTCTTCTGCCAATAGCACGCCATCAATAGCGGCTGAAATAAGTGTAAGCTCGTCGCCATCCAACTCAAGTGGAGCGCCGTCTTCGGTGCCATCACGCTTGGAAATGGTAAGGGTGGAGATAACTTCGGTTGCTTCTGGTAGAAGTTTGAAGATAAGAGAAACACTCTCAATGACGTAGGGTGTTTCTGTGTAGTCTTGCAGTCTAATGAGCTGAGCAGTTTCAGATCGCATACCTGTTCTCCCAAGAAGTGTTAAAGCAGCTTGATCACCCCTTGGCGCAGCGCTTCCAAATTTTTATGTAGATCGGCGGTACCGTTGAAAACGGTTCCGGTCAAATGCAGGGAATGAAAACCTCATCACTTTTGCACCCAAAAATCAAATTATCAAGCAAGGGAAGGACTGGAAGGAGATCATGACAGATCCTCGTAAGCACTATCCCGAAAAAACAGGTAGCACTGAGCTCCTGAAATAGATCTATACAAAAAGGCTGAGGTTGCTTCCGTGACAGCTCCCCTGGAAAACATAAAAGTATTGGAACTGGCGCGCATTCTGGCAGGCCCATGGATTGGACAAACCCTTTCTGATTTGGGTGCCGATGTCATCAAGGTGGAAAGCCCGCGCGGTGATGATACCCGGACCTGGGGACCTCCGTTTGTCGAAGAAGAGGGCGGAAGCAAAAGTGCAGCCTACTTCCATGCCTGCAATCGCGGCAAGCGCTCCATAACTGCTGACTTCTCAAAGCAGGAAGACCTTGAGTTGATTTATGATCTGGTACGTCAAAGTGATGTGCTGATCGAAAACTTCAAAGTTGGCGGGCTAGCCAAGTTTGGCCTTGACTATGATAGCCTCAAGAAGATCAATCCGAAGCTGATCTATTGTTCCGTGACTGGTTTTGGTCAGGATGGCCCTTATGCCCACCGCGCCGGATACGATTTCATGATCCAGGGCATGGGCGGTATTATGGATCTGACTGGTTCGCAAGGCGGCGAGCCACAAAAGGTAGGCGTTGCTTTTGCTGA
>NZ_LCWX01000248.1:85963-107839 GCF_001431305.1 Pseudovibrio sp. POLY-S9
ATCGGTGAAGGCGAATGGATCGATATGGCTTTGCTGGATGCTCAGGTCGGTGTTTTGGCCAATCAGGCGATGAATTATCTAAGCAGCGGCAATGTCCCTAGCCGTATGGGCAATGCTCATCCAAACATCGTTCCATATCAGGTATTCGAAGTGAAAGATGGTCATCTCATTGTGGCGGTTGGCAACGACACTCAGTTTGCGAACTTCTGCAAGATTCTCAGGCAGGAAGAACTGTCTGAGGACGAGCGCTATGCCACCAACCCGTCTCGTGTGAAGCACCGCGAGGAATTAACAGAAAAGCTTCAGGCTCTCGTGCTGAACTTCAATCGGGATGAACTCCTGTCAAAAATGGAAGAACGCGGCGTTCCGGCAGGTCCGATCAATACAGTTGCTGATGTTTTGCAGGATCCGCAAATTGAACACCGGCAAATGAAAGTCAACTTGCCAACAACATCTAAGCATCAAGGCGAGCAAACCTATGTCCGTACGCCAATTCGGTTTACTAATTCTAAGCTGAAACTGGAGAAGGGTGCACCAGCTCTCGATGAGCATAGAAATGAGATATTGAGAGAATTAGGCAAAGAAGCAGTAGAATAAAGACTAGCGACACCATGTGCAGGAAGGCAGTTTGACCCTCGGTCCGGGGAGTGGTTTAACGGGCTGGCATTCCTCACACAGGTGGGTCACGGTTTGAAACTTTGGAATAGGATCAGGCGTAAAGCAATCGGCATACGGCGGTGCTATTACAAGTTGTCATTGACGTGGTTGGTGAGCCTAACCTTCGTGACTGTTGTGACCTTGTGCGGCGGTATTGTGCTGTACATGTCTGTTCATACCAATCTGAAGAACACCCGAAGCTTGATCGAAAAAGCGTCGATCATGTCCACCGAGGCAATCAACAATGCCTTGAGTGCCTATATGACCCCGGCATTCTCCTCGGTACATGCAATCAAAGTTTATGCGGAAGAACAGCCAACGGCGCAAAATGCGATCTTTCGTGCCCGCCAGACGTTTCGTGGCGTACTGTTCGGGGTGAAAAGTGTCGAAGGCTTAGTGTTGTCACTGCCCAATGGAACAGTCTGGGGCTTGCGTCACGCCGAAAACCGGCAAGATCTGATCCCATTCCAGCCTGAACAAGATCTGTTTGAATTCTCCAGAATGCAAAGCATCGATGCGCAAACTGCTGAAGACCCATTCTGGGGAGATTTCTACGCATCTGGTGAAGATCCATTTGCAACGGCGACAAGCGCTATCAAGTTTGATGGAGAGACGATCGGCTACGTTTCCGCAATTATCACGATGAAGGGTGTTGGCTCGGTCCTCGCCTCTTCAAAAGAAGATGGAATTGGAAACGAAGTAGACGAAGAGGATGTCACTCGCTTTATCCTGACTGACAAAAATCGGGTGCTCGCGTATTCCTCTCCAACCAATGAGCTGCAACAGCACAATCTGCTGGCGCATGTCACAGAGTTTGGAGATCCCGTTCTTGCAAAGTTCGAGGGCAGTAAAGCTCAGCCCTTTAGTCAGCGTGCGCGCAAACGAGGCGTTGAACTGCATTTGATTTACGATGGCGAGGACATGTATGTTCTTGTTTTACAAAAGCTTGTTTCACCAGATGGCGAGGTCTACTACGTCGGTGAATATCAGTTGGCAAACTCGCGTTATGATGAGTTCACCCGTCTGATTAACTCGGTCTTTGCTGGCGTGGCTGTTGTGTTCCTGTCCGCACTTGTGGCGATCTTCTTCGCGCGTCGTCTGTCATCGCCGCTGAAAGGCATTGCTGCACGCGCTCAAAAGTTCGGTGCTCTGGAGTTTGAGCATCTTGAACCACTGCCACGCAGTCATATTCGTGAAGTAGATCAGATTACGTCCGCAATGAATGCCAGCACCAGCGGCTTACAAGCCATGAGCCGGTATATTCCAAAGTCGCTCTATTCCAAGTTGATGGCTATGGGGATCGACCGCGCAGCCAAAGCGAAAGAAGCTGAACTGACGATCCTGTTTACGGACATTGAAGGCTTCACGTCGATCTCCGAACACAGAAGCGCTGGCGAAGTGGCTGGTCTGCTCAATGATCACTTCAAACTGCTTGTGTCTGCTGTGGAGGCTCATCAAGGGACTGTCGATAAGTTCGTCGGCGACGGCATGCTCGCATTCTGGGGTGCACCAAACGAGATGGAAGATCATGCCCGCCGCGCAATCTCCGCTGCAGAAGATATGGTCAGCGCTATCCAGCAAGCCAATGCAGTTACACCCGAAAATGCTTTGAATGTGCGGATTGCCATTCACACAGGCCCAGTAATTGTTGGCAATGTAGGGGCGGTCGAACGTTGGAACTACACCATTGTTGGCGATGCCGTGAATGTGTGCAGTCGCCTGCAAAGTCTGGGTGGCACCATCTCCTCCGTTAAAGGAGCATGTGTGGTGTTGAGCGGTGAAACTGTTGAGAGAGCAGGCCGACCCGATAACGTAACCCATCGCGGTAGCCATGACATTCGTGGCCGGAAGGGCAAAGTCGAGGTTTGGCAGCTCAACTCGACCATATGCGACGACTGATAATCCCGGCATTGTCTTCTAGTTTAATTTAAGTGTGCCACGTAACCCAACCTCATTGAAAGAAAGCCCTGTTCTAGTGTGAAAGCCGCGAAAGGTTTTCTCGCGTGCGCTAGCAACAGACCAGTGAGGAAGGGACGCACGTGAACCTGCTTGACGTCAAAGGGTTGTCGGTAGAGTTTCATGGAGACGAAGGGCATCACCAAGTTGTCCGCGATGTGTCTTTTAGTGTCCCGGAAAACAAATGCGTCGCTTTGGTTGGTGAGTCAGGGTCTGGCAAGACTGTGATCTCCAGGGCGGTTATGGGGATCCTTCCTGCAAAATCTCGCATCACATCAGGTCAAATTTTATTTCGGGACAATCGCAAAAACGGTGAGAAAGTAGACATTGCAAAACTGCCTCCGGCTGGTCCTGCCATGCGCGCCATTCGCGGTGATCAGATTGCAATGATCTTTCAAGAGCCCATGGTCTCGCTCTCACCACTGCACACCATTGGAGATCAGATCAGCGAAGCAGCAAAACTGCACCGCTTTGTTGGCACTAAAGAAGCCCAGGAACTGACCAAGGATATGTTGCGTCTGGTTCATTTCCCCGAGCCCGAGCGCGCAATCCGTGCCTATCCATTTGAGCTCTCTGGCGGCTTACGGCAACGCGCACTCATAGCCATGGCGATGATCTGCCGCCCCACGCTTCTTATCGCAGATGAGCCGACAACTGCGCTGGATGTTACCATTCAGGCCGAAATTCTGAAGCTGATTAAGGAAGTACAAGCTGAACTGAACATGACACTGCTCATGATTACGCATGATTTTGGTGTAGTCACAAACATGGCCGATGAGGTTGTCGTGGTCTACAACGGTGAAGTCATGGAAAAAGGCAGCGTTGAAGACCTGTTCCTGACCCCGCAACACCCTTATCTGAAAGCGCTGCTCAACGCGGTTCCATCGCTTTCTATGGAGCCGGATGAGCGTCTTGTTCCAATCCGCCCAATCAAACCCCGCACGCATCATTCCGACTTTCAGCCAAGTCCGGTTGGCAAAGCTCACGCATTCCGTGGAACGCCGCTCATCGAGCTGGAAGGCGTTTGTAAGAACTTCACATTCAAGAACCTGCGCGGTAAAAAACGCAGAGGTATGACAACCGCACTCGACAATGTATCTTTGACGGTCCGTAGGGGCGAATGCCTTGGTATTGTTGGAGAGTCAGGTTCCGGAAAAACCACAGCCGCCCTTGCTATGTTGCGAGCTTTTCCTTTGACGCGTGGCAAAATTTCCTACACCACTGAGGACGGCCCACGCGATATTCAGGGCTTCTCTGAAAAAGAGCTCTTCCAATACCGTAAACGGGCTCAGATTATCTTTCAGGACCCGTTTTCTTCGTTAAACCCACGCCGAACACTCAACGAGATTCTGCAGGAGCCGCTCGTCATACACCGTATGGGCGACAGCCTCAGCCAAGGAGCGCGCATCCGGGAACTGATTGATCTTGTCGGCTTGTCGCCAAGATATCTGCGTCGTTACCCGCATTCCTTCTCCGGTGGCCAAAGACAACGTATTGGGATCGCAAGAGCTCTGGCGCTAAATCCGGAGTTCTTAATTTGCGATGAACCAACATCAGCGCTTGATGTCTCCGTTCAGGCACAGATCTTGAACCTTCTCAAAGACCTCAAAGATGAGTTGGGCCTGACCTATGTTTTTGTCAGCCACAACCTTGCTGTGGTTGACTACATTTCTGATCGCATAGCAGTTATGTGCAAGGGCAAGGTTGTCGAAGTCGGACCAACGCGGCAGATCATAGATAATCCGATCCATCCCTATACGCGTACACTTCTCAAAGCAGTGCCAGAACCCTCTTTGGACCACAAACTGGATTTTTCATCTCTGGCAGGAACCGCAAGCTCAGACCCAACACAATGGCCTTCGCCCTACCGGATGCGCTACTCAACCGTACCGTATTTGGTTGAGATTGAGACAGATCATTGGGTATGTGCTCCGGGAATGGAAAGTATGCGTGATATCGTCGGTTTAGGGGGGAGCCATATATGAGAAAATTTGGCCTCCTCCCGACGGTTGTTATGCTTATCAGTCTCGCAGTGCCCACGGTCTCTGCGGCTTTGGTCCTGAAGGAAACTCCGGGAATTCCGCCGGGCCTGCCATCTATCGTAGATCGTGTTCCCAAAGAACCACTTGTGACCTACCCTGATGATATTGGCCGCGTAATCGGAGTGCAGGGTGGTGCGCTGCATACGCTCATTTCGCGGCCTAAAGACGTGCGCCTGATCAATGTGTGGGGCTATGCAAGGCTGGTTGGGTACAATGAAAACCTCGAGTTAAATCCAGACATTTTGGAGAGCGTAGACAATCACTATGACAAGGTCTTCACTCTAAATCTGCGTGAAGGCCATAAATGGTCTGATGGCAGTTCCTTTAATGCAGAAGACTTTCGGTTTTGGTTTGAAGATGTCGCCCTAAACGAGGAACTGAACCCCATCGGCCTACCAGGGTTCATGCTGGTGGATGGTGAAGGTCCTGAGTTCTCAGTTATTGATGAGACGACTGTTCGTTTTGAGTGGCATGAGCCAAATCCTCTGTTCCTGCAAGAACTTGCAAAAGCACGCCCGCCGTTCATTTACCGGCCAGCTGCTTACATGAAGCAGTTCCATGAAGAATATGGAAATCCGGAATTTATCAGGCAGATCGCTCGTATTGAGAAAGTGCGCGGGTGGGCACCTTTGTTCAACCGCATGGACGACATGTACGGCGCATCCAATCCGCATATCCCCACATTGCAGCCATGGGTGCCACGAAACACTTCGGGGGATCGCAGAGCAGTTATGGAGCGTAATCCGTTCTTCCATCGCGTAGACAGTGCAGGCCAGCAACTTCCCTATATCGACCGCATAATTATGGATGTGGTGGATGGTAAACTTATTCCAGCAAAGGCGCTGGCTGGTGAAAGTGATTTGCAGGCACGTGGACTTGGGTTCTCTGATATTTCCGTTCTTAAACGTGGTGAACAGACACAGGATTATGACACCCGTCTCTGGCTCAATTCCAAGGGATCTGAGATTTCGATCCTGCCCAACCTTAGCGTCAAAGACCCAACATGGCGCAAACTCATGCAGGACCGCAGATTTCGCCATGCGCTCTCGTTGGGCATCGATCGTGAGCTCATAAATAAAGTGCTTTATTTTGGTTTGGGGAGAGCTGGCAACGATACGGTTCTCAACATTTCTCCGCTGTATCAGCCAGATTTTCAAACGGCCTGGGTGGAATTTAATCCAGACCTTGCTAATCAGTTGCTGGATGATATTGGACTGACTGATCGGCGAGGAGACGGCGTACGCTTGCTGGAAGACGGACGCCCGCTGCAACTCATTATTGAGACCACAGGCGAGAGTGCTGAACAGGATGATGCGCTGGAACTTGTTGCAGAAACCTGGAAGGAAATCGGTGTTTCTGCTTTTATCCGCCCAAGCCAGCGCGACACGATCCGGGCTCGTGCGCTCTCTGGTACTTTGATGATGTCTGTCTGGTCCGGTTTTGAAAACGGTGTACCAACAGCAGATATGCCGCCGATAGATTATGCTCCCACGCGCGAAGATTTTCTCTCATGGGCTCCATGGGGCAACTACTATGAGAGTGACGGACACGCAGGTGTTAAACCTGACTGGCCCCCTGCAATCCGTTTGATTGAACTCTTTGATCAATGGCTCGTGAGCAGTAGTTTTGAAGAACGGGATATGATCTGGGAGCAAATCCTGCAGATTCACGCAGATGAAACAATTCATATCGGTCTGGTCAATGCTGTCCGGCAGCCGGTGGTTGTTAAGGGGCTTTTGAATGTACCTGAAATGGGCATTTATGGATGGGATCCCGGTGCTCAGTTCGGCATCCACCGCATGGATCTCTTCTTTTTTGAAGACCTCTTACCGGATGAAGACGATCTCCCTCATTGATTTTTTCACTTGCCTTAAGCGCGGGCTAATAGGGCTTCTCAAACCTGATTAGATTTTCTCAGAGAAAGCCAAGAGAGCTCCTTTAGACTTCTCCCACGAGTGGTGTGAGAAAAGAAAGGGAAGCGGGTGCTCAATTACATCCTGCGGCGGCTGTTGGTGATGATACCAACGCTTGCTGCCATCAGTTTCCTGGTTTTCTTCATCATTGAATTGCCGGAAGGGGATTACATCTCCAACCAGATCTCCATGCTTCGCTCAACCGGAGAAAGTGCTTCCATTGGCAGACTGGAGTTTCTGCGCAAAGAGTTCGCTCTTGATAGGCCGTTTGTGGAGCGTTACGGAATTTGGGTGGGGCTCTGGCCCGGACCCAATGGGTTTGATGGACTAATTCAGGGCAATTGGGGCTGGTCCTTTGAGTATGACCAGCCAGTCGGTGAAGTGGTTGGCCCAACATTACCGCTTACAGTTGCGCTCAACCTTGCTACGATCCTCTTCATTTACTGCGTTGCCTTTCCCATCGGCATTTACTCCGCGACACATCAGTATTCGGTAGGAGATTACACCTTCACACTTATTGGGTATCTCGGCCTAGCGACCCCTAACTTCTTATTGGCATTGGTTTTAATGTATTTGGCCAACAGCTGGTTTGGACTGACGGTAGGGGGCATCATGGAGGAGCACTACATTGGCGAACCCTTGAGCGGCGGTAAAGCCCTGTCTATTGTGGCACATCTTATTGTTCCGGTGATTGTCATCGGAACATCCGGCACAGCTGCCATGATCCGCCGATTACGCGCTAACTTGCTGGATGAAATCTATAAGCAATACGTCACCACCGCTCGTTCAAAGGGAATGCGAGAAAGCAAACTCCTCGTCAAATATCCCCTTCGTGTCGCTCTCAACCCATTCATAGCGGATATAGGTAATCTAATTCCCTCGCTTGTGTCAGGCTCGGTTATTGTTTCTGTTGTCCTCAACCTTCCCACTGTCGGTCCTGTCCTTCTTGGTGCGCTTCAATCGCAGGATCAGTTCCTTGCAGGGTTTATCCTCCTCTTCGTTTCCATCCTCACACTGATTGGCATGTTGGTCTCTGATGTCTTGCTTGGTTATCTGGATCCACGAATTCGCCTTGGAAAAGAAGGGTCAAGACAATGAGCCCGGGCGAACGTGGAGAGGACAAAGCAGAGCACTACGTCAACCCAAAGGGCTTTGATCCCAAGGATGTAGAGATCCTGACCCGAGAGCAGGAGAGATACTATCAGGCGCCACAATGGAAAATCATCTGGTGGAAGTTCCGCAAGCATAAGCTGGCCGTGATCTCAGTGATCGTCCTCTTCTTCTTCTACCTATGCGTCCCTTTTGCAGAAATTATTGCACCTTATCCGGTGGCAAAGCGAAACGTAGATTTCCTCTTTGCTCCACCACAAGCCATCCACTTGTTCCATGAAGGCAAGTTGGTTGGACCCTTTGTGTATGGTCTGAACCCTTCAGTTGATCTGGAAAATTTGAAGTGGGTCTATGAAACAGACACCACAAAAGTTCAAAAGCTCCGGTTCTTTTGCAAAGGAGACCCCTACAAGTTCTGGGGCCTGTTTCCCGCAAGCCTTCACGTTATTTGCCCCGCGAAAGACGGGACGCTGTTTATTGCAGGAACGGACAGATTGGGGCGTGATCAATACTCAGGCCTCGTCTATGGAGCGCGACTGTCTCTCACCATTGGCCTTGTTGGGGTAAGCATATCCATGGTGCTTGGTGTCTTGCTCGGCGGACTTGCTGGTTTCTTCGGTGGGTGGATCGATAGCTCAATTCAACGCGTTATCGAAATTATGCGCTCATTACCTGAACTCCCACTCTGGATGGCTCTATCTGCCGCCTTGCCCATAACGTGGTCGCCGGTCTGGATTTACTTCGGCCTGACGGTCATTCTGGGCCTGTTGGACTGGCCGGGTTTGGCGCGTGCCGTCAGATCTAAATTGCTCTCATTGCGAGAAGAAGAATATGCCAAGGCCGCAGCTCTGATGGGGGCTAGCCCAAGCCGTATCATCGTCAAACACTTGCTTCCCGGTTTCACGAGTCACCTTGTTGCATCAGCAACGCTTTCTGTACCGGCGATGATACTTGGTGAAACGGCTCTGTCCTTCTTGAATCTCGGACTGAGGAGGCCCGCTGTATCCTGGGGTGTTCTTCTCAATGAAGCTCAGAATATCTCCGTCGTTACCATTTATCCGTGGTTGATGGCGCCAGTTATTCCGATCATCATTGTCGTTCTTGCCTTCAACTTCATGGGCGACGGGCTGCGCGATGCAGCTGATCCTTATAAGTAGCTGGAGCCTCAATATAATGGAAGATCTCTCAGGTGATTGGGATCGCCAGTACGAAGCAGGTCGCTGGCATTTTCTTAATGATATCAAAGAGGCTGCCCGCTACGGAATTCTCTCTGCATGGCTTGGGCAAACAGCAACAACACATGCGGTCCTTGATGTCGGCTGCGGTGAAGCAATTCTGTATCACTATCTCAAGTCATCAGGCTTGCAGCAGTATTGTGGTGTCGATCTCTCAGAAATTGCACTAAGCAATGCCAAGGTTGGGGAGGAGCATGTGCAACTGGTGCAATCTGATCTAGAGAGCTTCAACGCTAATCCAGAGGAGACGTTCTCAGCAGTTGTCTTCAATGAAGTGCTCTACTTTTGTGAAGAGCCAGAGTTGCAACTCAATCGCTATGCAAAATTTCTTGAAGATGACGGCGTTATTGCAATCTCCATGTACACGCCAGCTCGAGAAAAATCAGGGGCAAACAAGTCCATTAAGAAGATCTGGGATGAAACGGACAAAACAGATCATTGGCAAGTGCTCGATGACCTTGAGTTAAAGTCTTTTTCAAAGAATGTAGGGTGGAAACTACGGTTGGTCAGACCTGCCCGGCAGCCAAAGTAAAATCGTGTTTTGCTTGATCCAGAAGGTCTTGAGAACTAAGCCATTCAACTGCAGAGTGAGCAGACGTGAGCTTGAAAAATGCCTCCAGAAACTCAGAGCAGCCTTCACCATGATCCAGATGATGTGTCAGCAGTCCGATCGGCTCAGCGACATTGGTTCGACGTCGGCAAAGCTGCAGATCTAACCGTTTGCGAGCTGCCTCCCAACCGATAAAGCGTTTGTTTTTCTTCCATTTGATGATGTCGACGTGGCTTTGGAGGCGTGGCAGGCGGAAATGATTGATCCAGGTAAATGCGGATAATCCGTAATCGCCTTGCTGCTTAAGGAGATGCACAGCACGCGGCGCAATTCGGTTCCAGGGAGGCACAAACAACGGCACAAAGCGTTCACCGAACAAGTTTTGCAGGATCTCTCGGCCTTCTGCCAGTTCTTTTGCCATTTCCTTAGACGTTCGCCACCAGCCAAACTCACTGGCTTTCTCGCCGTATATTTTCTTCTGATAATTCTTATGCTGCCAACCATGATGAACGGCATGAACATCCTGCGTGTTTGCAAGACGCTGTGCGAGTGCATCTGTTGCGAACTTGGGAATAACGGCAAGCGAAAGCGGAATGCGGAACCGGTCAGAAAACACAAGCAATTCTTCAAGCGCAGGAGTTGGCGAAACAGCATCATCGTCCCGCCACCAGAACTTGACAATAAGGCCGCGCTCTTCAAACCAATTGAGGTGCTGGGTGAGATGATGTTCAAACACCCCTTGGCCGTCACCTGCGAAGTGTCTGCTTTCCGGAACAGGCTCAAAGACAGGAGCAATACTAGAGATCACGAGAAACGTTCCTTTCCCAGATAATCCCGAGCGCATGGTCCATGGGTGTTTCCATGCCAAGATCTGCGGCAAGCACTTGAGCTGAAATCTCTGCTCCATTGAGTGCGACGTGTAAGTCTGGAGGGGGAAGCGAGAGTGCTTTTTGTGCTGCTTGTGCAAGCGTATTAGGGCTGAGCACTTTTTCGGGCACAGCCACAGCTCTGTGATGTTTCATGAGGCTGAGCGCGCGTTGAGTTTGCTCTGTCTCAGCTTCTTGCGCGAAAGGAACCAGAACGGATGGAATGCCTGCACGCAGGATATCGACAACCGTGTTGTAACCAGCTTGAGAAATAGAAAGTTTGGCATTCTTCAAAAGCGCAGGGAAATCTTTTCGAGCCCGCTCAATAATGAGCTCTGGTGAGGAGTGCCTGGAAAGTTGTTGGAACTCAGCGTCGGGAACGTCCTGTCCAACAAGCACGCGCCACCGATGGCTGATGTTGGGTGACATATGGTTGGGAGCAGACAGTGCGGCCCGCAACAAAGCAGAGCCGACAGCTCCGCCTCCGCACGAAACGATAATCTCGTCCGTACCGTCAATTGAAGGTGCGGATGTTGTACGGTCATCACTGATATAGCCCGTGTAGCGGATATGCGAACTCACCCTGTTTGAGAACGGAAAACTCTCATCAAACGTAATGAGTTGTGGGTCTGAATGGACAAGGATCCGATCATAAAAGGCAGAGGCTTGTGAAGCCATCCATTCTTCTTTCCATAACTCGTCCTTGCGCACCAGAATGTCACGTACAGAGCAAACAACCCAGGGTGGGGAGAGCTTGCTGCCAGCACATTCAAGAAGACGCGTCATCTCGGCTGCAAACATCCTGCGCCCAAAGGGGTAGGTTTCTGTGATCAGTAAGTCAAAATGCTCAGAGGAAAAGGCAGAAAGCGTTGCCGTGATGCGTTTCTCCCACCAAGCCTCATCAATTGGGAGGTTATGCTCATCCAGCAGAACATCAAATTTTGCATTGGCGGCACGCACAGCAGGCAGCCGGACAACCGAAAGGCTGTCACAATTCAGCGTGTCAGGAATACGGTTCCCAGTTGCAAGGGTCACTGCAATGCCTTGACGAACCAGCGCCTTGGCAAGCGCCACTGCCCGGACGATATGGCCCGAGCCAAGTAAGTGCTGAACATGGATGAAGGCTTTCATCATCGGCCTCCGTGAACTCTCCGTTTAAACTTGTGATGTTCAAGAGCTGCGTTGAGCACCTTATCCAGCCCTCGCGCCCCAGCTTCAAGACTATGGTTTTTGTGAATGTTTTCTATAGCTGCGAGCCCCATATTCTCCCGCTTGTGTGTGTTTTTTATGAGAGACATCAGGTTTTGAGCTAAAGCAGAGGCGTCGCCTTCATCTGAAAGCAAACCACTGGTACCTTCCTCCACGATGTCAGGTACACCAAACACCCGCCCACCAACCACGGGCAAGCCACAGGATTGAGCCTCCAGAAACACAAAGCCAAAGGCTTCGCGAATGGCAGGCCAGACAAAAATGTCGTGAGACCGGTAAAGACGCGGCATCTCTTGCCAAGGGATGAGCCCGACAAACTCGGTGCGTGCCGGATCAAACAGCGGTTCTATCTCACCTCGGGCCGGACCATCTCCGGCAATGGTCAGGCGCCATGGCAAATCGGCAATCTGTTTCAGGGCGGCAGCAAGCACCATGTATGAAAATTGCTTGTCGCCTTCACGCATCATACCCGCACACAGCAGCCGTATCTTTCCATCAGCCGAGCCTTTGGTGACACTGTGACTGACCTCAAACTTTGCAGTTTCCAAAAATGGTGGCAGAACCGTCAGAACATCTTCATTCAGGACCTCTTTCAGGCATTGTGCATCAGATTTAGTCAGAGCGACCACCTGACTGGCCTGAGCAAGAGCTGCATCAGCTGCATTAAACCCGAGAGCCCAGTTGCCTGCCTGTCGTTTTGGGGCACGACTGGCTTCCACGACCACATAAGGAATGTTGAATTTCGCGCACAGGTACGGGCCGATCCAGTCAGGTGCTTTGTGGTAGAGGTGATACGTGAGAAACACATCAGGCACTTCACTGTGTTCAATCCAGCGCTCTGCGATAGCCTTTGCCTCTGTAAGCGCCAGCTCTTTCACGTCGCGTGTCACGTCCTCACCACCCTCAGCGCGCCAGCTGCGAAAAGTGGAGGCAATTTCAACTTCATGCCCCGCCAAATGTAATGCTCGCACGATCAATCGCCCCATGGTTCGGTCTCCCGAAGGCACAGGGTGGTCAATAGGCTTCATGGGCGCTGTAAAGGCGACTTTCATCAGCAGGGCTCCAAACTTCTCGAGAACTTCTCCTCCAGAAAATCCAAACCGGGCGAGGCGCTGAACCGGCGATGAACGCTTTCAAACGCATTGGTTCCAATGCGCTCTCGCTCAGAAGGGCGGGTGATCAGAAGCTGCAGTGCCTCTGATAAGGCTGAGATGTCTTCAGCAGGGCAAAGCAGGCCAGTCTCATTACTTTCAATGATTTCAGGAAGAGCAGATACCTCTGTTGAAACACACGGCAACGCCATAGCTTGTGCTTCCATCACCACGTTCGGCAGACCGTCCCGGTCACCTGACTTTGAGACACGACAGGCAAGAGCGAATATATCGGCGTTTTCCATCTCTTCCAACACAAGCTTCCTCGGTTGGGCTCCCAGCCACGATATACGGTCATCCAGACCAAGTTGCACACCAAGGTCCTTGAGTGAACATGACAGCTCACCTCCACCGATGTGAGTGAAGTGCCAGTTCAGGTCCTTTGGGAGTTTGCTGAAAGCGCGCAGCAAGTTGTCATAACCCTTCTTGTCTACCAGTCGCCCGACGGAGATAATCCGAACGCCGTCAGCTCCTGTTCCATCCCGTAACGTGGCAGGACGGGGAGCCTCAGGAAATCCGCAAAAATCGAGACCATGATAAACAAGACTGATTTTGTCAGGTTCCTTGCAAAGGGAACGCAGGTAAGCAAGGTTTGCTTTGGTACAGGTTACTCCCCAGACAGCATCAGCAAGTTTTGTCTCAAGCTCCCACCGTTCTGTGGTCCATATGTCTTTGGCATGAGCTGAGAATGACCAGCGACGCCCCGAGAGCAGAGCCGCATAACGTGCAACACTACAAGGGCTGTGAAGGTAATGCGTGTGTATCCAGATAACATCCTCTGGCAGTTCATGAGCCATCACACAAGCTTGCCCCCATCGGCGGAAGCGCTCTGCATTTTTCTTGTTCTCTAGGTCTTTTTCAAAACATGCTCTGGCTGCTGCATATGCCGGTTGTTTCTTTGCCCATGCCATAGCTTTTTGGACACGAGGAAGATCATCCTTGAGATACTCAGTGAGGTAAAGCACGTCGGAAGTGATCTTCTCGTGGACGTCATGCACATAAGGATCATAGGGGTGGCGCAGCGCAACAATAAGCTGGCCTACACCGCGTTCCTGCAGACCGTAGATTTCCTGGGCAATAAAGGTCTCGGAAAGACGAGGATACCCTTTAACAACCACAGCAATGCGACCAACTTCCATCACTACCCCGCATTATATGTCAGTTTGACATCGCCTCGAGGACCAAGACGTTGTGATAAATGCTGTTCACGCATGCCAAGAATTTCGGCAGTTCGCAGATTGATAATATCCAAACCGCCCAGATAGTTTTCGGAATGAGCATGAGACGGCGGTGCGATAAATGGTAGGTTTGCCAATGCTTTCACCATCAGCTCAACACTCGGGTATGAGTCAATCGGAAGCATTTGCGCAAGACCCAGCCGCTGGGCTTGCTCAGCTCGAATAGCCTGCTCTCTGCGTGGCACAACACGTGGAACCAGAAGGGCTGGATTGTCAAAGGAGAGGATCTCGCAGAATGTGTTGTACCCTCCCATGCCAATCACAGCAGTCGCATTGGCCATGTAGGGCTCAATTTCAGGGGTAAATCGAAGGATCTCAACATCGCGCAAATGAGATGCACGCGTTGTAAACGCTTCCACATCTGCCTTGCTCATGAAAGGTCCAAGGACAATGAGAGCAGGGAACAAGGGACGCAAACGTGCTTCATAGGCCCGTATGACCCAATCGACGAGCTCAACACCGTCACCGCCCCCGCCCGGGGTCACCAACACATAGGGGGCACCATCAAAGGGCGCTGTGAAATCCTGAGCTGAACTTGGCATTGACCGGCGCAGGTAGCCGGTAAAGAGCGTCTTTTCCATCACCGACTGGTCAAAGCCAAGCCCATCCAATGGATTGTTCATCACTGAAGGGCCGTAAACCCAGATCTCATCATAAAGATCATTGAGAGCAGGGTAGGCGCGTTTGCGAAGCCACTCCTCCTTCAGAACATGCGGGTCATCCATCACATCGCGAAGACCCAAAACCAGCCGTGTTTTTTGCCCCTTAAGGTATTGAAGCGAGGGGAGAACCTCACCGCGCAGCCCAAGCGGCTCCTTATCGACGATGAAGATATCAGGTTTAAACACCTTGGCCGTGTGTTCGATGATGGATGATCGGATGGCGATCGTCTCATTGATATCAAGCTGTAGGGAGAGCGAAGTGTACTCACCACTGCGCAGTTTGATCACGCCCGGAATGCGGACAAAATCGACCCGGGAACGAAACTCGAAACTACCAATGATGGGAGATCCTGAAAGGATGAGAACGGACATTTCCTGGAAGGAGCCAACCAAAGATTGTGCGATTGTGCGGCACCGCCGCAGATGGCCCAATCCAAAGGTGTCGTGGCTATAAATCAGAATTTTTGGCGTCATTACCGTCATGCGCTTCTTATTCCATCTGCTGCGCATAAACCTCAGCATCAGATCAGTTTGGCGGGGGAGGGCCACCAAGGAACGGTCAAACCTGCTTTGAAGCGTTTAAACACCAAAGAAGTACCCCCATAAATCCAAGGGATCTTGCGGGTTTATGCCGTTTTTTAAGATCTTAAAGCGTAAAGTTCCCTTGCGTCAGTTAGAGCGTAAATCGCATCGCCTCAGTTTGGGTTAGCCTGATCTGAGCTTAATCGGAGTGGACATGGAAAAATCGCTTTTCCAATTCATCTGGAAGAACTCAGCCCGCTATCAAGTGGCGATTCTTCTAGTCACCATATTGTCCTATCCGGTGAGTTACATCCTGCTGGATCTACCTAAGACAATTACCAATGAAGCAATTCAGGGTAGCAATTTTCCAGTAGAACTTTTCGGAATGCAGCTCGGTCAGATTCAGTATCTGGCGGTGCTATGTATTTTGTTTTTGGTTCTTGTTGTTGTTAGCAACTGCATCAAGCTCTACCTCAATGTCTACAAGGGTAGACTGGGTGAGAGGATGCTACGCCAGTTGCGGTTTGAGCTGTTTCAGCGCGTACTCCGCTTCCGCCTGCCTCACTTTAAGAAGGTCAGCTCCGGCGAGATCATACCAATGATTACCGCCGAGGTCGAGGATGTTGGTGGTTTTGTTGGCGAGGCCTTCGCTTTGCCAGCCTATCAAGGCGGAATGCTGGTCGTTCAGGTCGGCTTTATTTTCATGCAGGACCCACTGCTCGGGCTGGCCGCTATCTCACTTTATCCGGTGCAGGGATATATCATCCCCAAGCTTCAACAGAAGGTCGTTCGCCTGTCTCGCCAACGTGTGAAGAATGTGCGCGTGATCGCCGATAAGGTGGGGGAGAGCATCTCAGGTATCTCCGAGATTCATAGCAACGACACCTCAGCGTGGCATTCAGCAGACCTCTCAGACAGACTCTATCGAAACTTCCGTATTCGTTTCGATATCTATAATCGCAAGTACTTCATCAAATTCGTCAATAATTTCATGAATCAGCTGACGCCGTTTTTCTTCTACTTTATCGGCGGCTATCTGGTCATCAAAGGGCAGCTCAGCATCGGTGCGTTGATTGCGGTGATTGCAGCCTACAAGGATCTGGCTGGTCCATGGAAAGAGCTGCTGGCCTACTACCAAATGACCGCAGACGTCTCAGTCAAATACCAGACAGTGGTTGAAAACTTCGACCCACCTGATCTCTACGACAAGCAACGCCTGCTGGATGATGAATCTCTGGTGCTCACAGGCCCACTCACCCTAGATAAACTAGGGCTATCAGGAGTAGGGACCGGGCAGGAAGTGCATAATGTTTCACTTAATGTCGAGCCGGGTAAACCACTGGCTGTTTCTGGTGTGGATGGTTCTGGACGCGCTGAATTGTTGCAGATGGCAGCTGGATTGCTGAGCCCCACGTCAGGATCAGTCACCATCAACAACACCAATTTCGAAAGCATGCCAGAAGCGACCTTGGGTCGGCAGATTGCCTACGTGGGTGGTCATTTGCATGTCTGGACGGGGACAATTCGCGATAATCTCTTTTACGGGCTGCGTCATCGGCCTCAGGAAAAAGTAGAGTACGAAGGCAGTGATCTGAGGAAAAGGCAGCGTCAGTTGAAGGAAGCTGCCATGACACTCAATCCTTACTTTGATTTGAAAGCGCGCTGGGAAGATTACGAGCTGGCCGATGCAGGTTCCATGCAGGAGCTGGAAGACAAAGCCCTCGAGCTGTGTAAAGTAGCAGGCTTCTCACGTGATCTGTACTTGCTGGGCGTTGAGACAGTCATCAATCCAAACGAGACTGAAGAGCTCAATGGCGGCCTCATGCCCAAATTGGTTGAGGCGCGGAAAGCCTTGCGCGAGAAAATCCAAAATGACACGAAACTTCAAAATCTCGTCGAGTTCTGGGACCCTGAAAAATTCAATATGTCTGCCAATCTTGCGCAGAACCTGTTTTTTGCAAGTCCCAAAGTACACTTCATGACCATTGAACATGTTCCGACAGACCCGCAGATTTCAGCTTTCCTCAAAGAGACCGGGTTTGATGTGCTTCTGGCGGATATCGGACTGAAAATTGCAAAGACTATGGTCGAACTGTTTGCTGATGTGAGTGCAGACAGTGATTTGCTGAACAGGTACTCTTTCATCAGTCGTGAGGATCTTCCGGAGTTTGCCCGTATTGTGAATGAGCAAAAGGGTGAACAGCGGCGCAAACGGCTCAAAGATGTAGATCGGGCCCGTTTGATTGCGCTGGCGCTCAAGCTCATTCCAGCAAAGCACCGCCTTGGTGTCTTGGATGATGATATGCGGGAGAAGATCCTTGCAGCTCGGAAACAGTTTATGGAAACAGTGGGCAAAGACAATGAGCGTTTCGAGTTCTTTGATCCAGACACTTATCTCACCACTTTGAGCATCGAGGACAATCTGGTCTTCGGCCACGCAAGGTTAGACCGCCGCGATGCCCGTCAGAAAATACAACAAGTTCTGCAGGAGCTCGTGCGTGAAAGAGATCTGATCGCCCCAATTCGCCGCGCTGCCTTCGATTATCAGGTGGGCATTGCTGGTGCGAAGTTATCCTCCCATCAACGTAGGTTGATCTGTCTGGTTCGTGCCCTGTTGAAGAATGCACACATCTACGTTCTGGATGAGACAGCAAACAGTGTAAGTTCAACAGATAAGACCCTGCGCGAAGACCTCAGGAAGCTCATGAGTGATAAAATTCTCATGTTCGGAGTAAGTAATGAAAGTGTTGCTGAGGAGTTTTCTACGACGCTTCACCTAGAAAATGGGAGGGTTATCGAAAGATAGTCTTGGGAACTATGGTGAAACAAAGGCGAGATGATGTGAGCTGGAACACAGTTTGCTGGGAGAACTTCAGCTATGCTCATCAAGTTATTGGGAGTGAAATGTGACTATTGATGCAGAAGTCCAAGCTTTAAGCCGTGTCCCTCTCTTTCAGGGATTGGAACCAAGCAAACTGCGTCTTCTTGCGTTCATCAGTGACCGCATGGAGTTTCAGGATGGGGAGCATTTGTGCCATCAGGGAGATGATGGTGACAGTGCATTTGTTGTCCTTTCCGGTGAAGTTGCTGTGTTTGTTGATGAAAATGAGGTTGCACGGGTCGGTCAATATGCCATCATTGGTGAGATTGCGATCCTGTGTGATGTGCCAAGAACAGCGACCTTACAGTCAGTGGGCACAACTCACATTCTGGCAATATCCAAAGACGATTTTTTGAAGCTCATCGCGGAGTTTCCGAAAGTTTCGCTCGAGATAATGCGTGTATTGGCGTTGCGATTGGAAAAAACGACCAGAGAACTTGCGCAGGCACGCCCTGCGTCCACTTGAAAGGCCAGATTACTTGAACGAGTTTTCTCTTAAAATTTGGGGTGTTCGCGGTTCAACAGCTGCTGCTGGTCCCGAAACACTTAGATACGGCGGAGAAACAACCTGCTTTGAAATCCGGGCGGGGGACGTTCTGTTGATGGTCGACTGTGGGTCTGGTGCACGCAATCTGGGCAAAGAGTTGATGAAAGGCCCACACCGCGACATCGATCTTCTCTTCACGCATACACATCTCGACCACATTTGTGGTTTGCCTTTCTTTGAGCCTGCGTACGATCCCAATTTCAGTATTCGTCTAACCGCAGGCCATTTTAATGACCCGTGTGATTTGAAGGACATCATCTGTCGGATCATGTCACCCCCTATTTTCCCGGTAGGGGCGAACACGCTAAGTGCTGTTTCCTTTAAAAGTTTCAAGGCAGGGGACACCCTGAAGAAAGACAATGGGCTGATAATCAAAACTGTTGCGCTAAACCATCCTGGCGGTGCCTGTGGCTACCGGATGGAGTTCAATGGTAAGTCCATGTGCATCATCACAGATCACGAAATGGGGAGCGAATCTCACGATGCAGCTGTCCTAGAGTTTATCCGTGATGCAGATGTTGTGATCCAGGATGGGATGTACACCTGTGCCGAATACCCTAAGTATAAGGGTTGGGGACATTCCACATGGGAGCATGTGGTCGGAATATGCCAGCGCGCCAACGTGAAAACGCCCGTGATCTTTCATCACGATCCGCGTCGCACGGATGATGAATTGGACGAGATAGGTTTGGCTGCCCAGCAGATGCATCCACGAGCAATCGTGGCCTCTGAAGGGATGGTCTTCAAACCTTAAGTTCATTCACCCGTCGCTCGCAACAGATCGGATGAAACTGCGAGCAAACCAGCAACACCTGTTGAATGGTGTGACGGGAGACAAGTGTGGCAGTTGGAAGTGGTCCAGAAAATTCCGATCCTTCAAAAAAACGTGGATCTGAGAAAAAGCCGGATGTGGACTTGAGCGAAAAGTTCCATGGCATCTCTTACCAGAAGAAAGCTGAACCTAACTTCTACCAGCAGCTGAAGCGCGGTGTTTTAGGGCCAAAAGCTCCGGAAGGGGACTTGCCTTTACGTGTGCGTAGTGAAGTAGCGCGTCAGGAAGCGGCCTCCGAACGTCTGATCGGTATCGTCCAGCTTGGCGTCATTATCTTTTTTGCTGTTCTGTACGCCCTTGCTCCGAGGGCCGAAGGCACTATGGGCTTCAACTTCGTTCCCATCGCCTTTTCCTGTTATCTCGTCTTTACGCTTATTCGTATTTACGTCTCTTTCAGAACCACCCTGCCGGTCTGGTATCTGGTCCTGTCTATCATGGCAGACGTGGCGCTTCTGGTCGGATTGATTTTCTCCTTCCACATCCAGTATGCCCAACATCCCACTTTTTACCTCAAGGCCCCGACCTTGATGTACCTGTTCCTGTTCATCGCTCTGAGAGCCCTCCGCTTTGATCCAAGATACGTGATCCTCACTGGCGTTTTCGGAGCCCTGGGTTGGTTAGGGTTGGTGTTCTATGCTCTGACCTATCAAGGTGGCTCAACACTCATCACTCGAAACTACATCGAGTATCTGACCGGCGAGGCGGTTCTCATCGGGGCAGAGCTGGATAAGTTGATAATCATCCTGTCAGTGACAGCGCTTCTTGCCCTTTCGATTTTCAGAGCCCGACGGACCTTCTTCTCAGCCATTCGCCAAAAGAATGCAGTAAAAGACTTGAGCCGATTTTTCACGCCGGAAGTTGCAAATTCCATTGTGGAATCTGAAAGCAGGCTTATGGCTGGAACCGGTGAAATCCGGGATGTTGCCATCCTTCTTGTAGACATCCGGTCCTTTACAAAAACTGCCGCCAAACTGCCGCCAGAAACCACCATGCGGGTTTTGAGCCTCTACCAAAAGAAAGCTGCAAAGGTGATTTTGGGAGAGGGAGGCAAAATTGATAAGTTCCTTGGTGATGGAATTCTTGCAACCTTCGGCGCTGTATCAGACAGCGAAACGTATGCAGCTGATGCGTTGCGAGCAGGTGTCGAACTGACTCACATTCTGGAGGAAGAGTGCGCCGATCTGGAAGCTGCAGGCTGGCCCATGAAATTTGAAGTTGGTGTAGGGGTCGCAGCAGGTCCGGTCAGTGTTGGAGTTGTTGGTGTGCGGGACCGGTTGGAGTTCACCGTGATCGGTGATGCTGTCAACCGCGCTGCAAAGCTGGAAGCCGCCAACAAGGTCCAGGGCACGCGGTTCCTGACAGATGGTGCAAGTTATTCCATGGCTCTACGACAAGGGTATAAGGGAAACATGATAGATTTAAAGTCTGAGTGTGTTGCGGGAATCAATGGAAAAGTAGACCTTGTGGCTTTGGCGTGAGAATGATTTTCTCATGCCGACCCGCAATCCAGCATTTTGCTGCTTTCAAAGAATTTTGGCGGGAGCTTTGAAAGACAGCGGGGCAAACAAAATGAATCGGGATGGGATTCCATGCAACTTAATAAAGAAATTGCAGCCGTTGTAACCGGCGGCTCATCAGGTCTTGGCGCGGCAACCGCACGGAAATTGGCTGGCCATGGCGTTAAAGTAACTCTTTTCGACGTGAATGAAGAAGCTGGTAAAGCACTGGCACAAGAGATTGGTGGTCAGTTCGTCAAAGTTGACGTCACCAGCGATGACAGCGTGAAAGCAGGTCTGGATGCAGCTGAAGCAGCGCACGGCCCAACACGTATTCTCGTCAACTGTGCAGGTATCGCGCCTGTTGCAAAAACCACCTCTCGTGGTGAGCCGCACCCAATGGATATGTTCCAGACGGTGATCAACGTAAACCTTGTCGGCACATTCCGCTGTACGTCGTTTGCTGGAACACGCATGGCAAATCTTGAGCCACTGACAGAAGATGGTGAACGCGGCGTGATCATCTCCACTGCATCTGTGGCAGCATTTGACGGTCAGATCGGCCAGGCAGCTTATGCAGCGTCTAAAGGTGGCATTGCCGCTCTGACATTGCCTGTTGCACGCGACTTGTCTAAGTCCGGCATCCGCGTGATGACTGTTGCACCGGGTATCTTCGAAACTCCAATGCTACGTGGCCTCTCTCAGGAAGTGCAGGACTCACTCGGTCAGCAGGTGCCGTTCCCGTCCCGTTTGGGCCGCGGCGACGAATACGCTCAGCTGGTGGAAGCAATCTGCACCAACCCAATGCTGAACGGTGAAACCATCCGCTTGGATGGCGCAATCCGTATGGCACCGCGCTAAGCAATTCTCTGGTCTGAGAGCGTTGAGTTCTCAGGCCAGCTTCTGGTTGCGAAACAACCAGACCTACCAATATGGTCTAATCCAAAGGTCGACTAAGTGCTTAGGCACACCCTCGTGCAGTGGTATCTTAGTCCTGCTAAGTTCATCG
>NZ_LCWX01000248.1:107937-114195 GCF_001431305.1 Pseudovibrio sp. POLY-S9
GATTGTAATTTATAGATCCGATTCCTAGAGGCCTTCATGGCGACCTATACCAGCTCCACTCCCCAACAGTTCTTCGGCGACCTTCCAGAGCAGACTGATGTTCTGATTATTGGCGGTGGCGTGATTGGCATCTGCACAGCCTACTGGCTGGCACAAAAGGGTGTGAACGTGACACTCTGCGAAAAGGGCCGCGTTGCCGGAGAACAGTCGAGCCGCAACTGGGGCTGGGTCCGCCAGCAAGGCAGGGATGCCGCAGAACTCCCCATATCCATGGAAAGCAGCCGGCTCTGGCAGCAGCTGATGAAAGAAACCGGAGAGGATCTCGGGTTTCGCCAGGAGGGTGTTTATTATCTGGCAGAAAAACAAGAGGACCTCAAAAACTATGAGGACTTTCTTGAGCTCGCCAAACAGCATCAACTCGATACCAAGCTCCTCAGTAAAGACGAGGTCTACGCCAAAATTCCGGGGCGTGATGGCAAATGGGTTGGCGGAATGATCACACCAAGTGATGGCCGTGCTGAGCCATGGATAGCTGTGCCCGCGATTGGCAGGGCAGCGGAACGCAACGGCGCTGTGATCGTTGAAGACTGTGCAGTGCGTACGCTCGAGATTGAAGGTGGTAAACTCACAGGTGCTGTGACCGAAAAGGGGACGATCAAAGCAAACCGCGTCCTGATCGCTGCTGGTGCATGGTCCTCACTCTTTGCACAAAACCTCGGCGTGTCCATGCCTCAGCTATGTGTGCGGGCAACTGTGGTTGCAACCAAGGCTGTGCCTGATCTTTTCAACGGCAACGCTGCAGACGGCACATTCGCGTTCCGCAAAAGAGTAGATGGTGGCTACACACTTGCGGTCAGTGATATTCATGATCACTACATCGGTAAGGACTCGTTTCGTCACCTCTTCAAGTGGCTTCCTGCTGTGAAAGCGTCCTTCAAAGGCATTTCCTTTGGCATGAACCCACCAAAGAACTATCCAGATTCATGGGCGCATAAGCGGCATTGGTCTGGAGATGAAGTCACACCGTTTGAAACATGTCGTGTGCTAAACCCTGATCCGAGCCCGAAAGCCCTCAAACGCATTCAGGATCGTCTGGTTGACCGCTTCCCTCAGCTCAAAGGGCTACAAATGGAAGAAAGTTGGGCTGGAATGATTGATGCAATGCCGGACTTTGTCCCGATCATGGATGAAGTCCCGACGCAAAAGGGCGTGTTTATCGCAACGGGTTTTTCCGGGCATGGGTTTGGCATTGGTCCTGCGGCAGGGCGCATAATGGCAGATTTGCTCATGGACAAACCAGCAGGCTACGACCTGACGCGCTTCCGTTATTCGCGTTTTTCCGATGGCTCCAAAATCAAGCTCGGACCCTTTATCTAACCTCCTTGAGTAAGTGACGTGATTTATTCAGAAAATACACCGCAGCAGTTCCATGGAGAACAGCCGCAGGAAACAGATGTGCTCATAATCGGCGGGGGCATCATTGGTGTGTGTACCGCCTATTACCTCGCCAAGAAGGGCGTGAGTGTCACTCTTTGCGAAAAGGGGAGAGTTGCAGGAGAACAGTCCAGCCGTAATTGGGGTTGGATTCGCCAGCAAGGACGTGATGAGCCGGAAATCCCGCTCTCTATCGAAGCTCGCCGTTTGTGGGAGGAGCTCAGCGAAGAGACAGAGGAAGACCTCGGCTACAGCGCGAGCGGCGTCTACTACCTTGCTGAAAAGCATGAGGACTTGGAAAACTTCGAGAAGTTCGTCGAGCTTGGCCGGAAATATGATCTTGATACCTGCATGATCTCAAGAGCGCAGGTTCATGAAGATATCAAAGGTAAAGAAGGCCGCTGGATCGGCGGAATGCATACTGCCAGTGATGGTCGTGCTGAACCCGGGCAGGCGACGCTCGGCATCGCAAAAGCTGCAGAGCGACTTGGAGCTGTCATTTGCGAAAACAACGCTGTTCGTACATTGGTAAAGTCCGGTGGCGAGGTTGTGGGCGTTGTCACAGAGCAAGGCGAGATCAAAGCAGGACGGGTAATGCTGGCAGGTGGGGCATGGTCTTCTTTGTTCGCCGCCAATGCAGGCATTAAACTGCCTCAACTTTCTGTAGAGTTGACCGTTGCAGCAACGCAAGCCGTACCGGATGTCTTCCCGGCAAATGCCTCAGACAACACTTTTGCTATGCGCCGCCGTCAGGATGGTGGCTACACGCTGGCACTGAAGAACAACCAGACCCATCATATCGGTCTGGATTCATTCCGGTTCCTGAAAGAATGGCTGCCCAACATGGCCGAAAACCTCAAGGGCACCAGCATCAAACCATGGTCTCCAAAAAACTACCCTGATCACTGGATGCAAAAAAGACGTTGGACCGGAGCGGACATAACACCGTTTGAAGCAATGCGCGTCCTCAACTCCAAACCTGATCAGAAAGAGCTGGGTGCTCTAACACAAGCACTCGCTGATCGTTTCCCGCAGCTCAAAGGAACAAAACTGAAATCCGCCTGGGGCGGCCTCATTGATGCTATGCCAGACTTCCTGCCGGTGATCGATAGAGCTCCAAATCGGGATAACCTGCACATCGTGACAGGGTTCTCGGGCCATGGGTTTGGAATAGGTCCATCTGTCGGACGTGTTATGGCAGATGTGCTCACAGGGAAACCAGCTGGTCACGATCTCTCCAGTTTTGCCTTTAACCGCTTCTAAAAGCTGCAAGACTTGAGGCACGAGCAGGCGACACCCGAGAAATGCTCAAGCGATCAGAAGGGGAGAGGCGTACCCGCGGGTACTCTTTTTCTCATTAGTGGTGTAAGCTGAAGAAAAGTTGCCAAATTAGTCCGATAAAACTAACTATACCGCAACGCGTAAAAAACATATTCGCCAGACTGGGGTTTTCGATGCCAAACTATCGTTCGCGCACTTCCACACACGGCCGCAACATGGCAGGCGCCAGAGGCCTGTGGCGGGCAACCGGTGTTAAAGAAAATGACTTCGGCAAGCCAATTATTGCTGTCGTCAACTCCTTCACGCAGTTCGTGCCTGGCCACGTGCATTTGAAAGACCTCGGTCAGCTCGTCGCTCGCGAAATTGAGCAGGCCGGCGGTATCGCAAAAGAGTTCAACACCATCGCAGTCGATGACGGCATCGCAATGGGCCACGACGGCATGCTCTACTCCTTGCCATCTCGTGAGTTGATCGCCGACTCTGTAGAGTACATGGTCAACGCACATTGCGCAGATGCCATGGTCTGTATCTCCAACTGTGACAAGATCACTCCAGGCATGTTGATGGCGTCTTTGCGTCTGAACATCCCAACCGTATTCGTGTCTGGTGGACCGATGGAAGCTGGCAAAGTAACGCTCGCAAACGGTGAAAAACGCAAAGTTGACCTTGTCGACGCAATGATCGCCGCAGCTGATGACAACGTTTCTGACAGCGACGTTGAAAGCATCGAGCGCAGCGCATGTCCGACATGTGGCTCCTGTTCTGGCATGTTCACCGCAAACTCCATGAACTGTCTGACAGAAGCCCTGGGTATGTCCCTTCCGGGCAATGGCTCAACTCTGGCAACGCATTCAGACCGTAAACGCCTGTTCATCGAAGCTGGTCACCTGATCGTAGATCTGGCAAAACGCTATTACGAACAGGAAGATGAGAGCGCACTGCCGCGCAACATTGCAAACTTCAAAGCCTTTGAAAATGCAATGATTATGGACATCGCGATGGGCGGTTCCACCAACACCGTTTTGCATTTGCTGGCCGCAGCGCAGGAAGGTGAAGTGGACTTCACCATGGAAGACATTGACCGTCTGTCTCGCATAGTACCAGTGCTGTGTAAGGTGGCTCCATCGATCGCCAACGTCCACATGGAAGACATTCACCGTGCAGGTGGCATCCTCGGTATTCTGGGCGAGCTGGACCGTGCAGGCCTCATCGATACCTCAGTAAAATCAGTACATGCCAAAGACTTAGCCGATGCTCTTGAGCGCTGGGATATCAAACGCACAGACAGCACAAGCGTACGCGAGTTTTTCTCAGCAGCACCTGGTGGTGTGCCGACACAGGTCGCGTTCTCTCAGAGCTCACGCTATGCCGAAGGTGTTGATGAGGATCGTGAAAACGGCGTTATCCGTTCCAAAGAACATGCCTTCTCGCAGGATGGCGGACTGGCAGTGCTCTACGGCAATCTGGCAGAAGACGGCTGTATCGTTAAGACAGCTGGTGTAGATGAGAGCATTCTCACATTCTCCGGCCCAGCACGCATCTTTGAATCTCAGGACACAGCAGTCAGCGCGATCCTGACAGGTAAAGTGAAAGTGGGCGACATCGTTCTCATTCGTTACGAAGGCCCTCGTGGCGGTCCGGGCATGCAAGAAATGCTGTATCCAACCAGCTACCTCAAGTCCAAAGGCCTTGGCAAAGCCTGCGCGCTCATCACAGATGGCCGCTTCTCTGGTGGGTCTTCCGGCTTGTCTATTGGCCATGTCTCCCCGGAAGCAGCTGAAGGCGGTAACATCGGTCTGCTGGAAGAGGGCGATGTGATTGATATCGACATTCCAAACCGTAAAATCGAGATGCGTGTTTCTGATGAAGAGCTTGCCTCCCGCCGCGCTGCGATGGAAGCAAAAGGGAATGCTGCATGGAAACCTGTTGAAACGCGTAAGCGTAAGGTTACCACCGCGCTGAAGGCCTATGCTGCCATGACCACCAGTGCATCCAAAGGCGCAGTTCGCAAAGTTGACTAAGCCTCTGGCCGATTAAGACTTTCAAAAGCCCCGTGGAGACCACCTCTGCGGGGCTTTCTATTGCTGAGTGTGTTTTGAGCTTTTAGCTCGGCGCACTCACATATCGTAGATAGGGCAGGACTGTTTTCACAGAGCCAAATTTGACTTCTGCGTCTTCGGTACTGACGGCTGGGGGCACGATTACATCCTCGCCAACAGTCCAGTCCGCAGGCGTTGCAACGCCCTTGGCAGACATCTGAAGCCCGTCTAGCGCGCGCAGGATTTCTGCGAAATTTCGTCCAACGGTCATTGGATAGGTCATCATCAGCTTCACTTGCTTGTCCGGCCCAATGATGAAGACAGAACGAACTGTTGCTGAATCAGCAGGTGTGCGGCCATCAGGTAGCACATATTCAGCAGGCAGCATGTCGAAGGCTTTGGCCATCTCCAGCCCAGCATCCGCAACAATCGCAAAATTGGGCTTTGCGCCGCCGACGGATTCAATATCGACTTTCCATTTCTTATGGTCTTCAACACCATCAACTGAAACGCCAAGCACTTTAGTGTTACGCTTGGCCCATTCATTACCAAGCTGGGCCACAGCACCGAACTCAGTCGTGCAAACAGGTGTAAAATCCTTAGGGTGAGAGAAGATGATCGCCCAGCTGTCTCCAACCCAATCGTGCAGACTTATCTCTCCATGATCAGTAGGAACAGTCAAATTAGGGATCGTGTCGTTTATGCGTAAAACCATGATTTGTCCTCGTCTGATATGGCACTAAGACTGAGATAAGACTGCAATATGCCTTTTTTCGGCCCGCCGCCGTCATTGCTTGATATTGAGTTCTGCGAAACAATAGAGCTAAACCATAACCGCAGGCCAGCTATAAGTTTTGGCGGGCGCATTACTGGTCTCAATTGACATTACGATTTCATAACCTTGTGATCAGTGCTTGACAAAGAGTAAGTATAAACTTACCGTAAGTTATGGCTTACGAAGAGATTCTTCACGCTTTAGCAGATGACACACGCCGCAAGATCTTTGAGGATCTTCGCGCAGGCCCTAAGAATGTCAAAGCGTTGTCTGAAGCAAAAGGCGTCAGCAGACCGGCGGTCTCCCAGCATCTGAAAGTTTTACAGAGCGCTGGTCTGGTGGAGGTATACCAACGCGGAACTTCAAGATTTTATGCGCTTAGGCGTGAAGGCATCGCGCCCCTGCGGGATTACCTTGATCAGTTCTGGGAGGGTGTTCTGGACGCTTTTGCAAATGAAATTGCCGACCAACAGGAGATGGGGAATGATTGCACCAGTGATGAAGATGATCAAAGTGGACTGTAGTCCGGAAAAGGCCTTCAAGGTCTTCGTCAACGACCTGAGCAATTGGTGGCCAACACAAACTCACTCTGTTACCGCAATGAATGGCGGAGCGCTGCCCGACGTCTTTTGCGAGCAGCAGGAGGGTGGCAAGCTCTATGAAGTGGCAAAGGACGGCACCCGCCACGACTGGGGCACCATCAGGCTTTATCAGCCCGCCAAAGCCCTT
>NZ_LCWX01000248.1:114331-114932 GCF_001431305.1 Pseudovibrio sp. POLY-S9
ACCTGTGTTGACGTGACCTTTGAAAAAGACGGGGAGGGCACAAAGGTTGTCCTCAGCCACCACGACTGGGAAAAACTTGGAGAAGTCGGCTCTGCAATGCGCGAGAACTACAACAATGGCTGGGTGAGCGTGTTTGAGACGCACTTCAAGGATGCATGTAACGCCAGTGTTGCCTAGCATTCTAACCCTCGCCGACTTGCTCAGCGAGGGTTCGCATTTTGCAGTTTTAACCCCGCCAATTCAAAAGGGCCTTTTCGGCCTTGCCAATCAGCCAGCTGACACACAGTCCCAGAATGGAGAGCATAGCAACACCCACGATCAACTGGTCGGTTGCAAACAGTGATCCAGCCATCAGAACATAAGCGCCGATACCGTACTCAGCGCCAATCATCTCCGCTGCGACGAGCAGAATAATGGCGATACTGGCAGAAATACGCGCGCCAGAAAGGATCGCGGGCAGGGCTCCGGGTAAAATGATCTTCCGTACAATAGAAAGCCAGCTCATTCCGAAGGATTGCCCCATGCGGATAAGCCCACGCTCCACATGGTCAACCCCGCCATATGTGGCGATAACTGTTGGAAAGAAAGTGCCAAACAGGAT
>NZ_LCWX01000248.1:115029-134692 GCF_001431305.1 Pseudovibrio sp. POLY-S9
CGTCGCAACCTTGGACCCTTCGCCGATGCCAAACCAGATGATAAAGAGTGGCAGTAATGCGATTTTGGGAATTGGAAAAAACGCTGAAGTGAGTGGCAGGAGACTGGCGCGTGCCAGAGAAAACAGCCCAATCAACAACCCGACCAGAACACCGAGTGCAGTTCCAATGCTCCAGCCAAAGACAAGCCGGTAAAGACTTGTGCTCACGTGTTTCCAGAAAAGACCCGAATTATAGAGATCTAAGAAGGCCTGAAACGCTTCCGACGGCGCTGGCAAAACCAGATTACTGATGATGCCTGTGCGAGAGCCAAATTCCCAGAATAGCACCAATGCCAGAAATACAAATGGAGCAACAAAACGGATTGGGCGTGGTTTGAACCCGCCTCCACGAAAAGGAACTTTCTTGCGGTTTATCTGATCAGACATCGGCAAGCTCCCTGTCTGCAGCAAGAGCTTCTTCGCGCATCATATGCCATAACTGCTGCTGCACCTCCTCAAGCTCCACAGCACGCTCCCGGCGTTCTTCAAGAGGGATCGAGATCTCAACAACATCGCGAACCTTGCCCGGGCGACGAGACAACACAATGACCTTGTGGCCAAGGCGAACAGCTTCAGCAAGATTATGCGTCACATAGCAAGCAGAGAATGCCTCACGGGCCCAAAGAGCCACCAGATCATCCATCAGAAGTTCTCGTGTCTGACTGTCCAAAGCTGACAGAGGCTCATCCATGAGCAGAAAGGCTGGACGCACAGCCAACGCTCGCGCAATTGCCACACGCTGCTTCATCCCACCGGATAACTGACGTGGAAGTGCATCATGAAACTCTGAGAGGTTGGTGCGTGCAAGCACATCATCAATGATCGCCTTGCTCTGCTGTTTGGAAAGCTTGTGGTCTTCAAGCACCAAAGAGATATTCCCGGCCACAGAGCGCCATGGCAGCAACGCAAAATCCTGAAAGATGTAGGTGAGGGGATTGAGGGACCCTCCTGGCGCCTGACCTGCGATATAAGCGGAGCCCTTGCTCGGCTCTTCAAGTCCGCCCATCAGACGCAGCAACGTAGATTTTCCGCAACCGGACGGACCGATGATCACGGCAATCTCGCCGGGCTCAAAGGTCAGGTTGATATCATTCAGAACTTCGACTGAGCCGTAGGCGTGCGAGAGATTTTCAATGGAAATTTGCATGTAATCCAACCGGATTAAGGGAAAAGGCATTGCCCACCCGCAGCGGGCAATGCGTGAGTTGGATTAGAAGGTTTCGACGAACTTCACATCAACCAGCTTGTCGAGTGTTACACCTGCTGGCACCAGCTTTTCGCTCTTGAACCAGTTGAGCTGGTCTTCAACACTCGCCATGTTAAGCGCAGCACCTTCGTTAAGACGCATCGCTCCATTGCGAATGGATGGAGCAGCTTTCTCATATGGACGATCAGCATAGACGTACTTATGAATGAGCTTCACCATGTCCTCAGCTGCCGCATCTCCTGCGGATTTGTCCACCAAAGCCGCGTTAAAGTCAGCCGCGCCTTTGGAGTAGGCACCAAGGAAGGTCTTCACCAGCTCAGGATTGCTATTAATGTTCTTCGTGGAGGTGAAGACAGTGGTCACCTGATAATTCGGTACATAGTCAGAAACTTTACCGATCATTTCCACTTGTGGGGATTTGGCAAGGCCTTTTGCGATGTGGGGAACAATAGACCACGCATCAATCTGACCACTCTTCAGCGCACCAATCACAGCGCCTACTTTTTGGAGCGGACGAATCTTGATGTCTTTGCGCTCAAAACCTTCTTTATCCGCAATCTTATGTGCCATGTAATGGAAAGACGAGCCTGCCGTCGTCACACCAAAGCTCTTGCCTTTCAGATCAGCAGGAGTTTTCAGGCCTGCATCAAACGCAGCTTTAGAGGCAAGGATCATCTGGCCGTCAATGCCAGCTTCTTCCTGTAGCGCGCCACCAATCACTTTCACAGCGCCCTTATCGGCAAGACTGATCAAGCCACCGGAAATCGCGGTAAGGCCGAAGTCCACATCGCCGGAGGCGATAGCAAGCGCCATTGGTTGTGCTGCCTGAAAGAACTTGAACTCAACTTCCAGACCAGCCTCGTCGAAATAACCCTTTTCAAACGCAACAAAATTCGCCGCATGAGAAGTGAAGCGCAAGGCGCCGACAGTGATCTTCTCTGCTGCAGTTGCTGTAGTCGCAAACGTTCCTGTTAGAACCGCTGTGCCCATCAAAACGCCGCTTAAAATACCGCGTACCTTCATCTTTATCCTCTTAAGTGAACCTTGAGAGCAAACTCTCGTCAATCAAAGCGTATTCCCGAAAAGTGGCATCTGTTCTCCGGTAGGATACGCAGTAAAAATCTTTTGCAGTCTATAGATCCCTATGGAAAATGACTGCGCCAATCACTTCAATCGTGCATAGATTAGTCATATAACGCAACCCGGCGCACTTGAGACTTGCAATATTCTCAATCTGAATAGGTTCACTTTCACTATCCAGCGCATTTATATGCTGCAATTCCACAACAATGCGACCAAAGATGCTTCTAGGTTTCGTGCAGATAAACCATCTATACAAAATTCTAGGAGAAAGGCCGGAAGTGATCGCTCAATCCCGGCCTTTAATTTAGTCCAATTGATGAATTCAATTTGGTCAGAGAGTCAATCTAGCCACCGATAAGAAGTTTGGTCATCACATTTTCAATAATCTTGTGACCACCGTCTTGATCTAGGGACATGATGGACTCTGGATGGAACTGAACAGCGCCAATAGGCTCATTCTTGTGTTCAATTGCCATGATCACACCGTCTTTGGTCTCTGAGGTTACCTCAAAGCAATCTGGCAACACATCCCGTTTAGCAAACAAGGAGTGATAACGGCCAACACTGACAGGTGAACTCAGCCCATCAAACAGCTTGGAACTGTGACTGAAGGAAACAAGAGATGGCTTGCCATGCACAGGCACATCAAGCTGGTCAAGTTCACCGCCAAACGCTTCGGTCAGCGCCTGCAGACCAAGACAAACACCAAAAATTGGCAGCTTGCGTGCGCGGGCCCGTTCGATGGTAGCCCGGCAGTCAAAGTCCTTCGGAGAACCTGGGCCAGGGGACAACACGACCAGATCCGGACTAACCTGATCAAAGACGTCATCCAGCACTGGACTACGGTAGGTCACAACCTCAGCGCCTGTCTGACGGAAGTAATTTGCCAGTGTGTGCACGAAACTGTCTTCGTGGTCGACGAGTAGAATCTTTTTGCCTTTGCCCGGTTTAGCCTTAACCACTTCCTCTTCAGAGGTAAGCGCAAGTCCAGCTTCGCGAACAGCAGCAATCATCGCAGATGCTTTCAGCTCAGTCTCAGCTTCTTCATCCTCTGGGATGCTGTCATAAAGCAGCGTCGCGCCCGCACGGATCTGAGCCACACCATCTTTGATGCGAACTGTGCGCAGGGTCAGACCTGTGTTCATATCGCCATTAAACAGCACAGCACCGATCGCGCCACCATACCATGCACGAGAGCTCTTTTCGTGGTCTTCGATGAACTGCATGGCCCAACGCTTCGGCGCACCAGTAACAGTTACAGCCCATGTATGAGAAAGGAACGCATCCAGCGCATCCTTGCCATCAAGCAGAGTGCCTTCAATGTGGTCCACCGTATGGATCAGACGAGAATACATCTCGATCTGACGACGACCAATCACACGGACAGACTCTGGAACACAGATGCGGCTCTTATCGTTCCGATCCACGTCAGAACACATGGTCAGTTCCGCTTCATCCTTGGCAGAGTTCAGCAGTTTGCGGATTTGTGCTTCATCTTCAATCGCGTTCTTGCCACGGCGGATCGTGCCAGAAATCGGGCATGTCTCCACACGGCGACCACCAGTCACCCGCACATACATCTCAGGAGAAGCACCAACCAGATATTCGGCGTTGCCTAGGTTGATGAAAAAGGAATAAGGCGAAGGGTTGATCTGCTGCAAACGTCGGGAAACGGCGGATGGTGGGTTTTTGCAAGGCTCATAGAACACTTGACCAGGTACGGTCTCAAACAGATCACCGCGCTTGAAATAATCGACTGCAGAGCGCACCAGGTCAGCGTATTCACCCGGCTCATGGTCACCACGCGCTGGAGTTTCAGTCGCAGCCTTGTAAGGCGTTTCTTCACCATCACGCGGCAGACCGTCCGTCGTCTTGGCATTGAACTCAAAATCGTATTCCAGCACATGGGCTTTTCGGCCATAGTGGTCAACGATCAGGATTTCATCGGGCAGAAACAACACCATGTCCCGCTGGTCGTCAGGACGTTGCAGCTTCTGATTAATCGGCTCAAACTGGAACGTCAGATCATATCCGAATGCGCCATACAACCCGAGTTGATCGTCATCACAGGAAAACAGATCAACAAGTGTACGCACTACGGAGAAGGTTGAAGGCTGGCGCGACCGCTCCTCCTCTGAAAAGGCTCTGTCCGGCGTCTTGATGGTTAGATCAATGCGGTACTCGTCTGCATTGAAATCTGCGATATCCTCGTGACCATCCAATGCGCCTTGAACAGCAGGCATCAGCACGCGCCCGCGCTCATTCAGCGCCTGAATGGTAATCTTGCGATCGTTGGATTCAATCAGCAGCGGTGGGTTGGCCAGCGCCATATCCCAGCGCGTGTAGCGGCCCGGATATTCGTAGGAAGAGGAAAGCACAGCACCGCGTTGACGGTCCAGCCTGTCCATCCATTCGCTTGTACCAGCGGCATAATCAGCATTTCGGCTTTTACGGCGGATGATAACGCCGCCTTTGCTCTTATAAGTCCGTTCTGCCGTAATCGGCATGGTCAATCCTCCGGGTCGTGCACACCTGTTTCCGATGTTTGCGAGGCGGTAGATACAACAAAGCCGCCTGCAGAAACTGCGGCGGCTTGGAAATTACAGGTCAACAAGACATGCGTGTTCAGCCACCGTCATCGGCGCCACCACCACAGCATGTTTTGTGCTTGCATAGTCATCATGCGATTTTCATAACCTAAGGAGCTCATAGGTGCAACTCCTGAAACAAAATTGCACCCAGCAATGAAAAGAAGAGCCCTTCAACCCATCGTGAAGAGCTCCCCATCATCAACTTAAGCACACGCGTGCTGGATCAGGCGGTCTAGGAAACCGTCGCACTTGTCGAGTTCGGATTGCTTGATGTACTCGTCCGGTTTATGAGCTTGCTCGATGCTACCTGGGCCACACACCACGGTTGGGACTTTCAAAATGGTCTGGATCAGGCCAGCTTCTGTGCCATAAGCAACTTTTGCGTGGTCGTTGCGACCAGCCAGTTTCTTCGCCAGAACAGTTACATCCGCTTCCACTTCCGTATCCAGTCCTGGGATCTCAGAGTAAGGAATGAGCTCGATATCTGCCTTTTCAGAAACTTTGCGCATTTCAGGAAGAAGCTCCTCCGTGGCATAACGCCTGATCTCATCCATGCAAGCCTGAAGGCTTTCAGTTGGCAGCACGCGGAACTCAAATATGACTTCGCAGTGTTCAGGTACAATGTTGAGTGCAGTGCCGCCCTTCATGACACCTGTGTGAGCCGTGGAATATGGCAAATCAAACAGATCATCACTCGGGCCCGCTGCCAGTTCCCGTGCCATCTCTTCCAGCTTTGCAACAAGACGAGCGCCATAATGCACGGCGTTTACGCCCTGTGGTGCAAGGGAGGAGTGGCAGGAAAGGCCGGTAAACACAGCGCGGTAGGAGGCTTTGGATTTATGTGCCACCACAACCTGCATTTCAGTCGGCTCACCAACGAAACATGCTTCCGCCTGAAAGCCTTCGCCAGCAAGCTTGTAAAGTACAGGCTGAACGCCGGTACAGCCTGTTTCTTCGTCATAGGAGAACATCAGGTGAAACGGCTTGTTCAGGGGCGCCTTCAGCATCTCTGGAACTTTGGCAAGAGAGCACGCCACGAAGCCTTTCATGTCACAGGAACCGCGACCGTATAGCAGACCGTCTTCTTCGCGAAGGGAGAACGGGTTACTGCTCCAGTCTTGTCCTTCAACCGGCACCACATCTGTGTGGCCTGAAAGAATGTAACCATCGGTCCCATCTCCACCGATCGTCGCAAATAGGCTCGCCTTCTCACCTGTCTCGTCTGGCAGTATGGAAGAAGAGACCCCCAGATCATTAAGATACTCTTCGATCCACTTGATCAGGGGGAGATTGGTTTTTGCGCTGACCGTGTCAAAGCTAACCAGCTTTGCAAGGACTTCTTGGCTTGTCATTGTCATGGAAATTTCTTTCAGGAAATCGGAATCGTGAGTTCTGACTATAGAAAGAGAAATCCATAAGGAAAAGTACGTTTACGAGCTTTCGTTGACATGCCGCAGCGTTGTTTCGCCTTTACCCCACAGCCATGCCGCTCCGCGCACACCAGAGCTGTCGCCGTGTTTGGCCTTACGGATATCAAAATCATAACCATCAGAGAAAATGTAAGGACGCATCGCAGCAGGAAGATCCTTGTAAATCTCTTCCACGTTAGACATGCCACCAGCGAGTACAAAACAGTCCGGATCTAAAATGTTGGCTGCCATCGCCAAGGCGCGGCCCAAGCGGCTTACAAAACGCTGATAGGTGCCCATGGCAGCTTCGTCGCCAGAGCGCATCAACTCAATGATCTCGCTGCCCTTCAGCGGTTTTCCAGTAGCATTCTCATAATCCCACTGGAAACCTGTGCCAGAGCACAAAAGGTCAATCGTGCCGTGGTGTCCGGTCCAGTTGAGCGGCCCTGGGAACTCGCCTTCCTGCATCCAAGGCACAGTAACGTTGCCCCATTCGCCGCCAATGCCGTTAGCGCCTTTATGGGGGCGTCCATTAATCGCAATGCCTGAGCCACAGCCAGTGCCAATGATGATGCCGTGAACAACTCCGCATCCTGCACCCGCTCCATCAATGGCTTCAGAAACCGCCATGCAATTGGCATCGTTTTGAATGCGCACTTCACGGCCAAGTGCATCTGTAAGATCTTTATCGAGAGGTTTGCCGTTCATCCAAGTGGAGTTTGCGTTCTTAACCAGCCCTGTGCTTGGTGAGATAGAGCCCGGAATGCCAATGCCCACTGTGCCGACTTCGCCAGTGGCTGCCTCCGTTGCAGCAACCAGTCCGATAACAGCTTCTACGCAACCCTGATAATCGTTCTTGGGAGTTGGAACACGTTTGCGAAACAGTTCTTCACCTTCGTTAGAAAGTGCCAGCGCTTCAATTTTAGTACCACCCCAGTCAAGTCCAATTCGCATGTTCCAGTCATTCCCCCATTACAATCATAAAAGGCATCCGCCTCTGTATTCTTTGTTCTTTTCTGGATTAGTCACGTCGCTGGGGCATTTCAAAAGCACCCGCGTCGTTTCCATCCAATGCATCCAGCTGTTTGCCGTAGCTTTTAAATTTTCTCAAAATCTCTTTCATCTCAGTTGGAGAAAGAGGTGCAGGTTCTCCCAGAACCAGCGCAGATAAATACTGATCAGCCAAGGCTTCCACTTCACCGGCAAGCCCAAACGCCTTGTGCAGTGAAGGGCCAAAAGTAATTTGTCCATGATGTGCCAAAAGGCAAGCCTTCCGGTCTTCTAGCGCATTGATCATTGCTTGAGATAGGGCTTTGGTTCCGAACGTGGCGTAATCTGCGCATTTGATCTGATCACCGCCAGCAATAGCTACCATATAATGAAAGGCCGGAATGCCTTTGTTATGGGTTGAAAGCGCAGTCGCTCTGGCTGAATGACAGTGAACAACCGCCTCTGCTTCTTTGTAGTTCCGGTAGATGTCCATATGCATGCGCCACTCGGACGAAGGCAAGTAATCCCCAAAGTATCCGCCTTCAAGATCCATGAAGACAATCTTCTTGATCTCCAGGTCTTCGTAAGGAATGCCAGAAGGGGTGATGAGCATACCGTTTTCATATCGGGCGCTCACGTTGCCGGAGGTTCCATGTGTCAAACCAGTGCTTTGTAAAGCACGCGCCGTTCTTATAACTTCCCGGCGAAGCTGGTTCTCAGCTGTTGTCATAACATGTCTCCGATTGCTGTAGCCTGAGCAAATGCAAGGCTAGCTGCATTGGTTTGCTTCAGGCAATAGCGCTCAATGCGTATCTTTGTTCTCTTTTTCTCTGCGCCTGCGCAAGGCTTCGTTGAGGTCTGGTGCCGCAGAAACAAGGATACGTGTGTAAGGATGTTTGGGATTGGAAAAGACTTCTCCGGTTGGACCTTCTTCAACAATCCGGCCAGCGTTCATCACAATCACCCGGTCAGTGATAGCCTGCACAACAGACAGATCGTGTGAAATGAACAGATAAGCCATACCTAGCCGATCACGCAAATCTGCAAAGAGATCCAGAATTTGCGCTCTGATGGAAACATCAAGTGCAGAAACGGGTTCATCCGCGACGATCAGGCTTGGATTGGTGACCAGCGCACGCGCAATCGCAATACGCTGCCGTTGTCCGCCAGAAAATTCGTGCGGATATTTGTTGGCATCTGCAGAAGAAAGCCCCACGCTTTCCAAAACCTCATGAACGCGTTTTTTACGTTGAGAACGAGACAGTTCGTTGCGCATGAGGTGCAAAGGCTCACCCACGGTACGTTCAACCGTATGTCGCGGATCAAAGCTTCCATATGGATCCTGGAACACGGCCTGAATGCCCAGCTGCAAATCCTGACGGTCTTTTCGTGAAACCGAGTAGGGGTCTTTGCCAAGAAACTGGATATGGCCAGCGTTCGGAGGGGTCAGTCCCAAAATAGTGCGCGCAAGGGTGGATTTACCGCATCCACTTTCACCCACCAGTCCCATGCTCTGACGAGGGGCGACGTGGAAGGAGACATGCTGCACGGCTCGGTGCCACTGTCTGCGTGTGAAGATGCTGGCGCGAGGGAGAGGATATTCCCGCAGCACATTGCTCACCTTCAAGAGCGGCTGAGTGACCTCGTCAACCGGCTCTTGCCGCGGAACCGGTACGTGGTTGGAGGCTTCAAACAGCTTCTTGGAATAGGGGTGAGAAAGGTTGTCGAACAGCTCGCAAGTTGGGCCACGCTCAACAATCACTCCGTCCTTCATAATCGCAACAGTGTCCGCCATGTCAGCAACAACTGCCAGATCATGCGAAATGAGCAGCATGGCCATCTGTTCTTTGCGCACGATGTCTTTCAGCAATGTCAGGATTTGCGCCTGAACCGTCACGTCGAGCGCTGTAGTCGGCTCGTCCGCAATCAGCACCTTGGGCTTACAGGCAATGGCAATGGCGATGACAACACGCTGCCTCTGTCCGCCGGAAAGCTGGTGAGGGAAACGATCAATCAAACCATATTCAAGACCAAGGCCAACCCGTTCCAGAACATCGATGGTCTGGTCCATCGCTTCCTTGCGCGTAAGACCCTGATGCCAGCGAAGGCCTTCAGCAACTTGCTCGCCAATGGTGCGGGTTGGGTTGAGAGCGGTCAGCGGTTCCTGAAAGACCATAGAGATGTCTTTGCCACGAACATGGGTCATCTCTGTATCTGTAGCGCGCGTGAGGTTCTTGCCCTCAAACATCAGATCACCAATCTGATGAGCACCCTCCGGCAAAAGCTGCATGGCTGAGAGCGCACTCATGGATTTACCAGAGCCACTTTCGCCGACGAGGCCAAGGATTTTACCCTGCTCAAGGTCAAAACTCACATTGCGCAGGATCGGCTTGCCAGAAATGGAAACGCAAAGGTCAGTGGCGGAAAAAACAGAGGTCACGCAACTCTCCTCCGCATCTTAGGATCCAGCAAATCCCTAAGCCCATCGCCAAGCAGGTTAAAACCAAGAACGGAAAAGATAATCGCAAATCCCGGATAAAGCGCCAGTTGTGGTGCAAAGGCAACCATGGTCTGGGCCTCATACAACATGCGGCCCCAACTCGCCATCGGTGGTTGCGTCCCCAAACCAAGATAGGAGAGGCCTGCCTCTGAAAGGATCGCAAGAGAAAGTTGAATGGTCGCCTGTACAATCAGCAGGTTGGCAATGTTCGGAATAACGTGTTCCAGAGTGATCAAAAACGAGCTCTTGCCGGAAAGACGGGCGGCAAGCAAAAACTCGCGTCCTGAAAGAGACAAGGCGCCACCACGAGCAACGCGGGCAAAAACCGGAATATTGAAGATGCCAATCGCAATTACAGCGTTGATTGTTCCTGGTCCAAAAATGGATGTGATGAGCACAGCAGAAAGCAGAGAAGGAAATGCGAAAATCAGATCATTGGTGCGCATCACCAGTTCTTCCAGAAAGCCCTTTTGGGCCGCTGCCAGTAGTCCCAATGGCACGCCAATCAGCATGCCGATGCCAACAGCAATCAGCGCTACAATAATGGAGGTGCGGGCGCCAACCATCAGCATGGAGAAGATATCGCGACCATACTGATCCGTCCCAAACCAGAATTCAGAACTCATCGGCTTAAGGCGCTTGGAAATATCCAGAACATCGATGGCATAGGGGGTCCAGAAGACGGAAGTAACCCCTTCAATGAGAATAACGAGAGCAAGCACTGCCCCGATCACGAAAGAACGACTGTGAAAAGCTTTCTTCCAGATGGAGATTTCGTCAAAACTGGCAAGCGGCGGATAACTTGGGAGTTCCTGATTCATGCACGTCGCCTCAGTCTCGGATCAATGGCTGCGTAGGCGATGTCGACAAGGAATGTCACAAAGATTGTAAGAGCAACGAGCAGCATGACACTGCTCTTCACTACGATCAGATCGCGCTGAGTAATACCCTGGAAAATCAGACGCCCTAGGCCAGGTAGGTAAAAGAGGTTCTCAATAATCACCGTACCTGCGATCAGGAAAGAGAACTGAAGACCCAGAATAGTCAGGACCGGAATAAGAGCATTGCGTACGCCGTGTCTCCAAAGCGTGGCTTTGTTGGAGAGCCCTTTGGCACGCGCTGTGCGGATATAATCTTCATGCAAAACATCCAGCAAGGCTGAGCGCATCACGCGGGCCAGAATACTCGCTTGGGGGAGAGCCAGCGCGATAACGGGCAACAAGAGCGCCTGCAATGAGCCAAAAAAGCTCACATCCCAGCCGGGGAAACCACCAGATGGTAAAACCCGCAGCACGATCGCAAACACGTAAACCAGCAAAATGGCAATCCAGAAGTTTGGGATAGCAATGCCGATCTGGGCAATGGACATAATACCTGTGTCGATGACCTTGCCATGATAGCGGGCAGAGTAAACGCCGATCGGTATAGCGATGAATGTCGAGAGGATCAGTGCGCCAGTTGCAAGCGGAAGGCTGACCTGAATGCGTTCGCCGATCAGTTCAGAAACCGGAACTGAATATGTGTAGCTCACACCAAATTCACCCTGCAACATGCCCAGCAACCAGTTCATATAGCGGGTGGATAAAGGAGCGTTGAGGCCAAGTTCAGCGCGCAGAGCTGCGAGTGTGTCAGGCTGCGCATTCAGCCCAAGCATCACTTCAGCCGGATCACCGGGAATAACCTCAAGCACAACGAAGATGACGAGGCTTGCGGCCAGGAGAGTTGTCAGTAAGCCTATGAGACGAAGGAACGCAAACCAGAGCATCGGACAAATCCGCTAAACCAATCAAACTTGCGTTGCACAAGCAAATTGCACAATGAGAGAAAAGGGTTACCCCTAAAGTAACTGTCAGTTTGGCAACCGCTTAAACCATATAATTTGGAATAGCAATTGAGAAGGACTGCGATTGCGGTTGCAACCGCAGTCCTGTGCAAATATCTACGTGTATTTGCTAGGTGTTTTTAGTTATTCGCCCAATAGACCTGCGACAGATCGTTACCCGGTGTAGGCGAGTTTCGCCAAAGCCCCTTCACATTGGCATTCCACACAGCAGATTTCGCCAACTGGAACAGGTAGACGTTCACAGCATCCTCGGAGATGACTTGCTGTGCCTGCTTCAAAAGCTCATACCGCTTCTCTTCGTCAACAGTCACATTCAGCTCTTCAATCAGTTGTTTGAAGGCATCACTGTTGTAGTTGAAGTAGTACTTATCGCGCGCATAGATACCAATATCCATCGGCTCAACATGAGAAACGATCGTGAAATCGTAATTGGTCTCCTTGAAGACCTCTGAAAGCCACTGCGCCCATTCAACAGGCACGATCTTCAAATCAATGCCGATCTTCTTCAGATCAGAGGCAATCAGCTCACCACCGCGACGGGCATAGGTCGGTGGTGGCAGTTTCAGCGTTGCGCTGAAGCCATCTGGATACCCAGCTTTGGCAAGGAGTTCTTTCGCTTTCGCCGGATCGTAAGGGTAAAGCCCTGTCAGATCATTATAAGCGGGATGGTGCGGAGCAAAGTGCGTTCCAATTGGCGTACCAAGTCCAAACATTGCCCCGTCAATCAGGGCTTGCTTATTGACCGCATGCGAGATTGCCTGACGCACGAGCTTGTTCTTAAGCGGGCCACGGGTGTTGTTCATCGCAAGGATGGTTTCACCCTCAGTCGTGCCAATCGCAACTTCAAAGCGTGGGTCCGCTTGAAACTGAATAATGGTTTCTGGAGCGGAAAATGTCGGGAATGCATCCAGATCGCCAGAGATCATTGCAGCAAAGGCGGCATTAGGATCAGAGATGAAACGGAAAGAGGCTTTTTCCAGCTTCGGTTGTTCACCCCAATATTGGTCGAAACGGGAAATCCGAATTTCCTGCCCCTTCATCCAACGGTCAAACTTGAACGGTCCGGTGCCCACAGGCTGCGTCTTGTTCGTCTCAGCCGTTTTAGGAGATACAATTACCGCATCGCCCCAAGCCAGATTGTAAGCGAGGTTTCCACTTGGCGTGGTGAGCTTGATATCAACGGTTTGCGGATCTACGACAATCACATCAGAGATCGCTGCAAAGAGCGGCTTCTGTGCATTTACGCTGCCTTCAGCGCGTGCACGATCCAAGGAAAACTTTACGTCATCAGCAGAAAACGGCGTTCCATCATGAAAGAGGACACCCGTCTGCAAATAGAAGCGATAGGTCATGCCGTCTTCGCTCACATCCCACGATTTGGCGAGAGAGGGCAGAACACTTCCGTCTGGCCCGATACGTGTCAGGCCTTGAAAAACGTTTTGATAGACCACTTCATCGATAGCAGCAGCAGCCCCTGCAGTTGCATCAAGATGCGGTGGTTCGAGTACCATTCCCAAAGACAGGGAAGATTTGGCTTCAGCAGAACCGTGCGCACCTGTTAGTGCAGCAAGGACGAGGGCCGCGCCTCCGGCAAGGCAAAGCAGCCGGCTTTTTAATGACTTTGCATGCATTCCATTCCGTCCCTTATACTTTAAGAGTACACGTGATCAGACAGTGTTCTTGTTATTGGTCTTGCATCAGGCTCCGTCAAAAGAGAGTACGCGGCCAGTGCCATCACTTTGGCGCTGTCAACGAGATCCTCAATTCCAACAAATTCGTCCGGCCTATGCGCCATCTCAAGTTTGCCTGGACCATACGCAATACAATCGTGCAAGTGGCCCAATCGTGTTATGTGCTTCTGATCATAAGTCCCCGGAGAGACAACATATGATGCATCCTTTTGAAGCACGTCTTTAATTCCGCCTGCAACAGCGCGAGCGACTGGGGAGTCTTTCTCTGCCATCACGGGGAGAACTTCAAGGAGATCCTTAAGTTCATATTCGAAATTTCTACGTGTTTTACGCAGATTTTCTAATATTTCAACTATCTCTTGTTTCACATCCTCCAGCGGCTCCTCAATCAGGAATCGACGATCCAGTATGATGCGGCAACTATCTGCAACGCAAGGGGAGGGAAGACCATCGTGTCCTTCATCCTGCCCGCCATGTAAAGAATTGATATTTAACGTGGATGATCGGGCGCCCGGAGGAATAACCGGCATTTGTGTTTGTTTTTTGCTGAGCGCAGGGTAAAGCTCGTTTTCCAGCACATTCAGGAACGCACTCATGTGACGAATTGCGCTGTCGCCCAAAAACGGCATTGAGCCGTGAGCAATCGAGCCGCGCGTCTCAATTTCACTCCACCATACCCCTCGGTGCCCAAGACAAACCTGATCTTTGTGCAAAGGTTCAGGGATGATCACATGGTCGACACGCGGTTTGGAAAAGTAGCCATGTCTGGCAAGATAAGCCACACCGCCAAGGCCGCCGGATTCCTCATCAACCGTTCCTGATATCTCGATGGCACCACAAAACTCAGGGAAACATTCAATCAGACTCTCTGCCGCGATTATGGAAGAGGCCAGACCGCCTTTCATATCACAGGCACCGCGCCCAAAGACCTTTCCGTCTTTTACCACGCCAGCAAAGGGATCAACCGTCCAGCCATACCCCACCTCGACAACATCAATATGGGAGTTGAAGTGGACACAAGGGCCGGGACCGCGACCTTCATAGCGGCAAATGACATTGATGCGCGGGTAGCGGTCAGAGTCTCCGGGGGTGCTTTCTCCTCTGACATACTCGACAGAAAAGCCCTTACGCTTCAAACGTTCGCCAATGAACTCTGCACAGGGACGATAAGCTTCTCCGGGAGGGTTGATTGTCGGAAAAGCTATCAGGTCACGAGTGAGCGCAACAAGCTCATCCACTTTCCGCTCAACGGATTGGCTTAATTCCTCCCGCATCTTCCCCCCAGAACAAATGCTTAAATGAATTAAGTGATATCGTGACCGTTCCCAAATCGACTGAATACCCCTGAAAAATAATGGAGTATCTCGGAGCACGCAGATTGGTAAAAAGCCCTAATTATTTTCGAGAGAATGTGTGGAACACTGAAACTCCACGTGTTTTGAGGGTTTTGGGCTACAGCATCTAAGTTTACGAATAGTCTATTCGTTTGTTTGAAAGTGATCCTGAAAATATGACTGGCAATAGCATAAGCAAAATCACACCTGTGATTCTGTCGGGTGGGTTTGGATCTCGCCTCTGGCCTCTGTCCCGTAGAGAAAGGCCAAAACAATTCTTGCCAATCTTTTCAGGTCAAAGTCTCTTTCAAAAGACATGTGAGCGTGTCAGCTCCCAGCAGTTCCGTGCACCGCTGGTTATCTCAAATCAGGATCATCGCTTCCTGATCGGTGAGCAAATGGCCGAACTTGGGATAGAGCCACAAGCTATCGTATTGGAGCCATGCGGACGAAACACGGCTGCTCCCGCTGCACTCGCTGCACTCATGGCGCTTGAAACAGATAAAAACGCAATTGTCCTCCTGTTACCATCGGACCATCTGGTCGCTGATGATAAGGAGTTCTTGTGTGCTGTCGATGCAGCTCACGCAGCTGCTGAAGCTGGTCAGATCGTCACATTTGGTATTGAGCCAAGTGAACCCAACACCGGATACGGTTATATCAAACTCTGCGAGGGGGCGGCATCTGTCCGCAAAGTTGATGCCTTTGTCGAGAAACCGGATCTGGCAACCGCTGAAGAGTTCCTCAAGGACGGCAACTACCTTTGGAATGCTGGCATCTTCATGTACTCCGCAGCTGCCATGCGCGACGCCTTCTTAAAACACGCACCTGATATCTGGGAGCAAGTTGCTAAGGCCTCCAATAACGCACGACGCGATCTGGACTTCCTGCGGCTTGAAGAAGAAGCCTTCGCTCAGGTGCGCAACATCTCCTTCGACTATGCGATTATGGAAAATGAAGAGAACGTCGCCTGTGTTCCAACTGATCCGGGGTGGAGCGATCTTGGCTCATGGCCTGCCATTTGGGAGTCTATGGCGAAGAATGATGAGGGTAACTCGGCTTTGGGCGAAGCGATCTTCGAACAGTCCAAAAATTGCCTCGTTTATTCTGAAGATGCCCTCGTCAGTGTTGTAGGGCTTGAAGACGTTGTGGTCGTCAACACCAAGGACGCGCTTCTGGTTGCCGCAAAAGATAAGGCGCAGGATGTGAAGAAGGTGGTGGAGCAGCTGGACAAGGCCAATAGGCCGGAAACCGTACAGCACCGCCGCGTGTACCGTCCATGGGGCTGGAGCGAGCGCATCTCTGAAGGCGAGCGCTTCCGCGTGCAGTCCATGATGATTGAGCCCGGCAAGGGCTTGACCTTGCAGCGCCACATCCACCGTGCAGAGCACTGGGTTGTTGTAAGTGGCACGCTGGAGGTGACCATTGATGGAAAAGATGAGCTGATTTCAGAAAATCAGTCCGTGTTTGTCCCGCTTGGCGCAAGGCACAAACTACAAAACCCGGGAAAAATCCCGGTTCGCATGATCGAAGTCCAGTCCGGCGCATACATTGGCGAGGATGATATCCTGCGAGTATAACGTGAATTTGAAAACCGTTGGGTGAGAAACGTCTCACAACCAAACGGAGTTTGATAAAAGCGTCACGTCTCTGCATTACCAGTGACCTGAAGTTTGTCTAGGAGAAATTATGTCAGTTAAGCCGGTTTCACAGCTAACGCCAAACACCTTGGCCTATGAAACGACACCGTTGGTCAAGCCGACCGGTTTTCGCGAGTACGATGCACGCTGGCTCTTTGAAAAAGAGATCAACCTGAAGGGCATTCAGGCGCTGGGCGAGGGACTTGGAACCCTCATTCATGAACGTGGCGTACGTCCTGAGATCGTTACTGGTCACGACTTCCGCGGCTACTCCGCATCCATCAAGATGGCACTGGTCACCGGCCTGATGTCTGCAGGCATCAAAGTGCACGACATCGGCCTCGCCATGTCTCCAATGGCCTATTACGCGCAGTTCGATCTGGATGTCCCATGCGTTGCCATGGTCACCGCGTCTCACAACGACAACGGCTGGACTGGTGTGAAGATGGGTGCAAACCGTCCACTGACGTTTGGTCCGGAAGAAATGGGCCGCCTGAAAGAGATTGTGTTGGAAGGGGCCAGTGACCTACGCGGTGGCGGAGCTTACGAATACCATCCTGATTTGACCGATCGCTACATCGCAGACCTCACAGAGCGTGAAAAGTTCAAGCGTCCAATCAAAGCTGTCGTCGCATGTGGCAACGGCACCGCAGGCGCGTTCGCACCGCGGATTCTCGAAGCGCTGGGCGTTGATGTCATTCCGCTGGATTGCGAGTTGGATCACACTTTCCCGAACTACAACCCGAACCCGGAAGACATGAAGATGCTTCATGCGATCCGTGACAAAGTGCTGGAAACCGGTGCTGAAGTCGGTCTGGGTTTTGATGGTGATGGTGACCGCTGTGGTGTGGTCGACAACGAAGGCGAAGAGATCTTCGCTGACAAAGTCGGCGTTATGCTGGCTCGCGATATCTCCGCCCTTCATCCGGAAAGCCAGTTTGTGGTTGATGTAAAATCAACCGGTCTGTACCACACCGATCCGGTCCTCAAGGCCAATGGTGCAAAGACTGATTACTTCAAAACAGGCCACTCCTACATCAAACGCCGTGTAACTGAGCTTGGTGCTGTTGCTGGTTTTGAAAAGTCCGGCCACTACTTCTTCAATCCGCCAATCGGTCGTGGATATGATGACGGTGTTGTCTCTGCAATTGCCATTCTGGATATGATGGACCGCAATCCGGATAAGAGCATGGCTGACCTGCGCCGTGATCTGCCAAAGACCTGGGGCTCCCCAACCATGGCCGCCAAATGCGCGGATGAGATCAAGTACGATGTGGTTGATCGTGTGGTTGCGCGCTTCAAATCCATGCATGCTGACGGCGCGAAGGTATCTGGTCAGGATATCGCTGATCTGATCACCGTGAACGGTGTCCGTGTTGTGTGTGAAGATGGAACATGGGGCCTTGTCCGTGCATCCTCCAACAAACCAGAACTGGTTGTTGTTGTTGAAAGCCCGGTCTCAGAAGTGCGCTTGCACGAGATGTTCAAAGCAATGGATGCAGTTCTTCGCGAGAACCCAGAGGTTGGTGACTACAACCAGACACTGGCAGAACTCGCTTAAGATACCACCTTAAAAAAACAGACAAAAAAACGCCGGTCCAAAAAGGCTGGCGTTTTTTTGTTTTAGGCGCTTTGCTTACCTTGGGCAGGTTAGTAGCCAGCGAAGTAGAGCAGGTCCACGATGTATTTGCGCATTGCAGGGCCATGTGGTGCGGGCAGGCCAACAAGAGCATCATAAAGGCGGACCTCACTGTCACACAGTTGCTTGTCGGTTGGATCAGCAGCGAAAATACGGCTTAGGGAATCCATTGGATACACCTTCATCAGCGCATCAAATGCCGGGTTCGCAGGCAGATACAAATCTGCATCAGTCGGCTTATCCGCAGGCTTGCCAATCACACGCACTTTCTTCTGCGCAGGCTCAGCGGTGTAATGGATCACGAGCCCATCGTCCTTGGCTTTAACCTGAGCATCCGCGAGCAGCTGGAACAGCGCGAGTCCTTCCTGCGTGCTTTCACTCTCTACCACGATGTAGCTGTCCAGAAACGCACCAGTGGAACCGGAAAAAACCTGAGCACAAACCAGCTCACCTTTACTATTCTTCAGTTTTAAGGTGAGAGCACGTTTGGCCTTGAGGACCGTGATGATCTTATCGTCATCAGCATATTTTAGCAGCGGGCGATAAACCTGAAGTGCGCGGTAAAGCAAGTCATGCAGACGTTTAGCCAGCACGCGCTCATCTGCCCCTGATTGAATCTCTTTCTCAATCTGGCTCTGCAGGTCCTTGTAAAGATTCGGAAATTCAATCTTGATCACAGGCAGGGAAGGGATATCCGGTGCAAGGGTATCCAGGAGAGCCTGCTGATCTTTGCCATCAGCTGCATGGCTTTCCTGTGTGAGGGATCCGCCAAAATCAAAGTAAAGCAGGGTCGCGACAATCGCGACAACAATCATAGGAACGCCAACGAACTCCGCAAGCTTACCAATCATCTCATTTTGCCTTCAAGTTACAGTCGGGAAGTGATCCGCACTGTATATTATAAATTATCAAAAATGACAATTTATAATTTTAAAGGCTTAATTCGGATTCTAAATCAAAGCGTTACAGATGATTTCTAAAGAGATCTTTCTCCTGCTTTACCAAGTCACCAATGAAATCAGAAACCGCTTTAATACGGCGCAGATGTCGTGCGCTTTCATGGGTGACAAGGTAATAGCTGCGCGAAATACGACGTTTGGGAAGCACTGGAACGAAATCATCATTGCCATCTGCAATGAACCCGTGAAGGATTCCGATCCCGCTGCCTGCCCGCACAGCTTCGGTCTGGCCAAGTGCACTGGCACATTCCAGGCGAGACTGCCAGTCCTTGGAAAATTCTGCGGAGTAGTTGAGCGAAGAGGCAAAGATCAAATCGTCCACATAGCCAATCAGGCGATGTTCTTTCAGCTCTTCCTCGTTCTCCGGCAGCCCGTAGCGTTCCGCATAAGCGCGAGAGGCATAAAGACCCAATGAATAGTCGGTCAACTTGCGGCTCACCAGACGCCCGTGTTCAGGCTGACCAACCGTAACTGCCAGATCAGCTTCGCGCTTGGAGAGAGAGAAAGCCCGGTGCAACGGCACCAGCTGGAGCGTAAGGTCAGGATAGCGTTCATTCAGTGCACCCAGACGCGGCGCCAGAAAAGCCACCCCGAAGCCATCGGGTGCACCAATGCGCACAGCACCGGAAAGCTCCACATCCGTCCCACCGATCTCGGCGCGGGCGGAAAGCATCTCCGTTTCCATCGATTCAGCAAACTCAAAGAACCGCTCGCCTTCGCTGGTCAGCGCACACCCCG
>NZ_LCWX01000248.1:134898-145245 GCF_001431305.1 Pseudovibrio sp. POLY-S9
GCCACAGCAAGAAACACTCTTGCATCATCCCAGTTCATGATTTTTGATAGCTCCCAGTCCACATGCTGCACGGATCGCACTTTAATTTTTGCACAACGGTTTCGGATATTATCTCATTGATATGCGAAAAATATAGTTCATGCTAGGGGCATAAAGAAATTCGCTCGCAGACCTGTAAAACGCATGTGTTTGCGGGCCGCAAGAATAGACCTGGAGAGGGAGGACCTCATGGAAGAGATCGGTCATTTTATCAATGGTAAGCGCGTTGCTGGCAAGTCCGGCCGTACTGCAGACGTTTTCAACCCTGCAACCGGTGAAGTAACTGCAAAGGTTGCTTTGGCAACTGCAGCAGAAATGCAGGAAGCTGTCGCCGTCGCTGAAAAAGCGCAGCCAGCATGGGCCGCAACCAACCCACAGCGCCGCGCTCGCGTAATGATGAAGTTCGTAACTTTGCTTCACCGCGACATGGACAAGCTGGCATCCAAGCTGTCTGCTGAGCACGGTAAAACACACCCGGACGCTAAAGGCGACGTGATCCGTGGTCTGGAAGTTGCAGAATTCTGCATCGGCGCACCGCACATGATGAAAGGTGAGTTCACCGAGGGCGCAGGCCCTGGCATCGACATGTACTCCATGCGTCAGCCACTGGGCGTTGTTGCTGGCATCACGCCATTCAACTTCCCTGCAATGATCCCGATGTGGAAGTTCTGTGTTGCGATCGCAGCTGGTAACTCCTTCATCCTCAAACCATCCGAGCGTAACCCTTCCGTGCCTATGATGCTCGCTGAGCTGATGCAGGAAGCTGGCCTGCCAGACGGCGTTCTGAACGTTGTGAACGGCGACAAAGAATCCGTAGACGCAATCCTTGATGATCCAATCATTCAGGCTGTTGGCTTCGTTGGTTCCACCGCGATTGCTGAGTACGTTTACACCCGCGGTACAGCTTCCGGTAAGCGCGTACAGTGCTTCGGCGGCGCGAAAAACCACATGCTCATCATGCCGGATGCTGATCTGGATCAGGCTGCTGACGCTCTGGTTGGCGCAGGCTTCGGTGCTGCTGGCGAACGCTGCATGGCGATCTCCGTTGCTGTTCCTGTTGGTCAGGAAACTGCAGACCGCCTCATCGAGAAACTCATCCCACGCGTTGAAGCTCTCAAAGTTGGCCCTTACACTGCAGGCGACGACGTTGACTTCGGTCCAGTCATCACCCCACAGGCACGTGAGCGTATCCTCGGTCTGGTGAACTCCGGTGTTGAGCAGGGTGCAAAGCTTGTTGTTGACGGACGTGACTTCAAACTGCAGGGCTATGAAAACGGTAACTTCGTTGGTCCTTGCCTGTTCGACAACGCAACCAAAGACATGGACATCTACAAAGAAGAAATCTTTGGTCCGGTTCTGACTGTTGTACGCGCAGAAACCTATGAAGAAGCTCTGAGCCTGCCAATGGATCATGAGTACGGCAACGGCACTGCAATCTACACCCGTGATGGTGACACTGCACGTGACTTTGCAAGCCGCATCAACATCGGCATGGTCGGCATCAACGTTCCAATCCCTGTGCCGCTCGCATACCACACCTTTGGTGGCTGGAAGCGTTCTGGCTTCGGCGATCTGAACCAGCACGGCCCAGATGGCTTCAAGTTCTACACCCGCACCAAGACAGTGACATCCCGCTGGCCTTCAGGTGTGAAGGAAGGTGCAGAATTCTCTATCCCAACAATGGGCTAAGCCTGCGGGTTAACAGTTTGAAAGGCGCTCTTTTGAGCGCCTTTTTTATTCGTTGCTACCAAGAGGATAGGCGCAAGGCGCGGCACCAACCGCGCGGCAGGGTTCATAATAGACAGTGTTGCTGGTGCTTCCGTCATCCCACGTCAGTTGCACTGCAAGGGCTTGCACTGTCCCACCAGGGAACTCCATGACGTACGGCTTATGAATGCTCTGCGCTTCGACACGGAAGGGGTATTCAGGATCGCAATCAGGAATAGGAAAGCTCTTATCCAGATCCTTGGAGTCAATCGAATACTTAATTTCTTTCAGCCTGCAGCGCAGTGACATGATGGGGGCAAAGTTGATGATCTGCTTGTTGTCCAGAGTCTGGAAGGTGATCCAGCCCTCAGGCTCCAGATCACTTGCCATCGTCTTGAAAATGTCCAATGGCGGAATCACATCATCCCGTTCTGCAGTAAATCCGGCTTTTTCAGAGGCAAAGGATGAGGAGGCAAGGCCCAGGCCCCAAATTGCCGCCAGACACAGGCGGCGAAAAGAGCAAAACATGGCAGGTTCTCTCCTTTTTGTTGTTATTCAGCAATATCAACTCGTTAGTTCGATGTAGGCTGAGAGCTATAAGAGAACTCGGGGACCCTAGCGGAAAGCAGTTAATATTCCCGAAAACTCGGGGATCCATGAGCCATTTTGATTTTTATCGTGGCAGCTCTTCGGTAAAACCCCGTAAACCTCGGCAAAGCAACGCTCTGCGGGGCACCTATGATCTCTCAATATGCGCACCTGTGCGCTTATGTCCCATACAAATTGGGGGGTCTTCGCCTCTGAGTTTGTTGCGATTTATTAAAAAACTGGAGTAATTCTAACGAGCGTGTTGCAATCATGGACCGGACGGGTCGATTCCATTGCGCAAGCAAGTCTAGGCAATTGAAGAGCTTTTTCGGAAATTACCTAAATGAATTACAGGCAGATGCCCCGGCGAAGAGGGAACCGGACAAGCGGAATGACTGAAAATCTAGCAAACGTAACAGAGCTATCCGATGCAGATGTTGTGGAGGCAAATGCCCCCGCCAAGAAACGTGGACGCAAAAAGTCCGCGGGTCAGGTTTGGTTGCAGGATGCCGTTCGCCCGGAAATGAAACTGGTGAAACGCGGTGCAATGTTACAAGGCCTCTCGGAACTCCTTTGGATTCCGCAGGCAGCATTATTGGCATTGGCAATCGCTGGCCTGATCGATCCACACGGACCGGGCCTTGATCCATTCTATGCAACAGCTTCCATACTAATTTTAGCCGTGATCCGCCATTTTTTGCGTATCAAGGGCGGTGAGATTGCAGTTCGCGCAGCCTCAAAGGCGCGCCATAGGCTCGAAACCAGCCTGCTGAGCAATCTGACCAACCTGTCACCGGCAACCGAACTGCCTGCAAGCGGTAAAATCGCATCCATCGCGGTAGAGCACATTCAGGCTATCGGCCCTTACCTAGGTCGGTTCCTCCCAATTCAGGCACGCCTTTCACTCGTCCCTCTCATATTGATCGCGTCCGTCGCTTATGTCAGCTGGTTCGCAGCTCTGTGCTTACTGATCTTTGGCCCGCTGGTGCCTGTTTTCATGGCAATCGTTGGTATCCGCGCCAAAAAGGCCAGTGACCGCCAGCTCGGTGTCCTTGCCGATATGGGTGGGCTGCTGCTTGATCGCCTCAGAGGAATGGAAACCCTGCGCTTGTTCGGCGCGGTTAAGCGCTCGGAAGACGACATCCGCAAGCTGGGTGGCGACTTCCGTACATCTACCATGCGCGTTCTTCGTATTGCTTTCCTCTCCAGCACTGCATTGGAACTGTTCAGCGCCGCCGCAATTGCAATCACTGCAATCTACGTCGGTTTTTCCCTGCTTGGAGACTGGAGCTTCGGCACATATGGTTCTCCGCTCACGCTGGCCGGTGGCCTGTTCGTGCTGATGATCGTTCCCGAGTATTTTGCACCGCTCAGAGCCTTTGCAGCAGCCTATCATGATCGCGCAGCAGGCATTGCAGCAGCAGATCATATCGTTGAATTGCAAAAGCAACTGGAGGATGATGGGCAGGAAGATATCATCGGGACAGGGCTTGATGTTGTGCCTCTGCCAGCAACAGGTGCGCTGACGATCCGAAATCTGAGTGTTTCTCGCGGTCACCGCAAGATCCTTGCTGACGTCAACTTGTCTCTGGGCGAACCGGAGCTGGTCGTTGTCAAAGGCCCGAGTGGAACCGGTAAATCAACCCTGATGGATTGTATTCTCGGCTTCTTACCAGCCGATCAGGGCCAGATTGCTTATGGCGGGCTTCCTCTGACCTCTTATGGTCTGACCAACTGGCAGCAGTCCATCTCTGTCCTTTCTCAAAATCCTGAGCTGTTCCACGGCACGCTACGCGCCAACCTGCGCCGTGCTGATCAATCAGCAGACGATGCAACACTCACACAAGCATTGAAGCTTGCTGCAGTTGATGAGTTGCTCGCCAAGATCCCGGGAGGCCTCTCAGGCCAGATCGGTGAAGACGGCAAAGGCTTGTCTTTGGGAGAGCGTCGCCGCTTTGCATTGGCACGTGCTGCCCTGCGTGAGGATGCTCGGCTGATCATTGCAGATGAACCAACCGCCGATCTAGATGGTGCGACTGCACAGAAAGTTGTCGCAGCTCTCAAGCAGTTGGCACACAACAAGCCAGTTCTTGTCGCAACTCACGATCCGCGTGTTGTCGGCTCTGCAGACCGCGTATTGACCTTGAAAGAGGGTGTGCTGGTTGAGCTGAATGAACGTGAAGGAGAGCAACAATGAGATCGTCCCTTCGCATCATCTGGCTTTTGCAAAAAGAAGAACCGCTCGCATTCTGGGGTGGCCTGTTCCTAGCATTCCTCCCGGCAGCAGCAGGCATCGCATTGCTGGCAGTCTCTGGTTACTTCATCACCGCAACGGCCCTTGCTGGCCTCTCCGCAGGTGCAGTTGCTTTCAATACCTCATCTGCGGCAAGCAGTATCCGCCTTTACGCCTCCATGCGCATCTTCGGTCGCTATATTGAGCGGGTGATCACGCATGACGCGACCTTCCGTTTTCTCGCGAACCTGCGTTCCGGCGTTTTTCGCGGCCTTGTTGCCCGGGAAAGCAACGGCACATTGAGCCAACGCTCCGCGACGGCGCTCTCCCGCGTGGTGAGTGATGTGGATCAGCTCGATGGCCTGTTCCTGCGTCTTGTGGTGCCTCTCGCCTCTGCAACTATCATCACCGGCCTGACACTGGTTATCCTGTGGCAGTACTCCCCAATGGCTTCGATCGCTCTGGGGGCTGTTCAGGCAGCAGGCCTCACTATTTTGGCAAAATCAGGCGGTCACCGCCAAAAGGCACAGGCACGCAAACTCAATGCAGCCCGTGATGCTCTGCGCGTTCGCGTGTCCGATCTGGTACGTGGTCGCCGCGACCTTTCCGTCTTCGGCGGTCTAGAGCAACAGCGTGTTGCCGCACTCAAAGCAGTCAACCAACTGGACGATGTGCAAGAGCAGAACGAGCTGACAGACATGCGCAATCAGGCTGTGGTGAGCACCATGAGCCAGGTCATGGTCGCTGTCACCTTCCTGTTCGCGGCCTATTCCTATCAGCAAGGGCAAATGGAGCTGAAGCACATTGCTCTGTTCGCCTTCGTTGCTTTGGCTCTGCCAGAGCTGCTCATCTCCCTTGCCAACAGCGCAGGCAGCTGGAGCAAGATGTCAGGCGCAGCTGACCGCGTCCGGTCCCTGCTCACAGTAGGGCAAGACAGCGAAGCGCTTCAGAACGCCCGCAGCAATTCTGAAACACCTTCATTTGAAGTTGGCAAAGACGCTTTGAACCTTAAGGACATCCACTTTGCCTACACACCAAAGGCAGCTGCTATTCTGGGCGGTGTAGATCTTGCGCTGCCAACTGGTAGTCGCACGGTGGTAATCGGCCCAAGTGGTGCTGGCAAGTCCACACTCGCGGCTATCGTTGCACGTTTGCAAACGCCGCAATCTGGTGCGATTCAGATTGGCGGCGTTGAGCTGAGCGATATGGCAGAAGATAAATTGCGTGCTGCTTTGACTGTTGTCGGTCAGCGCACGCAGATCTTCCACAGCACCATCGCAGAGAACCTGCGCGTTGCCCGTGAAGATGCAACCGACGCCGAGCTCTGGGAAGCACTGGCCCATGCTGGTTTGAAAGAGCTTGTCGAAGGCAGACAGGAAAAGCTGGAAACCCATCTGGGTGAAGGTGGTCTGGGTCTGTCCGGCGGTGAAGGTCGCCGTCTGGCATTAGCTCGTGCATACCTGCGTAATCCGGAAATCTGGGTGGCGGATGAGCTGACAGAAGGTCTCGACCATGCCACTGCAGACAAGGTGCTTGCATCTTTCCGCGCCATGACCAGAGGCAAAACCGTCCTCATGGTCTCTCACCGCGCCAGTGAGCTGGAAGGTGCAGACCGCGTTCTGGTCCTTGAAGATGGCAAGCTGGGCGAAGTCACCCTGCCACTATCCGACGAGATCAAAGGTCGCCTTCGCGACGATTGATCCGGGAAACTAAGTCCAAAAGAAAAGCGCAGCTTCAGAGATGAAGCTGCGCTTTTTTGTTGTCTCAATGATCGCGAAAGGGACCAATCGAGCAGCATTAAGCTGCAATCTGACGCCCCGGTGTTTCGTGATCAGACCCACCGTTGTTGTAAAGACCGCCAAAGCGATTGGAGAGGAAGTCATCCAGGTTGATGCTTTCCTGCTTCACAAAGCCTTTGGCGTTCAAGCTGCCATCCATCAGCAGATCCAGCGTGGCACAGATGCTGGCCGCTGTGGTGATCTGAATACCGCTCCAGTGCTTGCCCATGATCTCGCGGTCATTGACCACATGAGAATAAGACTTCTGCTGGAACCGGCCATCTTTCATACCTGTGGCGGTGATAAAGATGAGCACGCGGTCCTGCATGGTGACCGGAATGGAATCTTCCATCACCTCTTTCAGCAAATCACGCTTGTTGATGAAGCCTAGATCCTTCAACAGCAGCTCCATGATGTCCCGGTGACCCGGATAACGAATGGAGAGGTAACGCAGGCTCTGCACCTTGTCCTTCAGCGTCTCAGAAAGAGAACCCAGACCACCGGACGTGTTGAACGCTTCATAATCAACGCCATCCAGAGAGAAATGCTGCAGACCGGCCAAAGCTGGCACCTTGGTCAACTCACCGTTCTCGATGGCGAGACATGGGTTGCAGTACTCGTTGATCAGGCCGTCGGTTGACCAAGTTAGATTGTACTTCAGCTTGTTGGTCGGGTAGCGGGGCAGGGCGCCCACACGCAGATGCAGGTCTTCAAGACTGTCAAACTGCTTTGCAAGATCATAACCGGCGATGGACACAAAACCGGGTGCGAGGCCGCATTGCGGAGCAAAGGCCTTGTTGGCGCCTTCTGCAATCTTCTCCACTTCAGCAGTGCTGGCCACATCTTCGGTCAGGTCAAGATAGTGGCAGTCTGCATCTTTTGCGGCCTGCGCGATCACCGGCGTCAGGAAAAACGGTGCAGCTGAAATAACAGCGTCGCATCCTTTAAGAGCTTCTGTGAGTTTTCCCAGATCACTCACGTCCAGTGCTTCTGTTGTCACATGCGGCACGTCCAGCGCGCTCAGCGCCTCCACACTCTGGTCCAGTACCTTGATCTGATAATCACCTGAACCTTGTAGCAGTGCAGCGATCATCCCACCGATCTTACCTGCACCCACAACAGCAACATGATGTCGGCTCATAAGCCCCTCCAAGCTTGTTTCGATTGACGAGAAGTCTACGTGAAAATACTGCCGGAGTTTACGGGGCAACTTGCCGAAATGACGTTTTGTTTCGTGTAAATGACGGTAACTATGTCATATTGACATTAAAATTGTAAATATGCCGATTCTTACGTGCAGTGCTCACACGATTCGTGCTTGAGAAAACACGCGAGGAGTGCGAATTAAATCGAATGGGTGAAATATACGAATGCGCAGGAGCTGTTATTTCTCAAGGCTATAAGTATTTTGAGGCATGAAAGGCCGTTGCCTCTCAAACTTCTTCGTCAGCACGATAGAGGACCGCGTGCGCTCAACACCTGGAATGGCGGCAATTTCATCGAGCACGGCATCCAGTTCTTCCAGACGGTCAGGCTCCACAATCAGGCAGAGGTCAAATTCACCGGAGATGGTCAGACAGCTGCGGATTTCAGGGTAAGACTCCAGCTGCGCAATCAGTTCGCGTGAGCGTTGTTGCGCAACGGAAAGCATCACAAGAGCCTGAACCCGCTTCTGGTCCTCTTGGTCTCCCAAAATCGCCGTATAGCCGATAATGATGCCTTTGCGCTCAAGCCGGGCAATGCGCTCCTGAACTGTTGAACGGGCAACGTCCAGCCGCCGTGCAATAGAAGACACCGGTTCCCGAGCGTTTCCCTGCAAGATGGCAATTAGCTTGCGGTCCAGCTCATCCTTAATCTCGGCCATAGAAAGTCCTTTGAATTTTGCGGCAATATAACAGGCATCTCGTTAATTTGGCAGTAGGATCAGGCAAAACTAACAGTTTACTGGCTGAGGACTGAGCGAACCTGCTGAGATCAATAGGGTATTTACCCCGTCATTTTGAGTTTTGCCCAGTCTTGCATAAATCACAAAAAGGTCGTTGCGCTCCAAAATATGTGACGTTATAAAGTAACAAATAAAATGTAATATTATAACAAAGTGGTTGTGGAACGTATGAAGCATCTCTTAGGTTCACTAAGCATTCTCGGTATTCTTGCCGGAAGCGTATCCTTTCCTGCTATGGCTCAGGCCGAGGTCAACGTGGTGGCATCCATCAAGCCAATTCACTCTCTTGTGGCAAGCGTGATGGAAGGCGTAGGCACGCCTGATCTGGTGGTGGAAGGGGCAGGCTCTCCACACACCTACAGCCTGCGTCCGTCAACAGCACGCAAGATCGCCAACGCAGATGTGGTGTTCTGGGTCGGTCCTCAGTTGGAAAGTTTTCTTGAAACCCCGCTTGAGAACCTTGCAGACGGCGCAACCATCGTGACACTGAAAGATGCCCATGGTCTCACGCTCCTGAACTTCCGTGAAGGTGGCAACTTTGAAGGTCACGACCACGGTGATCATGCTGGCGAAACCGCTGAAGAGCATGCGGCACACGCCGGTGAAACTGCAGAAGATCATACAGAACACGCCGACGAAGGGCATGAAGAGCATTCCGATCACGACCATGAGAAGCACGAAGAACACGCTGATCATGAAAAGCATGAGGAACATGCTGACCATGAGACGCACGATGAGCATGGTGATGAAGCCGTAGACATGCACATCTGGCTGGATCCGCAAAATGCGATCGCTATGCTGCATGAGATTGAAGAAACTCTCTCCAAGGCCGACCCTGCAAACGCTGCCAAGTATGCAGCCAATGCAAAGGCGGAAGCCGAGGAGATCACCAAAGTCTCCGAGACGCTGAAGGCTGATCTGAAAAGCAACCGGACCAAGCCTTTCGTGGTGTTCCATGATGCCTACCGTTATTTTGAAGAGGCCTATAACCTCAATGCGGTCGGCTCAGTCACTGTCAGCCCGGAAGTGCTGCCGGGAGCAAAGCGTTTGTCTGAAGTTCGCCAGAAACTGGAAGGTTTGGGCGTCAGCTGTGTCTTCTCTGAAGTTCAGTTCAATCCGCGCATGGTTGCAGTGCTGAAAGAGGGAACAGGCGTCAACTCTGCAGAACTTGACCCTCTTGGATCAACGCTGGATTCAGGCCCACAGCTTTACACCGAGCTGCTCAAGCAAATGGGTGGTGCCTTCAACACCTGCCTCTCCGGCAACTCATAATTCTAAGAGATAACAAGAACAATAGGTCAGAACAGGCAGTGCAGTGTGAACGAGCACTGTCTGTTTTGTATACCCCCAACTCAGCCACAGGCGGCCAGCGCAACTGCAAAGACCTCACCAGTTTTAGCAAGGGCCAGTTTTAGCAAGTGAATGTGCTAGAAGGAAACGTGCGAAGGCAGTTTGCCTGCCCCAAGCTTAAGGCAGATTACATCGTGCCGTTTTCTTCAAGCCTGTGGCTCCATCTTTCCAAAATACCCTCAAGCGCGTCCCGATCTTCTGGATCCAGAATCTTGAGCATCTCAGCTTCCATCTCAAAGTGCGCGGCGGCTGCTTCCTCCACCAGAGAGCGGCCTTTGTCCGTTAAATGGATCATCAGAGCCCGGCGATCTTCCGGATTGGGATTACGGCACACCAACCCCAGCTTTTCCAGCTTATCGAGGCGACTGGTCATGGTGCCAGAAGTCAACATGCTGGATTTGGTCAGTTCGGTCGGGCGCAGTGCGTAGGGCTCACCGCTTCGCCGCAGCGTTGCCAGAACATCAAAATCACCCGTTGCCAGACCAAACTTCGCAAAGTTTGCAGAAAGATCTTTGTTGATCTGCATGTTGAGGCGCATCATCCGGGCCAGCACATACATCGGGCTGGCATCCACCTCAGGATATTCGCTCTTCCACTGGCGCACGACGCGCGCAACGTGATCAGTCATGGTCACTCTCAATAATCTGGCTTGCAGCAATACAGAGGTATATTGCAGAGGAATTACTTGAGATCAAGATACTTGACGG
>NZ_LCWX01000248.1:145345-154960 GCF_001431305.1 Pseudovibrio sp. POLY-S9
CCTGCGTATATATCCTAAGCATCAGATCGAATTAATTTGAGATCAAGATAATTGAGGTCGAAGTACATGCTTGTTCAGCTGCGCACGGCGCTTACGCCCGCAATTTTGGGGCACCACCTACGCCGTTACAACGTTGCTCTTGCCAGCAGAAGACCCTGTCTGGATGGTGGTCTACCGCCTGTTGCCCGCAGGCTTGTTGTTATTGGCGTTTGCGCCGGGCTTGCTTAAAGGCCCTTGGGTCAAAAGAGCGATGACCATCGGCTTGACCAATCTCTCCATGATCTTCTTTGTGTTCATCGCCGCTTTCCGCCTTCCAAGCGGAATGGCCGGAACTCTTATGGCAACACTGCCCTTGCAGATCATCTTTTACATCTGGATTCTGGACGGCAAGACGCCGGTTGCCCGCCAGCTCATCGCATCTCTCATCGGTCTGTTTGGCGTCGGCATGCTGCTGCTCGGCGCTGTTGAACTGGACTGGATTGGTATCGGTGCTGCAATGGCCGCCTGCCTGAGCACCTTCACAGGCGTTTATCTCAGCGGCAAATGGGGCAGACCAGATGCAAGCATGGTAACGTACACAGGCTGGCACGTCACATTAGGCGGCCTCTACGCCGTACCAATCGCACTTGTTTTGGAAGGCGCAGCTCCAGTGCCGGACTTGAACATGGCACTGGCATTCTTCTGGATAGGCATTTTGGGAATGGGTCTGGCTTCGGTCAACTGGCTGAAGGGGATCGTGCAGCTCAACCCAACAACCATTGGCTTCCTGTCTCTGGTCAATCCGGTATCCGCGGTTTTGTGCGGTCAGCTGTTGGTTGGGGAGCAATTTGGTTTGCGCCAGTGGGTCGGCATTCTCATCGTATTAGGAAGTATCGTGTTTGCGCTGAAGACACCCAGCGCTGCAAAGGTCGCGGCACAAACCAAAGATGCGGCTGCAACCAGTTAGAGCGCATTCCCGAAAGGCGACTCTGATTTTCAGATAAGAATAAGCGCCCCAAATTGAAAAACTATGGATTAGCGCAGGTAAGCGATATAGGCATCCTGCGCTTTTTGCATGGCCTCAACCTTGTCGTTGACGTCACCTTTGCACACAACACCATTGTGATGCAGCTCCCACCGCCATGGCTTACGGGCTTCATCATCACCTTCGCGATGAACCCGCATGCTCATCTCGGTATTGAGAACGCCTGTCCCTACAGTGTGATCCGGAACATTTCTCCAAAGCTGTCGCCACTGAAACTTCTTGGACATAGTTATCTAACACCCGATGTTCTTCCTATGTTCTCATTGTGAAATGATTCCATTAAAATTCTCCTAACGGATGTTAAGGATTCAATCTGAGAGGGCATGAAAACAGCCCAAACACGGGGTTGGGCTGCTCATTTTTTGATGAAATTTTCTGTTCCCAAACACCACGTCTTAAGCGATGTCTTGCATGGAAAACCAGATTATCTGCTCGGTTTTGGTGGTGCCTTGACCTTACCGTCTGGGGAGACCGTACCTTTGGAACCGCCTTCCAGATCGAAGCGGTAGGCGTCTCTGTTCACGGCATCCTCTTCGGCTGTTTCCAGCTTAGTCTCAAGCTGATCAACAACTGCCTCACTGGAGATCTCAAAGCCCTTGCCCTTGATCGGCTCGGAGAACGGTTCGGTATAAAGATCAGACCCCCATTGAGGCTTCAAACCGTGGTTGGCAACACCCAGGTTTACCTCAACAGCAGAGTGGTGCTCATCGCCAACCAGATATCCGGTCGCCAGCCATCTGCCCAGTTCCTTCACCTGGTTCTCGGCATTGTCACCTTCCAGCCCCAGTTCCTTCATCACCCCTTTACCCAGCAGGCGAATGCCGGTGAGGAAGCGGTCTGTGGTACCGGACGGACCAGCAACGGTTGGTTTGTTGTGCAGGTCCGCATCCTTGGCAAAGCCTGTGCCGTCTTTAACATCCCAAACAGAAAAACCGGGCTGGTGTTCAACAATAACCTTGTCCTTCGGCATCTCACCGGCTTTGACAGGTTTGTTTTCTTTGAACTGGTAGTCTTCTCTGTCGTGCCGATTACGCGGGTTGGTCTTCGCAAAATTAATCTCGCGTTCTGTCAGGCGTTTGTTCGCTTCCAGATCAGCAGCCGTTGCCCACGCGCCATCGCCGCCTTTCTTGCCGCGCTCACGATACTTCCGCTGGTTCGCTGTCAGGCTCTGACCTGCCAGTGCATCATTCTGCGGAACGGGTCCGTCAACTTGGTCACTGCCCGGCACTTCGCCGTAGAGCTCTGGGTTCTCCGAGGCGTTTTGCTTGTTCTCATTCCGATAAGTGTAAAGCTTCAACTCATCTGGAGCAGTGCTGTCCGGTCCAGCGCCACGAGGGCGGCCAAACTTGAAGCTGTGCAAGTAATCGATGTCGATGATGTCTTTCATCTTCTCCTGAAGTTCGGGGGAGTGATAGATCTTCTCCATGGCCTTTCGGAAAGCGGGGGAGTTGGACAAATCGAAATAGGCCGTGCCTTTTTCGCGGATTGTCACGTCGCTATCTTCTTTGCCCTTCTTGGCACCGTCGACAATCTTGGTAAAACCACCAGCACCCAGCTGACCGACAACACCGTATTTCGGATTGTCGCCCGTATAAGCCTGCATGGCATCCATCATACCTTTGAGCTCGTCGTCACCTTCAAGCCGCGTGAACACGGTCACAATGCTCTTGATCAGACTGTCAGCTGTCTTGTGTGCTGCCGGACTATCAGAAGCAATCTGCGCCATCGATGCTTCAACGGCTTTGTTGTCAGCAACGCTCAGCACATCAGCCTTGGGCATGCTGGCTTCTATTTGCTCAGCCTGCTGCACACTATCAGGAAAATCGATACCAAGATGCTGACATACGCGTTTCGCCCAGCTCAGCTCGTCTTGATTTCCTGAACTCTCAGGTTGTTGTTGTGCACCACCCAGCATCGACACACTCCTCAGACAGATGACCATTTATTCTCATCTCACGACAATGTCTGGGCCGTGTTGCATGGGGTTTAAAATAATCGATAAAATATTGAGAGGAGCGTTCACAAAGATCACAATGGTTATATCGGCATTGTTATGTTGCAAGTGGTTTGATTAAAACGCCGCTGATCACCGTTTAAAGGTGGTTCTCCAGCACCTTCAGCAAAACTGAAGGCACTGGAGAGACATTTAGAGATTATACGCGAGAAACAACCATTTAGCGCTACAGGCTTAACAGATGACGGCGTCTCACGATGTTGTTATTGTGCAAGATACTGCAGAGCTGACTTAAGGTAACTCCCATAGGCTTGCGCATTGGGATAAGAGAACTGCTCCGCAACAGGATTACTGCGCTTGCGTTTGGCCGCTCCAATATCTTCCAGCAGTTCATCAAAATGCTTGAAGTGGAATGGAGCTGAGCACAATCCACCATAAACCTGAGCTGCTGGTCGGTCATCACGTCGCCAATCCAGCATCTCATCAATGTTCTGACGCATTTGTCCATCCGTTGGTTGCTTCTCCAGCTGCCCATCCGCATAGCGCACCAGCCAGTTGGCAATCATCTCTGCAGAAAGCACCGTGCAGAAGCTGGAATTGAAGCCCACAAACCCCATTTCTGGCAGGTCAGGGTTTACAGAAAGACGGTAGGTCCGATACTGCCCGTCCTCTTCAATCAGCTTGTCACGATACTCTTTTGCCAGATACTGAATGCCCAGCTTCCACCCCACCGCAAGCACGGAAACATCACAGCCCACTTTATCGCCGTTCGTTAGCACTGCCTGACCATCTTCATAATGATCAATCGTGCCTTGAACCGGCTTGATAACGCCGCTCTTGAACCCCTCAAACAGTCCTGGGGTGACAATGGGAATTGAGCAGGAAATGTCCTTCTCAATCGGCACCTTCGGCACCATATCCCACTTCTTCAGCCCCAACTGAAGTATCAGCAACATCTCAAGACCGCGGAAATTCGCCCAGATCAACGGTTTTGCAATCGCAGCCATTGCCTTTTGCAGCGGATTTCTTCCCCAGCTGTTGAACTGCAACTCCTGTGCCCGCATGTAAAGCAGCCGTTTGAAATTGATGCCACCCACAAAATACGGCACCCGCCACACTGGCTCACGATACACCAATGTTACCTGAGAGGCCCCGTTCTTCGCCGCGTTCACCGCCACATCTGTTGCTGACTTGGACCCGCCCAGCACCACCACCCGTTTGCCTTTAGCAAGGGAAGGGTCGGTATAGTCGGATGAGTGCATGACATGCCCGCCCTGCGCCTCAAAACGGTCCTGTCCCGGATGGCTGATAATGTTCTTTTCAGAAAACTGTCCCGTTGAGATGACGACAAAATCGAAGTTTTCTTTGCGAACCTGCCCCGCAGCATCCAGCGTCAGTGTCCATCCTGGCTGGCCGTCCTCCCGGCGGTCCATAGAAAGGACCGACGTATTCAGCTGAAACAACCGATGCAGCTTGTGCTTGTGAGCATAGGAATGCAGATAAGCATGCACTTGCGGCCCCTTGGGCCATTCCGGATACTCCTTGGGCATAGGATGATCCGTATAACAATACAAATCTTTTGGAGACTGGGTCTGCACCCCCGGATAGGATCTGGAAAGCTCCCAGACCCCGCCAAAATCGTGGGTGCGCTCATAGCCAAACACCCGGTGCCCACGTTCGTCAAAGGCTTTGGCAGCTGCAAGACCACTCACGCCGCCGCCAATGACAGCAACTTTCTTCTTCTTCACCATATCAGCCACCTTTATTCCGCTGGTGGCGGTAGAAAGTCGACTTCATGCAAGGCAGAAATGCGCACAAGCTCTTCTGGATCTGTTACGCCATCCAGGGCCTCAAACAGATCATAAAGCTTGCGGGAAGGGGCCACGCCAAACACACAGGTTGCTTCATCGCCGGAGCGGTTGAAGATCCCATGCGCAATTCCGCGAGGCATTCTGATTGTGTCTCCCGGTCCCGCTTTGTGGCAAGCTTCCCCAAACTCCACCTCAAGGGCACCAGTCAAAACTGTGATCCACTCATCCTGTGTTGGATGAATGTGCGGTGGCACAAAGGTCCCGTCCGGAATAGTTGCATGCCAGATAAACACGTTCTCGGTCAGCACTTTAGGTGTGTATGTATGGCCAACAACATTCCAGCTGGTGTTGTCATTAAGGCCTTCCCCCACAAGCGTTACACCTTGCAAAGCACCTTCCGGCATCAAGATTTGATCAGACATAATTTCCCTCCTCATCAATAGAATAAAGTGGCTGTTTAGCTCTGATTATTTATTTTGAAAATTTATCAATCTATCTCCGCAATGCCTCCGTCATGAATACATAGAAATACTAGGCATTCAGGCGGTCTTGGTCAGGTTTATCTCGCATCTGCGAGATAAATAGTTACCTAGTCTGGATAGATTCTTTTTTAAACTTAAAACAATGATATCTGCGAAGGCAGATAGTTCAAGCTTAAAATGTTGTGGGGCTCTACAAACTATCGATTTTGGAGGATGAAATCAAAAATGTAGAACGCATAGGGAAGGACGTAACCAGCGGGATTTGCTGGGATTCGTCTGAGAGGGTTTCGGTTTTTACAATGTGCGATAAAATTATGCAGAGCCCTCACAACATTGGAAAGACTCTGCAAAATACTCGTAGCAGCTGTTAGATGCGTGTCATCTCGTTCACAGTAAACGCGTCAACGGCACCCTCTGTTGCCACCATGTAAGCAGCCAGATGCGGGGCATTCATGTGCTCCTGCCACAGCTCACGGGTCTCCCAGTTTTCATAGAACATGAAGTGACCAGAATTTTCATTGTCCACGTGCAGGTCATATTGCAGGCAACCAGCTTCAGCGCGCGTTACCGCAATCAGCTTCTCAAGCTCTGCCTTCACAAGATCTTCTTTGCCCTTAGCGGCATGGATATTGGCGACGATGGTCAAGGTCATAGGAGCAATCCTCTCTTTTGTTTTGCTGGCAGAGAACCTATATAGACGCTATATCAATAACAAGTACGCACAATTTTGGCCTATAGGTACAAGAAGTATACTAAGGCGTGCTCCCGAAAAGTGGTTCCGGTTTTTGGATAAGAGTACGTGCAAAAAAAGGCTTAGAGCCTGTTGCTTGAATGCATATGATAGCAACCTGCTCTCAGGAGATAATATGAGCGATAAAAACCAACGCTTCGAGCAATACAATTGCAGTCAGGGATGTCCGGTAGAAGCTGCACTGGAGCTGATTGGCGGCAAATGGAAGGGCGTTATTCTCTACCATCTGATGGAAGGGACACAGCGCTTTGGCGAGTTGAAAAAACAAGTCGGAACAGTCACTCAGCGTATGTTGACCAAACAATTGAGAGAGTTGGAAACCGACGGTCTGGTCTCCCGCAAAGTCTTCGCTGTGGTTCCGCCTCACGTAGAATACTCACTCACACCAAAGGGCGAAACTCTACGCCCCATTATCACCGCACTGCGCGATTGGGGCATCGATCATGCTGTACGGGAAAAGGAAGAGGCCTGAACGATGAAGAAAAAGCGTATCAACCAGAATGAACATAGCGTTCAAGCCGGGATACGCTCAAAAGATAAGACATAATATGGCGTAGGGGTAATCTGGCTTCTTTAATGGCCCTCACCAAACGGCCATGAAAATGGCCAGAAAAACGGCCCAAGCCCAACTGTACAGAAAAACAGGAAGTAAGCACCAACCATGCGCACCAGATCCAGCTTATAAAGCGCGAGCGCCGCCTCATAAAACACGTAGGCACTAAACACCATAAACCCAACCCCAAGCAGCACTTGCACGCCCAGGATCACCAACTCCTGAAAAGACCGCGAAGCCTCCGGTTGCGTCACACCACCACCCATATCTCAGCCTTTCTCCATTCCAAACACACCCAAAACCCTACCAGATCCCACAATCACTCACACCCCACAATGTTGTGTGTGGGGAGGGATGCAGTCCGAATGCCGGCAGCTCGCACGCACTAATCGGTGCTCATAAGACTTCTCATCGCGGTTCTCATGCAAAAATAATATCAACTGAAATCTGGAAAAAAATAATATGAAAACAACTCACTCAATGGGAGTGAAAACTAGTTCTTTAAATTTATAATTGCATTGTGCATATAATTAAATCTGTGGTTGATTTGTGAGGGTTAGCTAGTTTCATCGATTGAACGTAGTTGGGATTTTTTGAATCAATTGAGAGTAAAATCATATTTGAAATCAAATATTTTTAGCGACAGCGTCATGGTGTGATTTTTATTTTCAGAGGTTGTCATGTCTGATTCTGTTTCTTCAATTCCTCCCAGTGATACGCCTGACTTCGGTCTTGTTGAGACTGCGCTCTCAACGCAAACTTCTCCGGAACCGACATTTTCGGATGAACAGGAGAACACTTACGTCTACGAATATGGCAGCGACCATGACACGATCATCGACGTGCACGCAGACAGCTCCGAGATCAACGAGCTGGTTGTCGGGTCTGGCTACTATCCATATGACGTGCAGTTCAGCCGTCCGTCTGGCACGGACAACGACGACCTTCTTCTCACGTTCCCCGATGGCGGCACGTTGCTGATTAAGAACCAGTTTGCCGATGGTCAGGGTATCCAGACAATCCGCTTTGCAGACTTCGCTGAGTTTGTGCTGACAGGCTACGAGATCATGGAAGCCACGTTCACCTCTACTGAGGGCGATGACGTCATCCATGGTGGCGATCAGGGTGATACGCTTTATGGCTATGAGGGTGACGACACCCTTTACGGCCATGAAGGTGATGACACTTTGAACGGTGAGATTGGTGATGACACGCTCATCGGTGGTGCAGGCAACGACACCTATAAGTATGAATATAACAGCGGCCATGACACGATCATCGACGTGCACGCAGACAGCTCCGAGATCAACGAGCTGGTTGTCGGGTCTGGCTACTATCCATATGACGTGCAGTTCAGCCGTCCGTCTGGCACGGACAACGACGACCTTCTTCTCACGTTCCCCGATGGCGGCACGTTGCTGGTTAAGAACCAGTTTGCCGATGGTCAGGGTATCCAGACAATCCGCTTTGCAGACTTCGCTGAGTTTGTGCTGACAGGCTACGAGATCATGGAAGCCAAGTTCACCTCTACTGAGGGCGATGACGTCATCCATGGTGGCGATCAGGGTGATACGCTTTACGGCTATGAGGGTGACGACACCCTTTACGACCATGAAGGTGATGACACTTTGAACGGTGAGGCTGGTGATGACACGCTCATCGGTGGCGCAGGCAACGACACCTTCAGGTTTGAGTACACGCATTTTGGCAATGACACTATCAGTGACTTTAATGTTGATACTGAAGTTATTCAGTTTGAGTTTGGATTTCTGATGAACTTCGGTGAACTGCTGGAAGCAGCAAGTGATGTGGGAACAGATGTTGTCATTCAACTTGATGATGAGACGTCGATTACTCTAAACGGTGTCCAGACAGACAACCTTCAAGAGAGCAATTTTGAGTTTCTGATCTAAACGGCCATAAGCCGTTATAGAAGGTTGATACTTGGGGCGGTCGGTTTGTAATCGGCTACCCTAAGTGGTTTTCCGGCAAATACTTCGATGCACGATCACCAGATGCACCCTAACCAATATCTTAATTCGTCTTAACTATTCATTCCGTCATAGCAGTCCATTCCTACGTTTCTGGTGGGGCTGACTTGCCAATTTGGTGCAGAAAGGGCAAAAGACTGCGACTTGAGGCAGTTTGAGACCGTCGTGAATGACTGAAGCAACAAAAAAACTCTATGATATCAACCAACCCGTCTTTGCAGTCGCGCCGATGCTTGACTGGACGGATAGGCATTGTCGTGCGTTTCATCGTGTTCTTTCAAAGAACTCGCTGCTCTATACTGAGATGGTCACTACTGGCGCCTTGATCCATGGCGACAGGGACCGTCATCTTCGGTTTTCTAAAGATGAGCAACCAGTTGCCTGCCAGTTGGGAGGCTCTGATCCCCAAGCACTGGCCGAGTGTGCCAAGATGGTGGAAGACTGGGGCTATGATGAGGTCAACCTCAACGTGGGCTGCCCGTCTGACCGGGTACAGTCCGGCAAATTTGGTGCCTGCCTCATGCTGGAACCTGAATTGGTAGCAGAGGGCATTGCCGCCATGAAGGATGTGGTGTCTATTCCCGTCACCACCAAATGCCGCATTGGGGTGGATGATCAGGAACCGGAGGAAGCGCTGAATGCGCTGGCAGATAAAGTCATCGCAGCTGGCACGGACGCACTGTGGGTGCATGCCCGCAAGGCCTGGCTGAAAGGCCTGAGCCCGAAGGAAAACCGCGATGTGCCACCGCTGGATTACGACCTTGTCTACCGGCTGAAGCAGCGCTTGCCGAACGTGTTTATCGGCGTAAACGGCGGTGTAGCCACATTGGAAGAGACCTCAGCGCATTTGGAAAAGCTGGACGGCGTCATGATGGGCCGCGCAGCCTATCAGAACCCTATGCTGCTGGCTGAAGTGGACCGCGTGGTCTACGGCGAAGCCATCGACACAATCTCGCCGGTTGAAGCGATGGACATCTACCGCAGCTATATCGAGGATGAGTTGACGGCTGGCACAAAGCTGGCGTCAATCACCCGCCATATTTTAGGAA
>NZ_LCWX01000249.1:0-233 GCF_001431305.1 Pseudovibrio sp. POLY-S9
CTTCTCCCGCACGCCACCGCCTCAGCCATTTATAGCCTGTTTGTGGGCTGATACCGAACCGGCGACACAAGGCACGCCGATTAGCATTGTCCTGAGCTGCAAGTCGGACAAACTCTTCTCGAAGTTTCATTGTTGAACACTCTTTCCAAGGCATCCCGGTCCCTCCCTGAATGCCATGTTAATGTGTCAACCATCTCTCCGAACACCTGTCACCTATGTCTCCGGTATGTACA
>NZ_LCWX01000250.1:0-369 GCF_001431305.1 Pseudovibrio sp. POLY-S9
GCGGGTGTTGGCATAGTATGCTCCTGGTGAGCGCCCTCCGTGTGCGGACAGACGCAGCAAAACAAATAAATGAACCCCATTTGATGAGAATGGGCCACAGCCCCAGACCCCAGTCTGCGACAGCGTGCCAACACAACTGCAACTTGCATGCCAGAAAGAGAAAATAGAAGAAGAGAACACGCCAATACTCGCTTCCTTATTGAAATAACAAGAGAATAAAACCTGATAGGAATTCAGATCTGACCTAAATCCAGATCGTAGAGGGGAGTAATAATGGGCCAGAGTTGGCCCGGAGACCTACACCAGGCCCACGAATTTGGCGCAACACCTTGAAAACACTATGAAAAGAAGCAGGCCAAAAATGGCCTG
>NZ_LCWX01000251.1:0-635 GCF_001431305.1 Pseudovibrio sp. POLY-S9
CCGCACACGGAGGGCGCTCACCAGGAGCATACTATGCCAACACCCGCTTATATCACTATTGAAGGGTCAACTCAGGGTCCAATCACTCAAGGCGCGTTCACTGAAGATTCCGTCGGTAACGTGTGGCAGGAAGGTCATGAAGACGAGATCATGGTGCAGGCCATTGATCACACTGTCATCATTCCTCGTGATATCCAGTCCGGCCAGCCAGCTGGTCAGCGCGTGCACACTCCGTTCAAGTTCACCTGCTCCATGAACAAGTCCATCCCGCTGCTGTATAATGCGCTGGTCTCTGGTGAGATGCTGCCTAAGTGTGAAGTTAAATGGTATCGCACCAATTCTTCCGGCAAGCAGGAGCATTTCTTCACCACCTCCTTTGAAGATGCCCTGATCACCAACATTGAGTGTGGCCTGCCACATTGTCAGGATCCGAAGAACGCTGACTTCACTCAGCTGATCACCATTGAACTGTCTTACCGCAAGATCATGTGGGAACACACAGTCTCCGGCACGTCCGGTGCTGATGACTGGCGCGCGCCTGCAGCTTAAGTCTCTATCCTCATTGAGGATGGAAGTCAGATCCGGGCCAGCTTTGGCCCGGACATTGTTTATGGGCGAGTACACACCAGGCAGTC
>NZ_LCWX01000252.1:0-308 GCF_001431305.1 Pseudovibrio sp. POLY-S9
GCCATCGGGGAAATCTGCGACCTCTACAATCCGACAGAATGCTGGAACTACTTCAAAGCCGCAGGATGCATCTCAAATTAATCTCGAAACGCTTTAATCCTCACCTCCCAAGGATGCACGGAGGGTAGTGCTTGTCTCATCACAGCATCGTTAGGCTATACGTTTCCATCCCTTGAAGTCGGTGCTTTGGTTTCACTGAGGCCAACTTAAGGCTGTATATTCAGGGAGTATTCTTCGGTCAGATGGCATTGCAATCCAGGGGATCGCCGACCACTCGGAACCTAGCTCGCTGTGTTTTCAGCACGCAC
>NZ_LCWX01000253.1:0-200 GCF_001431305.1 Pseudovibrio sp. POLY-S9
CCGTTGTCCTCACCGCGCTGATGGGCGTGTTGCTGGTTGTAAGGTGGGTTCTTGAAGGAATAATCGCGCTGCATGAAGCTGGTGGCTCGCAGCTGCTCACGAAGGACAAAGCTGTTGCAATAAACGCCTTTGACCGCCCCGCCAGCCATGCTGTTATATTCTAGCTTGGGCTGGTCTGGGAGCTCGGAGACGATCTGCGG
>NZ_LCWX01000254.1:0-428 GCF_001431305.1 Pseudovibrio sp. POLY-S9
ATTGACTACCGCGATCGGAGTGATGAATGAGGCCAACAACAGGACCGCGTCTTCCCAGGGCCATCTTGAGGGCCGCACAGCACAGGTCCGCTTTCATATGCTTGTCCATGGCCCAGCCGACAATCTCACGCGTTGCCATATCCTTGATGGCGGCCACATACAGCCAGCCCTCATCGGTGGCGCAATAGGTGATATCCGCGAGCCAGACCGTGTTGGGAGTGTAACAGTCAAACTCCTGCTGCAGCAAGTTAGGGGACGGCGACTTCTTGTGATTGCTCAGCGTTGTCACCGGCGCAACCGGACCTCGCTTAGATGGAGAAATACCATTTTCTTTCATAAGCTTGGTAACTCTGCGCTGCGACACAACCTCGCCTGCGGTCACCAACTCGGCATGAATCCGCTTGGAGCCATAACAGCCTCGGCTGGCC
>NZ_LCWX01000255.1:0-1535 GCF_001431305.1 Pseudovibrio sp. POLY-S9
GGGCTTTCTGGATCAGTTTCCCGGCCATCGCTTGATGGTCAAGCCCGGGGAACAGCCGCACAAGGAGATATTCTGATGGTCTACCCGCTGGCGGAACAACGTATGGCAGCAGAGCTGATCAATCCACGCCAGGAAGAAGCTGTGGTGATGGATATGGAGCTCTTTGCGCAAGCCGTAGTGGACGCCCATCAAAGCCTTGGAACAACAACCGGCGGTGCCCTGGACTTGGCGAGCCTGCCAGTGCTGCTACGCGATATGAAGGGTGGTCAAACACTCTTAAAAGAAATCGGCCTGCAGGGGCGCTATTACACAAAGGTAGTGAACGGCAAGACGTACGTGGTGTTTAAGGGATACTCCGCCCTGCGTGAGACCTTGAAGGGTACACGGTATCTGTCCACGTCCCCCAAAGTCGTTGCCTTTGGCATTGGTCCGGAGGCACTAAAATCAGCAGGCAGGTCAAACGCAGTCATCATGATCACCTGCTATGTAGTGCTCGATGTTATGCAGTTCATCATGAGTGATGAGCAGCTCTATCATGAGCTGTTTGCTAACATCATTACAGATGTTGCTATTGGCACCGTGGCTTTGGCCGCAGGGACGCTGGCGGCTGGTTGGTTGGCTGGACTGACTGTGATCGCACTTCCCGCCCTTGCAGTTGCTGGAGGAACGATCGTTGTTGGAATGATCGCTGGTATTGCTTTAGCCGAACTCGACAAGGCGTTTGGTATCAGGGAAAAACTTGGCCAAGCTCTGCACTGGACAGGTAAGGCAATTGCCCATGGAATTCAGGAGACAGGGCAGATCATTCGTGAAGCACAAGTTTCCATGCGCCAGAAGGTGGAAGAGTTTGAACGCCGCAGCAATAGTTTTTTGTATCGGCTAGAGCGTGAGATCATTTGGCACTTTGGCGGTTCAGATCTGTATAACCAGATCTACCGGAGGTAGCGATGTTTGACTGGTGTTTTGACCGCATTGAGAAATCCGCAAATTGGCTTGCTGCTGATCTCAAACGGACACATGTCGCAATGCTGTTTTTGGATTGTCTGGTTATCTTTCTGTGCTGGATCATCCTCTCTGACATCTTTCTTTTATTCGGACAGACACAGGACCTTCTGATTGTCCCGCGCGGAAAGACTCAATGGGTTCTTGCAGGGCTTTGTCTTCCTGTTCTCCATTTCGCTCTTACCCCTTGGGGCCAAAGGTGGGTCAAGAGCTCGGTTAAAAGCTTTTCGGTCGTGTTCTTAATCGTTGCTGTTGGCGGGGCCTTTCTTGGGGTTGTGCTCACCGACTACTCCCGTACTCAGGCTATCGCAGCTGGATACCGCTCCTGTGACCAAACTTTCCTGAATGACTTCCAGCGTGACGATGAAAAACTGGTTGCTCCCGGTGTGTTGTGTCCGCCGTCTTCCTCTGCTGGAAAACCCTATCCGCCGCCGAAGGTGATGCACCAGCTAAGTTCGCCAGATCACTCCTAATTCTTATAGATCCTTTGTTTTTTCTTTTGCCAGTGAGTTTGTTATGAATGCTATTGTCCA
>NZ_LCWX01000256.1:0-464 GCF_001431305.1 Pseudovibrio sp. POLY-S9
GTAGATCGCAAGGGCGAGCACCCGCAAGGACACCTGAGCGGCTATAAAGGCTGGATCCATGCCGATGGCTATGCGGGCTTCAAAGCTTTGTTTGGCCATGACAAAGCAGCAGAAATGGCCTGTATGGCGCATATCCGGCGCAAGTTCGTTGATGTTCACGCATCGCAAGGCTCAAGTATAGCTGGCGAAGCCATCCAGCGGATTGCAAAACTCTATAAGGTCGAGAAACAGGCACGCGGCAAGCCGCCGCCGGAGCGGGTGCGACAGAGGCAGGAACAGGCCAAACCTGTCTTCGATGATCTGGAAGACTGGCTCCATTCGCAGCTTGCAAGAATATCCGGCAAGTCAGCATTGGCCGGAGCAATCCGCTATGCCCTCACGCGCCTACCCAAAGCGCGCGCCTATCTGGACAATGGCTCTCTGGAGCTGGACAACAATTGTGCCGAGCGGGCAATGAAGCCTGT
>NZ_LCWX01000257.1:0-425 GCF_001431305.1 Pseudovibrio sp. POLY-S9
GATATTGCCAACAACAGTTGGGGGACAGAAGATCTTTTTGCGAACGCAGTCGTCGACCAAAATGGCAACTCTGTAAGCACAACGCTGCTTGAACAGGCGACAGGCTTAGGACGTATTGAACTGGGAACAATTGTTGTGGTCTCTGGTGGTAATGACCGACAGGAAGGGCATGACACCAACGCCCATGACCTTACAAACAGCCGTTACTCCATCACTGTGGGCGCGATTAACGCTGAAGGAGATCTTGGAAATCTTCAAATCGCACAAGATCCGTTTTCCAATCCCGGTGCGTCCATTCTCGTCTCAGCTCCGGGCTCTAATGTGACTTCGACATCTCGCCTCGTTGAAAATGATAACGGCTCAACCTTTGGCGACGATTATGAGGCAACTCAAGGCACATCCTTTGCAGCGCCAATCGTCTCAGG
>NZ_LCWX01000258.1:0-989 GCF_001431305.1 Pseudovibrio sp. POLY-S9
GGCACACCAGCTGGGGCGCTGATTTTTGGCAGGACTTCGTCTTTCGGGCCAAAGGCGGCCTGCTGGCCATCCTTCACAACAAGCAGCAGATCAACAGCAGAGATCGCGCTTGGACGGTGGGCAACGACAATGACAATGCTGCCGGTCTCGCGCATCAGCTTGATAGCGCGGGTCAGGGCTGCTTCGCCTTCTGAATCCAGATTGGAGTTCGGCTCATCGAGCACGATCAGGAACGGGCTGTCATAAAGCGCACGGGCCAGACCCACACGCTGGCGCTGTCCGGCAGAAAGCAATGCCCCGCCTTCGCCAACCTGTGTGTCATAACCGTCAGCCAGACTGGTGACCAGCTCATGCACGTTGGCAAGCTGGGCGGCTTCCAAAATCTTCTCGTCATCGCGTTCTGGCGCAAAGCGGGAGATGTTTTCGGCAATGGTGCCGTCAAACAGTTCCACATCCTGCGGCAGGTAGCCAACTGCTGTGCCCAGACGATCTTCCGACCACTGGCCCAGCTCAGCGCCATCCAGACGAACGGCACCGCGCAGGATTGGCCAGACACCCACAAGCGCACGGACCAGACTGGTTTTGCCAGATCCAGACGGGCCGATAATGCCCATGCCGTCACCTGCCTTGAGCTCAAAGTTGACACCAGCCAGTGTGACAGCACGTGCACCGGGAGGTGCTGTTGCGATTTGCTGTACATTGAGGGCCTTGCTGGGCAGTGGCAGTTCGGTTTCTGGCGGGGTCTCATCCAGACCTTCCAGCGATTTTTCCAGACGGGTGCGGGCCTGACGGGCTGCGATGAACACGCGCCACTGGCCAACAGCCTGCTCCACAGGAGACAAAGCACGGGAGGTGATGATGGACGCTGCGATCATAACGCCAGGAGAGACTTCCTGAAGGATCGCAAGCCATGCACCCACGGCCAAAACGGCAGAACCGAGCAGAAAGCGGAAGGCTTTGATAGCGGTGGCGAACAGGGAGGCGCGGTC
>NZ_LCWX01000258.1:1116-1359 GCF_001431305.1 Pseudovibrio sp. POLY-S9
GGCGTTGGTTTCATCCCACTTGTTGGTGAGTGTGGAGCTCATGCCAAGGGCGCGCACCACTTCCGCGTTGCGGCGAGCGCCGGAGCGGGTGTTGCTGCGCTGTGCGTTTTGTGAGGCCAGCTCTCTGGAGGGATCGCGGCTCATAAACTCGTTGGCAAGCACCAGAGAGAGGATGATGACTGCGCCAGCCAGTGCCAGCATGCCGAGCCAGAAATGCAGCACAAACACCAGACCCAGATAGAT
>NZ_LCWX01000259.1:0-2598 GCF_001431305.1 Pseudovibrio sp. POLY-S9
TCTGGCTCGCCAATCCAAGGTGTTGGCGCTGCAATGACGGCAACATCTGTGGTTTCCATAGAGCTGATGAAATGTTGATTGTGCTGCTTTGCCAGCCTTACTGCTGCGGCGTAGCTCTCTGCTGCCCATATTTCGTCTGGGCCAATGAAGTGAACGCCCCAAAGAAAGCGGTTCGCGATCTTGTCCAGCCTGTTCAGCAAGCAAGGTTCTCGGGTTTCGGAGGTGTCAAACACTTCACTGAGTACGCGGCGGACTTCTTCAAGGTTATCGTTGCAGCCTTTGGCGTATTCGTGGCTGGTGGTTGGCGGCATAAACGCGATGCCCATGTCGACGCTCTCCAGAGAACCTTCCATCTCTTCGAGTAGTCTGTCGCTCTCTGTGCTCTTAGCTGTCGCGAGTTCTTCTTGCAGCTTCTTAATCTGCGCGATCAACTCGGGTCTGGTGCCAAACCGGATTCCGTCCTCGTAGTAATCCGGGTTGCTGGTGTTCAAGCTATCCATGATCGTCTCCTTGATTGAAGGCTGAGATGGTGAGTAAGAGCTTTTCAAGCAGGTCTGCGGTGCGATCTCGCATCCCGCTTGGCATGTGTTGATTGACCTTTGTGGCGAGGTCGTCTGGAGCGCTCGCTGCCATCGCACTCAGTAACTCTGCTAAAGCCGCAGGGTTCTTTGTCAGGCATAAGCCGACATGGACGGGGTTGGCTTCTAACTCCAAGCGCATTATTCGCTCCTGCTTTCATCAAGTCGCTCAGGGTAACCTCGCAGCTTGATGTTGCGGACTTTTGGACCGCGTAGCCTAAGCGAATAGCTCACATAACCGTTGCGCAGTTTGTGGATGCGGTGCTCAAGTTCGGGGCGAACAATCCCGATGTTTCCGGGCTTCCATTCGCGGAGTTCTCCGGTGCCAAGTTCTTCGACATATCCGCCTTGAAGTACGACACGTATGGCCCAAGCCGGATGGGTGTGAAACGCGCCTTCGTTATCGGCTCTAACGAACTTGTGGAGCTGGATCTTGCAGCCGAGGAACGACACAAGGCGCTTGATGAGAAGGCTTGGGCCTTCTTCTTGCGAGCCTCTGAACTCATGGTATTTGAGGAAGAGGTGGAACATCGAGAACTCCGCAATAACAGGATCAGGAAATGCTTTAGACCGCGAATAAACAGCGTTCATGGGCGGTACAGGATGGTTGGCCTTTCTCGCTAATCACCCACTCCTTCGGATAGTTGGGGTGGTCCACATCATGAAAGAAAGCCGCAAAGCTGATTGAGCAACTCTTGCCGTTTGGTCCAGACTTGGTGCAGCAAGCGCAAAGTCTCTCTTCAAACAGGTCACCTTCGACGCCATTGCTGGGCCGCCACAGTTCGCCTGCGCGAGGTTTGAGAAGTTCAGCGTGTTTATCCAGATAAATTGGCATTGCTTTGCTCCAACATTGAGGAAGAAGGGGAAGCGGCTCAGGTGCGCCTTTCCTGAGCCGCTCATGCCGAGGCGACGCTTTCGCGCTTGGGAGGAGTAACCTCGGCAATGCTAATGGGCGTGGGTGACGTGCTGGAATGCTGCCAGCTTGCTCTCCTCTTCAGTGAGGAGGTTGCTGGCGGGTGTCTGGGGTAGCCAGCCTTTGTTGTTGCAATGGTCGCAATTTGTGCGAGGGAGCGTGCAGGTGCAGTAATCCTCTACGCAGTCGCAACGGTTTGCATCGTTGCCAGAGCAGGAGGGGCACGGGGTTTTGTCGGCTGTGCCGGTTTTGGCTTCCAGCACGTTCGCCACCATCTCAAAGACCTCGCTGCAAACTGCCTCCAGGTCGATAAGTTTCAAGACGTGGTCGCGATGGAACTTGTTGCAGGCAGCGGCGGCTTCTTTGAATGTGCTGTGTGTCTTGTTGTCTGAAGAATAGATGCCGTTGGCGCGCTGGAAGTATGCGAGCCAATCGGTTTTCCCGTTATACCAGTCCCGGCGCACGATCATGTAGAGCATAAGAGGCGGCTTGGAGTAGAACTCGAAGGTCTTAAAGTGAGCGTCCTGAGGTGGGCGAGACTGCGGTTCTGACCAGCGAAGCGGGTAGATGAACTCCTCAATGATCCGCTTGAAAGCAGGTACCGAATAGCCCGCGGTTCTGGCTGTATCTCTGATGGTTTCGACTGCTGATACAGTGGCTTTAGGTGCTAAGACTGGCATGGTCAGCTCCGTGTTTCTTCGTCGCGTTCTTGGTAGGCGAGAATGATCTTCGCAGCGTGCCAAGAGAGGTCCATTTGATTGCTCAGGGTGAGTTCGTCGAAAGGGACTTGCTTGCTCGTAGACTGTGTTTCCCAAAAAGCTTTCGAAGCAGTCTTCAGGGCAGACGGATTGAGGTCTTCAATTGGGAGAGAGCCGGTTCCGTTGCAGCGTTCGCACTCGCTTAATGCAAGGTGGAAATAGTCATCGCGTCCGGTTCCAACGCAGCTAGGGCACTTCATTGCTCGTTCTCCTGCTCTAGGGCTGTTCCATAGCGAGCCGGCTCCATTCCGAACCAGTAGAGCTGCCACATGCGGAGGGTGTTTACAGTGAAGATGAGGGGAAGGAAGGTCATGCTGCTTCCTCCATTGCCATGAGTTCGGGAACGTTG
>NZ_LCWX01000260.1:0-2679 GCF_001431305.1 Pseudovibrio sp. POLY-S9
GCGAGCAAAAAGAGGCCGCATTGATTTAAAGCGCACTCCCGAAAAGTGGCTACCGGTTTTCGGACAAGAGTGCGCTTGAGGGATGCGTATTCCCGAAGAATGGACGCTAGTTTTCGGACAAGGGTACGTGTAGAAAAATTCGTTTGGAATTGAGGAGGGGGCAGCATGGACATGATTTCAGCGTCTATGCTGGGTTTCGGAGCGGCATTGGTTGCCTCCGGCGCACTAGCAGGTTTTCTGGCAGGATTGTTTGGTATCGGAGGCGGCGCAATCCTTGTGCCGGTTCTCGTGACCATTTTAACAGAAGTGGGCGTTGATCCTGACGTCGTTGTCCACATCTCGGTAGCATCCTCTCTGGGAGTGATCGTCCCAACGTCTCTACGGTCTTTCTTCGCACATAAAAAGAAGGGCGCCGTGGATCTGTCTTTGCTGAAAAGCTGGATCATTCCGGTGCCTATTGGCGTGCTGCTGGCATCTTATGTTGCTGCGCTCGTTTCAGGGGATACGCTCAAGGGCATCTTTGCAGTGATCGCGTTCGTGGTCGCCATGCGCATGCTGTTCAACCGTGAAAGCTGGAAGCTGGGCAACGATATTCCGGGCAATCCGGTGCGTGCGCTCATTGGCGTGCTGATCGGCTTCTTCTCAACGCTCATGGGCATCGGCGGCGGCGTTATGAACAACACCTTCATGACCTTGTTTGGCCGCCCAATCCATCAGGCTGTTGCAACATCCTCCGGTGTTGGAGTGTTGATTTCAATTCCGGCTGTCTTCGGCATGGTTGCAGCAGGGTGGGGCGCACCCAATCTGCCGCCGTTCTCTGTTGGCTACATCAACCTGCTGGCCGTGGCGCTGATCATTCCAATCACAATCTATGTGGCCCCACTGGGCGCGCACTTCGCACACAATCTGCCAAAGCGCAAGCTAGAGGTCGCGTTCGGTGTCTTCCTGCTCATCGCTTGCGCCCGGTTTACCTTCAGCCTGCTGTAAGCCAGCCCCTCTTAGAAACAAGAAAAGCCGCTGACAGTGATGTCAGCGGCTTTCTTTTATCTGATATCAGATGATTGTTCAACGGGCTTTCAGGATCAGCTGGTTGCCTTCCACGCGCCAGCTGGCAAACGTGTTCAGAGCGCTCATGCCCAGCAAACTGGTGGAGAGCATCTCCTCCTGCGCCACAAAGGCAGGCACATCGTTTAAGTCCCAGTCTCCAATCTGCATGTCCTGCAAGCGCACACGGGCCACAAAACCCATGCCGTTGGCAGTCGAAACCGGTGTCGTGAAGGACAGGTTCTGTGTATCGATGCCAACCCGGCGGGCATCGCCATAAGACAGGGTGATATGGGACGCGCCCGTATCCACCAGCATATCGACAGAGGTGCCATCCACCTGCGCATCAATGAAGAACTGATGGTTGATGCCGCGAGAGATCACCAGTTCGCCGCTTGCTGTCTGCGAAATAGAGCCGGGGAACAGCTCGGACATCACACGGTCACGAACGGTCATCAACTCATAGCGGTACGAGTAGCCGATAATCAGCAGCAGAGCCAAACCACCCCAGAAGATGACTGCGCCAAAAACTTCGCGGAATTTTGGACGGCGGATCAGCACGCCCATGCCAATCACAATCCCCATGGCGAGCAGGGCAACGAGGCGCGGCCCGTCCTCCTGAAACTTATCGCCCAAAAACTCAGGTGTTCCAAGGTAACCAGTCGCAACGCCAATCACCATTGCGCCAATAAGGATGACAAGGCCTATCGTCCAGCGCATTGTACATCCTCCTGTGTTACCGTGATAAATCTGGCTTTCCGGGCAGGTAGCTTTGCCAGCACATCATGTTGAGCTTGCGCGGAGAGGGACCCCCATCCGGCGATCTCACTCAAAAGGCGCCAACAGCTCACGCACATCCTCCGGTCTTCATCCAGCTTACACAGTTTTAAACAAGGGCTGGCGGGTGGTTCTAAAGTGACTGACAAAATAAAGTCCTACAAATCATTCGCTATCAGGCCGCAATCGTCAGCGCGTTGCGGCAACAGATCCAGGCGTGCTGATCACGATTTTCGCAGTGTTACCCAAAAACTCGGTAAAGCTGCGTCCAGCGTTGCCAAGACGGCCACCAATCCCTTGCTGGCTTCTGGCCATGGAGCCTTGCTCCAGGGCTCCGACCAGTTGCGGCCCAAACTGGGCAAGCTGCGCAAACTTATCATGGTTGACGCTATCCTGACCCTGCACATCTGTCAGGTCAATCACAACAACACCAAGCTTGGTGAGCTCCTCGTCATTCTCGATGCCACCAACACGGGCTTTGCCACCGGCAATACGGCGAGAGAAGCGTAACGCACGATCATCACGCGAGACCAGCACAAAAACGGGGTTTGCTCTGTACCCAAGAGAAGTAATCATTGTTTTGAAAACATCAATGTCGATGTCAGGCGAGGCCATCACAATCGTGACCTTTTTGTTCTTCAAAAGCCCGTGACCTTGCAGTTCCATCTGTCGCAAAGTCTCCAGCAACAACAGGTTGCCAAGCGAGTGTGCAAGAATGGTGACGCGGGTCGCGTTTGAGTTGGCCAGCTCTTGCAAAACTTGCTCCAACCCGTCACGCGCAACCGTCACGCTATTCGTATCATAGATGTAATCAGTCAGGTTGCCTGCAGAGGCCCACGTAAACAACACAGGCACCCG
>NZ_LCWX01000260.1:2776-5277 GCF_001431305.1 Pseudovibrio sp. POLY-S9
GTTAGCTTTCGCATCTGCCGCCATCTGCGCCAGACGAAACACGCCTTCAGAAAAGCGGGTGTTGTACCCATGGATGAACAGCACAACCTCGCGCTCTTTCTCAGAGCGCTTCGCCAGTTGCCGGTTCACCTGCTGGCGAAACGCTGCATTACCATCGATGTAAGCGGCCTGACGGACCACGAAATCCTTGTTGGGATTGCCGGGAGAAGAAGAAGCCCACTCAATCGTACCTGGCTTATGGGTTGGTGGAATAGAAATGGTTGCCGACCCAAAATCCAGTTCTTCAGAACGCTTGGAAGAGTAAAGTTGGTGAGGAACGTCAGAGCGTGCGCGTGTGGTGGCGATGAGCATGCTGACTTCTCTGGTCCCCGGCGCTTCCTCTAAAGAAACACGCAAGGCATCTGGTCCGGGCCGGGAGGCACAACCGGCAAGGACGGCAGCGGCCAGTGCAACAGTGGCAGCGCGTTTTAATGCAGACAGTGCGCAAGCAAAAGAAAGCTTCATGATTTCTCCGAGCCCGTAAGGTTCAATCAGTAAGACAAACGTGTTCTAGGCAATCAATGCGCGTAGAATAAAGCTAAAATGCTAGCAAAAGATTGCACAATGATGGTTTCTTAAAAGCGCCGCTCCGGTTTTCAGGCAAGAACACGCAGCAGGCTCTAAAGAGCAAGGACGCCCAGCAGGAAGCCCAGTGAACCAACTTGTTGCGCAGCCCCCAAAACATCACCAGTGATGCCCTTGATTTTTGCCAGAGACAGTTTTGCCAAGGTACCCACCACCACAAAGCTGAATGCTGCCCCAAACGCCACCTGCCAGAAGCTGAGGTAGAACAAGCTTATGATCAGCAGTGGCAAGGCAAAGCCCGCGGCCCAGGAGACAGCACTGTTCTGGGGGATGCCAAAGCGGGAGGATAGTCCGCCATGATAAGCAGGTGGCATCGTGTTCCAGATCCAGATCATCCCAACCCGGCCAGTCGTTTCCGCTGCCAGATAGCCAAGCGCCGCGCCCATGCCGCCAAACCTCTCCAGCAACATGGAAAGCAGCAGCCAGCGCAGGCTCAGGGAAAGCACCAGCGCCACAGTGCCAAAAGCCCCAATACGGCTGTCTTTCATGATCTCAAGCCGCCGCTCAGCCGTATGACCTCCAAAGAACCCGTCAACCACATCAGAAAGGCCGTCTTCATGCAGGCAGCCCTGCACAGCTGCAGCCACAGCAACCGCAAGCAGCGCAATAATGGCAGGCGACAGAGCACTCTGGGAGAGTATGAGCAACACCAGCATGCTTGGCAGTGAAATGACAACACCCGCCAGCGGAATGCTGCGTGCGCGCATACGAAAATCCGGTGCTGTGTTCAAATCATCCCAGCTCCCAAGTTTCGGCAGGGGAATGCGGGAGAAGAAGCGCACCAGTTCCGCCACCTCGGCCAAAATGGAGGAAGGTGTGGGAAGAGAATCTTCTGAATGTTTGTCGTCGGACATGATGGGTTCTCACAGAAATGAAACAGGCATGAAATACCGCTGGATTCAGTTAGAACAACAATTTGTAGTTTGCAAAGCCGTGGAAACCACAAATAGTTGATAAGTCTCATTTGTATTCTGCCTCCAGTGGCTTATAGATCTGCGCAAACAACAAGGCGCAAAAATTCATTTTGCGGGTCAACTAATGTGCATCTCCGAAAAGTGGAAACCGGTTTTCGGATCAAAGGTGCGCGGAAACAAAAGCTAAAGCAGTTCAACTGATCCAACCTGAATGAGAACTGCTTTAAGTTCGGAGAAGCGTATGTCTCTTGCAACGTCTGCACTGCCATTCGATGATATCAGAAACCTGGTGGGCGCAATGCCCGGTCCAAGCCTTGAAGCAATTGAGGCGGTGAAGAAACGCGATGCGCAGTTGACGAAGCCTCAAGGCTCTTTGGGCCGTCTGGAAGAGCTGGTGGAATGGCTGGCAGCCTGGCAGGGCATGCCAATGCCAAAAGTCACCCGCCCACTGGTTGCTGTGTTTGCCGCAAACCATGGCGTTGCTGACAAAGGCGTTTCTGCTTTCCCGAAAGAAGTGACCGCACAGATGGTCTCCAACTTTGCAGCGGGCGGCGCAGCCGTAAACCAGCTTTGCATTGCCTATGACCTCGGCCTCAAAGTGTTTGAACTGGCGCTCGAAATGCCAACTCCGGACATCTCTGAGGAAGACGCCTTTGAAGAATCCGAGTGCGCAGCAACCATGGCCTTCGGCATGGAAGCGATCTCCGGCGGGACGGATCTGCTCTGCCTTGGCGAAATGGGCATCGCAAACACCACTGTAGCTGCTGCCATCTTCTACGCGCTGTTCGGCGGCACTGCAGAAGAATGGGTTGGTCCGGGCACTGGCGTTCAGGGTGATGCGCTGAAAAACAAGATTGCTGTTGTTGAGCAAGCTGTGCAGCGGATCGGCGGACCGGGCAAAGTTGAGCCTCTGGAAGTTCTGCGCCGGATCGGTGGCCGCGAAATCGCAGCAATGGCGGGGGT
>NZ_LCWX01000260.1:5485-13298 GCF_001431305.1 Pseudovibrio sp. POLY-S9
GTGTTCTCTCATGCCTCCGCTGAGCCTGCACACCGCCGCGCCCTGACCGAGATGGGCGGCAAGCCTCTTTTGGATCTGGGCATGCGTTTGGGTGAAGGTTCCGGTGCAGCCATCGCAGCTGGCATCATCAAAGCAGCAGCAGCAACGCATACAGGCATGGCGACCTTCGCTGATGCAGGCGTTGCTGCTCAGGACTAATTTGAGAATAACCCCTCCGCCGAGGAGGGGAATAAATTGAAGAAAGGCCGCCTCACTCAGACGAGTTGAGGCGGCCTTTTTCAATTTCAGCAAATAACGCAGGAAAAACGCTTTCCTTTCAAACCAACGCACATAGCAACGCAAACGTTGGTTTGATGAGCTGCGCTAATCGACAAAGCGCCAGGTATCAGCACCATCAAAGTGGCGCACACGGATGTCTTTCACATCCTCAGCAGGCACCAGCCGTGTGTTCACCGCCATTTTATCCCCGTCAGGATCAACCGGCGCCCAGTGCGTGGTGTTTCCGCACGTTTTGCAGGTATGGAACTCAAGGCCCTTGTCGCCCCACAAATACGTAAAGGTCGCGTCCGGCTCTTTCTCAATACTCACGTTCTTGGGCGAACCATGCGCCCAGATGGTGCCGTAGCGACGACAGGCAGAGCAATTACACTCCGTCAGCCACTCTGGTCTTTCACGAAATTCAAACTTAACTGCACCGCAATGGCATGAGCCACGTAACATGTGTTTCTCCCCGTAAATGAATAGGTAAATGAATAGAAGCGTCGATCCTTAAACCCAAAGCAAAGCAGGGTGCAGGATCACGATGAAAAGAGAATGGGTTTAATCCAGAAACTGCCCCGTATCAGCGCCATCAAAATGACGGATGGAGATGTCTTTCACATCCTCAATCGGCACAAGGCGTGTGTTGACTGCCATACGGTCATAGCCCTCGTCCAGATCGGACCAGTGAGTGGTGTTTCCGCAAGTTTTACAGGTGTGGAACGCGATCATCTTATCACCCCAAATATAGGTGAATGTCGCATCGGGAGCTTTTTCAATGCTCACATTCCTGGGTGATCCGTGCGCCCAAACAGTGCCGTAACGACGACAGGCAGAGCAATTGCACTCTGTCAGCCATTCTGGATTTTCACGAAATTCAAATTGAACTGCACCGCAATGGCATGAACCACGAAGCATACATCCCCCAATATACGCGCCTAGAACAAATTAGGAACGTATACCCTTAGCCTGCACGAAGCAAGGGCTCTCTATCCTTGCGTGTACTCGGGTCTGGTGTGGGGATCGGGTCGATATGGCTCAGCACGCGCTTGGCTGGCAGCGAGATTGTCGCCTGCGTTCCTTCTCGCAATTTGGAGGCAAGCTTGAACTCGCCCTCATGCATATGCGCCAGCGCTTGCACAATGGAAAGGCCAAGGCCGGTGCCTTGCTCTGCATCCTGAATAGCCTGCGTGCCCTGACCAAAAGCCTGCAGCACCACAGGGATCTCTTCCTCAGGAATACCAGTACCTGTATCGCTTACACTGATGTACTGACCGCCTGAATTGTCGATGCCCACATGAATTGAGATTTCCCCCTCAGAAGGCGTAAACTTCACGGCATTGGTCAAAAGGTTCAGCACCATCTGGCGCAGGGCTTTTTCATCGGCCCAGACTTTGCTCAGACCACTCTCGTATATCTCATGAATCTCGATGTTCTTCGCCGCCGCCCGCATGTGCATCATGTGCTTGCAGGCTGCTGCCACGTCACGCAGACAGACTGGTTCCTCCTGCAACTCATAACGGCCTGCCTCAATGCGAGACAGGTCTAAAATCTCATTGATCAGATTGAGCAGATGCTCACCAGACTGATTGATATCCTTGGAGTAATCCAGATAGGTTTTATTATGCATCTGGCCAAGAACTTCGTCCTTCATCACCTCAGAGAACCCGAGAATCGCATTCAGAGGTGTGCGTAATTCGTGACTCATTGTCGCAAGAAAACGTGTTTTAGCCAGGTTCGCTTCCTCAGCCCGCCGCCGCGCTTCCTGAGAAATTGCATTCACCTGTTCCATCTCGGAGATCAGATGGTCCTTCTCTGCGCGGTATTCCAGCAAGGTCAAAGCGGAGTTATGCAACTGTTTGCTGAGGATATAAAAGAACAGCTGCGCCCCTATCGCCATCATCCCCATCGCATAATGAGGCATGCTGTCATACTGCCAGAAACTGAAGATCAGTGCGCCCGTAATCGGGGCCGTGGCAGCCAGCAAAGCGCCGGGGAGAGGGGACGACAACATGGTCGCCATAGCAATGACGATCAGCATGGTCGCAAACTGGAAAACGCCAAACCCGTAATCCGTGTTGAACTGCAGGTTTCCGATAAAAAAGATAGCCCAAACAATGCCATAGAGCATGTCACCAGCAAAAAGCTCTCTGCGAATTGAGCGCAGATCACCTTCCTGAGCTAAGCTTTTTTCCATTCGTTTTGTAGAAAGAAGAATAAGGGAGTGAGCGATCAGCATGGCGGCTAGCCAGCCTCCGGCCACTTCCACAGGAAGCCATACACTTGAGATGGTCGCAGCCACAATGGCGATCATCGGCATGGCGTAGGCCACGGACAATCTGTTCTTCACGAACATCAAAATAAGATCAGCTTCAAAACTGGGTCTCACGCCCTCAACGGTGCCAAGACGTTCGCGAGCATCCGTTACGGTACGTGCAACCTCGCGCCGGCGATTTGCTCGGGCACGATTAATAGTTGTTTTGTCCTTACTATTCTGCGACGATCCGTTGTTCATGTATTCTCGGCCTCTGTGTGCCAATAGATTGACGGGATACTTGCTCTTTTGACCAGAATGAACATGATCTCTTAAGATTGCTCTGATTCATAAGGTTAATGTTGAGTTTACAGGGTCTAAAAAATGCTAGGTTTTTGCCCCATTTTGGGACAGATTCTCTTTTAGATTGTAGGGGCAACAGCTCGTGGTTGTTGGGAGGCACCGTTGAAACTTTATAGCCATAGGCAAGCACCTAACCCTTTTCGCGTCACTCTATTCCTTGCTGAGAAGGGCGTTAAGGTTAACACTGCCTACGTAGATTTCATGCATGGCGAATTGAAGGCAGATGAGTTTAAAGCGATCAATCCGTTCCAGCGGTTGCCCGTGCTCGTGCTGGAGGATGGAACAGCGATATCTGAAAGCTGTGCCATCTGTCGCTACATAGAAGAAATGAACCCACTCAAGCCTTTGCTGGGCCAGACGGCCAAGGAAAGAGCGCTGATTGAGATGTGGAACCGGCGCGCTGATCTGAGGCTGTTAAACCAGATTTCTCAGGTATTCCGCCACACCAATCCGGCCATGGCTCCGCTGGAGCAGCCGCAGATCAAGGAATGGGGAGAGGCGAACAGACCTAAAGTTCTGGAGACACTGGCCATTTTTGATAGGCAACTGGCAGACAATCAGTTTGTTGCCGGTGACCGGTATTCAATCGCTGACATCACATTGTTCGCAGCAATCAACTTTGCTCGCGTAATTAAGCTGCAAGTCCCTGAGGAACTTGGTAATCTGCGCAGATGGTATGCAAAAATGACAGAGCGTCCGGGCGTGCAGGCAGCCCTTCAGGTGATGAAAGAGACCTCCAGCGCTTAAGAGAGCGCATTGCCGCGTGCAGGGTTTGTGTAGAGCAACCCATCCGCCAGCCATTGCCCCACGAGCCAAGGCCAGTTGTTGTGCTGTCCTCAACAGCACGTATCGCCATATGCGGTCAGGCACCGGGAACGCGCGTCCACGCCTCTGGCAAACCGTTTACAGACCCGTCAGGAGATCGCTTGCGTGACTGGATGGGTATAGGTGAAGAGGTCTTCTACGACCCCGCCAAACTTGCAATTATCCCCATGGGCCTGTGTTTTCCGGGATTGGACTCAAAAGGGGGCGACAAGCCGCCGAGGCCGGAATGTAGGAAGACCTGGCATCAAGAAATATTCAGCAATATGCCACAGATTGAAACACTGCTGGCAATAGGTGGCTACGCACAGGCCTACCACATGCCCGAGCTGACCAAAAAACGCCTCTGGGAAACAATTGCTGATTTTCGTTCAATCTGGGACAGGACAGTCGAGCGCCACGCCCAGGGCCTCGGCCCTCGCGTTCTTCCGCTCCCTCATCCTTCCTGGCGCAACAATGCACACATAAAAAAGCATCCCTGGTTCGAAAACGAGCTGCTTCCGCTCCTGAAAGAAGAAGTAAGCCGTCTTTTGAGCTGATTTGAGAGATTCTTTTTTTATGTGCCTATAATTATGAGAACGGTTTTCTTTGGCTCCCGCTAAAATCCATCTTGATGAAAATAAATTTCATGAATTTAATTATACGTAGAACGAAAACCTATATTCCTGCATAAATCTTGCTGTTTGAAGCTGGAATAACATTTCACATGACCTTATGCTTCCTGCAATGATTTTGCGCCAAACAATAATTCCGGTGGGAGATAGGGGTATAATATGATCGATAGGATCGACCGTCGCATTCTGTCCATTCTACAAGAAGACAGCACCATTCCCGTAGCTGAGATCGGTCGCCGCGTCGGCTTATCAACCACCCCATGCTGGCGCCGTATCCAGAAGATGGAAGAAGACGGCGTCATCACCCGCCGCGTTGCAGTGCTTGACCCAAAGAAGGTCAACGCCAAAGTCACCGCCTTCGTCGCCATCACCACCAACGAACACACCGACGACTGGCTCCGCAAATTTGCAGATGTCATCCGAGAGTTCCCGGAAGTGGTGGAATTCTACCGTATGGCCGGACAGGTAGACTACCTGTTGCGCGTTGCCGTGCCAGACATTGATGCTTATGATGATTTCTATAAGCGGCTGATTGCAAAGGTAAATATCGCAGACGTGTCCACGTCCTTTGCGATGGAGCAGATCAAGTACACAACTGAACTGCCACTGTCTTACATCATCGCCGAAAAGCCAAAAGCAAACATGTCATAGGACTTGGTCGGCAAAACTGAGAATTAAAAAAGCCCCGGTCATTTGATCGGGGCTTTGTGTTTTCTTACTTCTTGTCGGCGTTGTTCAGCCGGGCAATCAGGCTGGAGGTATCCCAGCGATTGCCACCCATGCCCTGAACCTCTGAATAGAACTGATCCACCAGCGCTGTCACCGGCAGGCGTGCGCCAACCTCGTCAGCTGCCTCAAGACAGATCTTCAGATCCTTGCGCATCCAGTCCACCGCAAAGCCATGCTCGAACTCACCGTCACGCATAGTCTCCCAGCGGTTCTCCATCTGCCAGGACTGTGCCGCCCCGCCGCGCACTGCTGAAATAGCTTTCTCAACATCAAGGCCGGACTTCTGCGCAAAATGAATTGCCTCAGACAGACCCTGCACCAGACCAGCAATGCAAATCTGATTGACCATCTTGGTCTGCTGGCCAGCGCCAACAGGACCCATCAAACCGGCAAACTTTGCAAAGCAATCGATGAACGGTTTTGCGCGATTGAAGATGTCTTCCTCGCCGCCAATCATAACGGTCAGCACACCATTCTCAGCACCTGCCTGCCCACCTGAGACGGGCGCGTCAAGGAAGGAAAATCCCCCCGCACGTGCTGCCTCATCCAGCTCGCGAGCCACCTGAGCAGAAGCTGTGGTGTGGTCCACGAAGATAGCGCCAGCCTTCATGCCGTGAAATGCGCCGTTCTCGCCAGTCGTGACAGAGCGCAGATCGTTGTCGTTGCCAACACAAGCAAAAACAACGTCACAGCCCTCAACGGCCTCCTGAGGGGTCAGAGCGAAGGAGCCATCGTATTCTTTGGCCCATGCCTCTGCTTTGGCTGTTGTCCGGTTGTAAACGGTAACGTCATGCCCACCACGTGAGGCCAGAAAACCCGCCATTGGGTATCCCATAACACCCAAACCAATAAACGCGACCTTTGCCATCGGACTATCCTTATAATCTTGAATCAGAGCGCAGCAACACTACCAGCTTCACCAGCAGATACCACGTAAATTCACGAGCGCGCGTTCCGTTTTATTGTATTCAATCCAACGACAAGAATTCGCTCCACCAAAGATGCGGGAGCGCGATGCGTGAGCGTTACTGAACGCAACGAGCCTTAGATGTACCAATGAAAAAAGCGCAGGCTTTTGGACCCGCGCTTTCAAGTATTTATCTCTGCCTATTGGCTTATCTTTTTAGGTGGCGCGTCAAACGAGCCTCAATGCGATCCCATGCCCGGCGCAATGTCTCCACCATCACCAGATAGGCAATCGCGGCCCAAACATACGCCTGGAAGTCATAGGTCCGTGAGAACGCACGACGCGTTTCACCCATCAGATCGTAGATGGTGATGATCGCTACAATCGCAGAGCCTTTGATCATCAAAATGATCTCGTTGCCATAAGGGCGCAGAGAGACGATCAGAGCCTGCGGTAGAATAATTTTCCAGAAAGTCACCCACTTCGGAAGACCAAGCGCAGACGCAGCTTCCCACTGTCCTCTGGCAATGTTCTCAATGGAACCTCGCAGGATTTCCACCTGATAGGCAGCGGTGTTCAGCGTGAACGCAAGCACAGCACAGTTCCACGCATCCCGGAAGAACCACCAAATATCAACGGATTCCAGTGGCTCACGGAACGTACCCGCGCCGTAATAAATCAGAAACACCTGTGCCAGCAGCGGTGTGCCACGGAAGAAGTAGACGTAGCCATACGCAATGCCGCCCAAAACACGGTTCTTGCTCATCCGCATGAAGGTCATCGGAATGGAGAGCAGAACGCCCAGCAGCATGGAAACGCCAACAAGCTTCAGCGTGATGATGAAGCCGGAAACAAATTTCTCACCATACTTAGTCAGGAACTTCGCATTGTGGGTGAGAGAAACCGGCAGCAGACCTTCGCCGCCAAACACCAATGCAACGCTGTTTGAATTCAGCAGGAACCATACAATGCCCAGTCCGCTGACAATCCAAAGTGTCAGCCAAGTGGTGCCGACAACACGCGTTGGCGTCCACGGACGGGATGTCGGAGACGGAGGAGGGGCTTTTGCCTGAATGGCCTGAGATTGAACGTAGCTTCCCAGAGCGCCGATAGATGCATCACTCATCTGGAGATCTCCCCGCGTTTAGCCCATGCATCAAGGCGGGAAATGCCACCGGAAGAGATCACAGCCAGAACGAGATAAATCACGCAAGCAACCGAAAAGAACAGGAACGGTTCTTTGGTGGTCCGCGCTGCCATATTGGAATAGCGAATAATGTCCGCCAGACCGATAATGGAGACCAGAGAGGTCTCTTTCAGCAAGATGAGCCACAGATTGCTCAGCGCAGGCAAGGACAGGCGGACGAGCTGCGGCAGGATAACCAGACGCATGGTCTGCACGTATCCCAGACCGAGCGCATTCGCACCTTCATACTGGCCTTTGTTGATTGCGCGGAAGGCAGAAAGGAAAGCTTCGGAAGCGTAGGAAGAAAACACAAGCGACAGGGCAATCATACCTGCCAGAAATGCGTTTACCTCAAAATAGAATTCCCCGAACAGCGCAAGCACTTGTTGAATGAGGATCTGACCGCCGTAATAGACAAGGAAAAGGGTTAGAAGCTCGGGAAGTCCCCGAAAAATTGTCGTGTAAATGTTGGCTGCAGCGCGGAGAGAAGGCTCTTCGGACTTCTTCGCAAGCGCCAGCAGAAACCCCAAAAGCAAGCCAATGGGAAGGCTTGCCAACGCAAGGGAGACGGTCATAACAACGCCAAGTGCTATCTCATCGCCCCAGCCCATGTCCCCAAAGGACAAGAGTGTGAAAATTTCATTCATTACGGGGATTGCCCCTATTCTTTTTAGAACGGC
>NZ_LCWX01000260.1:13399-26475 GCF_001431305.1 Pseudovibrio sp. POLY-S9
GGGAAACTGGTCCCGCCGTCAGAGTGTATTGCAGCTTGACGCCATCACTCTCCGTAGGCGTCAAAGTCGAAATATTTGTCGTTGATCTCTTTGTACTTTCCATTCTCACGTAAAGCAATAACCGCTTTGGAGAATAGGTCTGCCAAGTCTTGGTCGTTCTTACGAACGCCTACACCAACGCCTTCACCATGTATCTCTGGAATAGGTGACATGGTACCGAGCAGTTTACAGCAATTGCCTTCCTCTGACTTCAACCAGTCAGAAAGAACAACTACGTCATCAACTGCAGCGTCAAGTCTACCACTTTCCAAATCGAGTTTATATTCATCAGCAGTAGGGTACAGAGACACTTCTGATTTAGTCAAAATGTCTTCAGCAAACACTGCGTGTGTCGCGCCAACCTGCGCGCCGACAAGAGCACCAGACATTCCTTCAATGGATGCCTCAGTGATCTTGCTATCGTTTGGTACTGCCACTCCCGGAGGAGTCTGGTAGTATTTTTCAGAGAACTGAATGCGCTGCTTCCGTTCTGGTGTGATGGACATAGATGCCATGATCGTGTCGTACTTGCCTGCAACGAGGCCAGGGATCAATCCGTCCCAGTCAACCGGCATCCATTCACATTCAACCTTCAGTTCGGCGCAAAGCGCGTTGCCCAGTTCAATCTCAAAGCCAACCAGCTTGCCATCGGCAGTGGTGTAGGCAAATGGAGGGTACGAGGCTTCAGTACCAATTCGGACTTTGGTCCATTCCTTTGCCTGAACCTGAGTTGAAGCAAGAAGTGCGAGTGTTGCAACAGTGGCAAAGCGCATGAAGCCCATTTGTATTCCCCTTTGTAAATTCTTGGCAGGGGTCATCAAGATGGCTCCCTGCACAGCCGGGGCGCATATTTAAATGGAAGAAATAAGATTTCAACCTATTTGAGTAGGGGTGTCAGCAGAAAATAGCCAATTCATTCCATCTTGAGAGGAGTAAGTTTCCATTCTGATCAGTTTTGGGCATGGTTGTTCCACAAAACGGTGATGCATCACAGAAACTTTCCCCAGCTTCGAATCTTTCTTGGCTCGTTTCAGCTGTTACTCGCCAAACGCATCCTGAGAGAAATACTTGTCATTGATCGTCTTATAGGTGCCGTTTTCACGAATTGTGAGAATAGCCTGAGAGAAGCGATCTGCCAGCTCTTCCTGACCTTTGCGAACGCCAACACCGATGCCCTGACCGTGTAACTCAGGCTGGATTGGCAAAGAGCCGATGATCTTACAGCAAGAGCCTGCTTCAGAATCCACCCAGCTCTGCAAAACACTCAGATCATCAATCACGGCATCCAGACGACCGTTTTCGATATCCAACTTGTACTCTTCAGAGGTCGGGTACAGTGACACATCAGCGTCGGAGTAAATCTCTTCCGCCACAACAGAGTGCGTGGTGCCGCCCTGTGCCCCAATCAACAGGCCTTCCAGAGCATCTGGAGTGATATCGGAAACGGGAGAATCCTTAGGCACTGCAATGGTTGATGGCGTGTTGTAATAGCTGCGAGAGAACGAAATGCGCTCTAGCCGCTCTTCCGTGATGGACATGCTGGCGATGATCGCATCGTATTTACCAGCAACCAGACCTGGGATCATGCCATCCCACTCCTGCGTGCCCCATTCACACTCAACCTTCATCTCAGCGCAAAGTGCATTACCAATCTCAACATCAAAGCCAGTCAGAACACCATCTGATCCTGTGAAGTTAAATGGAGGGTAAGCACCTTCTGTCGCAATACGCAGTTTGGTGATCTCATCTGCCTGAAGGGCTGAAACAGCAGTGAAGCTCATAAGTGTGGCAAGCGCCATACGGGCAAAAGACATCTGTGTATCCTTGTTCTTTTTGGCAGAGTGGTCATTTTGGTTGTGCTCTGCATTTGTTGCCAAGGACACTATAAAAAATGCGCGGGACTTCAACTGAAATAACGGAGATATCGGAAGAAAAATGCGACATGTGCCGTTATTGTGAAGTGATATCCGGTAATTCGACGGGTTGTGTGGAGGGAATATTTCTCCCGCTTTCTGAGCTAAGTGAGAAAACTATGTCCCTTCACACTCAGAAGAGCGGGTTTGAGCTTTCCCGGAATCAATTACAAATCGCCATTTTGAGAGACTAAATGAGCCATTCTGCCAAACTGGTGACTTTGACTGGTCAAATTGGCAAAATAAAACCCTCGGGGGCAAAGCACCCGAGGGTCTCAAAACCGTCAGCTGATAAATCAGCTGAGTGCCAAGTTACTCTTATTCGCCGTAAACGTCGAACTTGAAGTACTTGTCGTTGATTTCTTTGTATTTGCCGTTTGCACGCAGAGCAGCGATGCCCTTGGTGAACAGAGCTGCAAGATCTTCGTCGCCTTTACGAACGCCGATGCCTGCGCCTTTACCGTGGATCTCTTCAACGGACTGCATCGTGCCAAGGATCTTACAGCAAGAACCCTTGTCAGAGCTGATCCACTGTTCCAGAGCCATCACGTCGTCAACCACAGCGTCAACACGGCCATTTTCCAGATCTAGCTTGTACTCTTCAGAAGTTGGGTAAAGAGCAACGTCGGAGCCGTTCAGGATCTCTTCAGCGAACTGAGAGTGCGTGGTGCTACCCTGTGCGCCAAGACGAACGCCTTTGAGGCCTTCTGGAGAGGCTTCGCTCAGCTCGGAATCTTTGCGTACTGCGATGCCTGGAGGAGTGTTGTAGTACTTCTCAGAGAAGGAGATCTTTTCCATACGCTCTGGAGTGATGGACATGGAAGCAAGGATGGTGTCGTACTTGCCAGCAACCAGACCAGGGATGATACCGTCCCAGTCCTGAGTAACCCATGTACACTCAAGCTTCAGCTCGTCACAAAGAGCATTGCCAATCTCAATGTCGAAGCCAGTCAGTGTTCCGTCAGCGGTGGTATAGTTGAATGGAGGGTAGGCGCCCTCGGTGCCCATGCGAACCTTTGTCCATTCTTTTGCTTCCGCGCCAGAAACTGCTGCCAACGCAATTGCTGCTACTGCTGCCAAACGCATAATACGCATATTATGTCCCCGAATTAATTATCTTGGCAGGGTTTCTTAAGGTAGGCCCCTGCATAACCGGAGCTTATGTTTCACTAAAAGTATCCGTAGATCAACCTATATGCTGGGCATATTAGGCTAATTAATAGCAAAATGACGATGCTTCGCGGTAATATCTTGCAATATTTCGCAGCTTTGAGGGCAAACTTGTTAAAATTGCAACCAGTGATCTAGGCGTGGAAAAATGGCTCGCACGCGATTCTGAAAATGCAAGCCAGCAGAGTTACCTAAGGCCAATTTCATCAAAGCTGATGAACGGAACAAGATCACCCTTGCGAACAGAAGTCATATCTTCTGTCAACTCAATGAAACCATCGCCGAAAGTTAGAGAAGATAACAAGGCTGATCCGTCACTGTGATACTTGGTCAGTTTAAGAGTGCCATCTTCAACCACACGGCGCCCGCGCAAAAACTCACGACGTCCAGCTTTGCGGCCAGAAATCTCAAAATCCGCAGCGATGTATTGGCGCAGCGCTTCAATGAAGTCAGCCCCAGCAAGTGCTTCAATCAACGGGCGCGCAAGGAAGGCGAAGGCGACAGTGGCGGCCACAGGATTGCCCGGAAGACCGATAAAGACGCAATCAGGCAGTTCGCCCACCATGAACGGGCGTCCGGGCTTAACAGCCAAGTGCCAGAAGGTGGTTTTGCCAAGCTTGGAGAGCGTTGCAGAGACGAAATCCTTATCACCACCTCCAGCACCGCCAGAGGTCAGGATCACATCACATTCTTTGGAGGCTGCTTCTAACGCAGTTTCCACAACATCACGTTGATCTGCCAGAATGCCGAGATCCACCAGCTCTACCGGCAAATTGACAAGCATACCGCGCAGCAGGAAGTGGTTCGTGTCGAAAATTTGCCCGTCCTGCCGCGTTGTTCCTGGACGGATCAGTTCATTACCCGTTGAAAATACACCAACCTTCAGCCGGCGGTATGTTTGCAGTTGGCCAATACCGATGGAGGCAGCCGCGGCAATCTCCTGCGGGCGCAGCACAGTACCTGCCTTCACTATAGGTGCGCCTTTGGTCTGGTCTTCACCTTTGCGACGGATATTGCAGCCAGTCGGATAGCTACGAGAAAGCTGAACCAAACGTACTCCATCGCTTTCACTCTCTGAGCAATCTTCTTGAGGAACAACAAAATCGGCTCCTTCAGGAACCGGTGCTCCCGTAAAAATCCGCGCAGCTTCTCCCGGTTTCAGCGCGGCTTCCGGCATGGAGCCAGCAAAGACTTCCATGACCACCGGAAAGGATGTCTGCTCGGACGCACTTTGAGCAATCGCGTAACCATCCATTGCAGAGTTATCAAGCGGAGGAAGGTCGCAGGTTGCAATGATGTCGTTGGCAAGAACACGGCCATACGCCTCGTAAAGCGATGTTTCTTCTGCAGTGACTTTGCAGTGACCTAAATCTCGCAAATGAGAAAGGGCTTCGTCAAAGCTCAGACTGGGCGTTTTCGTGTTCATGTCTATTCCGGAAACTTGAGTACGCGTGTTTCTTTATTTACCAGAGTCACGCCTTAGGATTTGGCAAAAATCAAAGATCTCACAGGCATCTGATCGTTTTGACGACTATTGCACCTGTAATTGAGCAAGATGCTCAAGTGCGACGGGAACATCTTCTGGCGTGTTGATGTTAAAGAAGGGATCAACAGCATTCTGAAGTTTGAATTCCACGATGACTGGCGGATGGTTTTCAAAAAAGCCTTTGATGCTACGACCACCCTTCAAAAGGTACTCTTTCAAAGGGTCTGCTAAGGCCACAGGCCACAAGCCAAATGCAAAGTGGTCGCGCCCACCGCTGGAGCAAATGATTGGGGCGCCTGCATTCGTTTTTCTGCTGGCAGCAAGCGTCTCCACCAGGTCCGTTGGAAAAAACGGCGTATCAACTGCCACAGTCACAACATCGGATGCGTCAGGAGTGTTTTGTCTTACCCAACTCAATGAACTGTGAACACCAGCCAATGGCCCTAGATGGCCTTCAAGCTCATCTGAAAGCATAGGCAATCCCAAACTTTTGTGAAGGTCACTTGGCTCATTCACGCTCAAAACACTCTGTGCGACTTGCCCATGCAAGCGGGAAGCAACATGTTCCAGCAAAGCCGTGCCATTCAGGTCTAGTAATGCTTTATCAGAGCCGCCCATGCGTCGGGACTTCCCGCCACAGAGGATACAACCGATCACTTTGTTTCGCTTTTCTGTTTCAACAGACATACCTGATTTCCCACTTAGGCCTGACGCGCAAATCATCAAAGCTACTTGTGAAGCAGGATAGGGCAGGGTGCAAAGTGGCATCCAGTCGCAAACCACAAGAAAACGCTCCTAAAGGCAATGGGAGGAGAGGTGCCTTTAAGAGCGTCTGGGAGCGGTGGTCATGCCACCTTGGGGAACAAGTATTGGGACTACATGAGTGCAAGGCGGCTGGTCAGCTGACTTTCGCTCATGTTCATTGAGAGCAGAAGCAGCAACTCCATCACTTCCTCGCTACAGGTGCGGTCAGGATGGGCAAGGAGATTGCCGAAAAACTTGGGATACTGACTATCTGCTTCCTCACGAAGATCGCAGAAATGCATCCAGCAGTTATGAAAGAGCCTGAAATCCTGCTCTTCATTGGAGAGAACGGTCAGATCAGAATGCCGCTTATCCTCAAGCACACACTCAAACGTTCGCTTCACTAAGGGCCAAGGGCCTTCCAAAAGCTGAAAGATATGATTGTCTGTCAGGATCAGGGCGCCGGTAACGCCTGCCATCGAATTGATGCGCCGAATACGGGTCAACGACCGCTCAACTTCCTCATCGAGGCTATAGCGAAGCGCAGGCCAATGAATGCGGCTGCGATAACATAATTGCGTAACACTCATTGTCAGATCCTCCGGTTCATGAAAGCCTGACAGCAAATTCTTCTAAAAATGTAAAATACAGTGTTTAAAACATTGATACTTCTTGCTTTTTGCGAAAAAAAGAAAAGGCGGAGCTCATGGCCCGCCTTCCCAAAATCATGTAAGTCATTCAGACTTAGAGCGTATCGCCGCACAGTGGTTCCGATTTTCGGATAACGATACGCCTCAGTCAAAATTAAAGCGTAATGCGGTACATGGCAAAACCGTCTTTGCCTTCACCCGCAGCCTCAATCTGAACGCCCTTCACACCTTTCATGTGCTTTTCAGCAGCAGGTCCGGTCTCAAACAGAACAGTCGTGTCAGCAACAGGCGTGAACTTCCAGTTCGCATCTGCAGACGGGTTAATCGTTCCCTGGTCCACAATGTAGCGAACAATCACATCGCGGTTTGTGTCCGGGCCAACAAAGATGATCACATCATCATTGATGCCAGGGAAATTACCACCACCACCAGCGCGATAGTTGTTGGTTGCAACAACAAACTTCTGATCCATATCGATTGGCTTACCTTCGAATTGAAGGTTTACGATACGGTTAGAATCTGGATGTGCAACATTGCCTTTGCCGTCATACTTAGAAGGCTGTGTCAGGTCGATTTCGTAGGTAACACCGTCAATCACATCAAAGTTGTAAGAACGGAACTCAGCGTCCAGCAACACCTGGTCTTTCTTACCTGCTTCAATCTGGTTGAACATACCAGCAGAACGCTCAAGCCACTCCTTCACGTCTTTACCGGTGATCAGCACTGCACGTGTTGTGTTCGGGTAAAGGTAAAGGTCAGCAACGTTCTTAATTGCGATATCACCAGCAGCAACGTCAGTATAGTAGTCCGCACCACCGCGACCACCTGCTTTGAACGGAGCAGCAGCAGAAAGTACTGGCAGGCCAGCCCACTCGGTGTCCTTAAGCATTTCCTTGGTGTACCAGGTTTGTGCCTTGGAAACGATCTGAACAGACGGATCATCAGCCACCAGTGCAAAGTAGGAATGCAGCGGAGCAGAGGATTTGCCCACAGCGCGGCGCACATAAGAAAGTGTCTTTTGGTGATCATCCTCAACCGCTGCCAGCACTTCTTCATCACTGGTAACAAGAGGAATACGCTTACGACCTTCTTTCTTATAGATAGACGGTACGTCTGTGGTGAAGTTTGCAATGCGCCAGCCGTTGTTGCCGTCGCGCTCAATCATCAGATCGATGACACCAAGGTGAGAACCCCAGAAACCACCCATAGCAGCTGGTTTGCCTTGCAGCGTGCCTTTGACAGCATCAACGCCAGAAATGCCTTCATAGCTAGGACCCGGGAAGACATCGTGCTGGTGACCCGTAAACAGAGCATCAATGCCTTCAACACCAGCGATGTGTAGTGCAGTGTTTGCAGCGCCGTCTTCATGTTCGCCACCAGCGATACCACCATGGCACAACGCGATGATGAGGTCGCAGCCTTGTTCCTTCATTTCTGGAACCCATGCACGCGCAGCATCCACCATGTCACGAGTGTTCGCTTTGCCAACCAGGTGACGGGAGTCCCAGTTCATGATCATTGGAGGAACGAAGCCAACAAAGCCCACTTTAATCGTGTGCTCGATGCCAGCACCGTCTTTGATCTTCTTCTCAACAATGGTGTACGGCTTCAGGAACAGATCATCCTTACGGCCATTGGAAGCAAGGGTGGTACCTTTGGATACGTTGGAGGAAACAACTGGGAAGTTTGCTCCGGAAAGAACCTTCATCATGAAGTCCAGACCGTAGTTGAACTCATGGTTACCCAATGTACCAGCGTCGTAACCCAGCACGTTCATGCCTTTGATGACCGGGTGCACATCACCTTCGCGCATGCCGCGCTCGTAAGCAATGTAATCCCCCATTGGGTTGCCCTGCAGAAAGTCTCCATTGTCAACCAGCATGGTGTTGGTTGCTTCAGAGCGCAGCTTTTTGATGATAGTTGCTGTGCGAGCAAGGCCAGCTGTGTCCATTGGGCGATCAGCATAATAATCATATGGAGCGACGTGGACGTGGAGATCGGTTGTTTCCATCAAACGCAAGTGCGCGGTGTTCTCTTTTGCAAGAACAGAATATGGATGCACCATTGCAATGGCACCGGTAGCGGCCATGCCTCCCAGCACGCTACGACGATTCATCAAAATAGGATTAGACACGATTGCCTCCTAGCCCGTGGAAAATGCAGAACATAATTGTCAGCATGAATTTTGCCCGCCCCTCCAGCTTCTGGTGGCAAAAGCAAGAGGGTTCTTAAACCCCTAAATACCATGCATTCCCCTCAGTTTGTGGGCCTAATGTATCAGGAGCATGAAACAGGTTCTCCAATGCGTAAGGCAGATCCCCTAGGTGGCGCGCTAATCCTCAGAAGACGTTAGGTTTTATCTGCAACGAAAGATTTTGCGCCAACCGCAAATATCTGTGAATTTGTGTTGGTGAGCTCAACTTTGCGTGAACTTCGCTCAACTGATGGCACCCAGTTTTGGCAAAACGGGTTGCGAATGTGCAAAGGACAAATAACGTCTTTGATGAATTCTGTATTGCTCTATTCATCTTGAGACGTATACCAAGATATAAAAGAACCATAGGCAAAAGCTTGTACATTCAGTTTGCAGGCATATTTACCTTCAAGATCATATTATCCCTCTCTGCAATGCAGAGCTTCACAGGGTGTGCACAATGGACAACGACAAATCTAAAGGATTGTGGGGGCGCCTCAAAGGCGGGTTCACATCAGGCAAGAACCATAAGGATACTGAAGAGGCTATGGCTGGGTTGACGCAGGAGCGCGTTCTCGAAGTGCTCAAACAGGTTAAATCGCCTGATGGCAAGAGCAATATTGTTGATCAGGATCTGGTTGCAGACCTGTTTGTATCAGATGGTCGTGTCGTCTTTTCTATCAGAGTACCTGCAGAGCGAGCTTCAGAACTTGAAGGGCTTCGTCAGGCCGCCGAGAAGGTTGTGTCGGTGCTTTCTGGTGCTGAAACGGTCCTCGTTGCACTTACAGCAGAAAAACAACCTGGTTCTCCATCTACGCAACCACCTGCTGCACGCAAAGCCCCGCCGAAAGGTGCCCCAATGCCAGCAAAACAGGAAGTGCCTGGCGTAAAACACATTATTGCTGTTGCATCAGGTAAAGGTGGGGTTGGTAAATCAACAACATCAGCCAATCTCGCACTTGCTCTTTCTGCAATGGGCTTGAAGGTTGGTTTGCTGGATGCTGATATCTACGGCCCATCTATTCCAAAGCTTATGGGAGCATCTGGGCAGCCGGAAGTTCTTGAAAACCGTATTATGAAGCCTCTGGAAGCCCATGGCATCAAGTTGATGTCTATTGGTTTTCTTGTAGAAGAAGAAACAGCCATGATCTGGCGCGGCCCAATGGTGGTGTCTGCCCTCAATCAGATGCTGCGCGAAGTTGACTGGGGTGAGCTGGATGCACTTATCGTTGACCTCCCGCCTGGAACGGGTGATGTACAGTTGACTATGGCTCAAAAAGTACCTCTTACAGGTGCTCTGGTCGTTTCAACACCACAGGACCTTGCGCTTCTGGATGCACGTCGTGGTATTGCTATGTTTGAGAAAGTCGCGATCCCTGTGTTGGGTATCGTAGAAAACATGAGTCACTTTGTCTGCCCAGACTGCGGTGGCACGCATGAGATCTTTGGTCATGGTGGTGCAAAAGCAGAAGCTGAGAAGATGAAAGTCCCGTTCTTAGGTGAAGTGCCTTTGACGATGGAAATCAGAGAGCAATCTGATACAGGCACTCCAATCACAGTGAGTAATCCAGATAGCCCAATCTCTAAGGCATACGGCATCATTGCTGCTGGCCTGTGGCAGGGCGTCCTTCAACCCACTGGAGATGCAGCAAGGTCAGCACCCAAAATCGTTGTTGGTTGATCAGGATTAATCTGTTTCTTTGAAAAAGTTTCGCTTAGACGGCAGGTAGTCATTTCGTTGACATCTGCCGTTTCTGTTTGCAGTGCCCAGTTCTACGAAATGCAATTATGAAAGGCAGAGCTCATCAAGTTCTGCCTTTATCCATTCAATGAATGCCTTGCACTTATGCTTTTGAAATGAACTTTCCAAACCCACCAGCATATAATGAGCAGTTGCGGAAATTTCAAAATCGAATGGGTTGGTCGACAGACCCAGTCGAGCGTCATGCGCGCATAAAACTTTTCGACCCAGAATAACACCAGCCCCCTCAATAGCAGCATCCTGAGCGTGATCAATTTGAGAAAAGTGCATTCCTTTCTCTGACCAGGAGGCTTTGGAAACTCCTGCAGTCTTCAACCACTCCTTCCATCCTGGTGCGTTCAAGAAGGTCGCCATGCTGTCTTCATGAAGCAAGGTAAAGTTCTTTAAGTCGGCGGGCTCACGCATCTCTTTCGCCAGCCGAGGTGCGCACATGGGCGTAAGAAAATCCTCAGCAAGAACATCAATATGCAAACCCGGATATGGTCCTCGCCCGAAGCGAAGCCCGAGATCAACATCGTCCTTGTAAAAATCCACAAGCTTCAAATTAGCCGAGATGCGCAGTTCAATTTCAGGATAAGCCTCCATGAAACGATAAATCCGAGGTGCAATAACTTTGGATGCCGTACCTGGGCCCGTGGATATAACGAGGACTTTATCCTGATCTAATCCTTTAATGCGAGCGACAGCCTCGCTGAAGTTTTCTAACCCTGCTTCAACGCCTGGCAACAACTGGTGTCCAGCTGAAGTAAGCTCAATCGCCCGGTTTAGGCGTGTAAACAACTGGGCCTGCAGCTGATCTTCAAGCATTTTGATCTGATAACTCAAGGCCGACGGCGTTAGCCCAAGCTCATTGGTCGCCTTAGCAAAGCTCATGTGACGTGCCACGCATTCAAAGGCTTTGAACGAGTTGAGAGGAGGAAGAGAATAACGCATTTCGCCTCAAGAAAACTGATCTGATTGCTTGAAATTACTCGTTTGTCAGCATCTTCGACACAAGACTATTGTTCAACGAAATGCGGTAAGGAGCATAAGGCAATGAGCTATCTGGCGAAAGAAACCTTCCAAGATCAAAACGAACCAACTGAACTGCTAATGCATCGACTTTTAATGCAAGGCCGCTACGCACGATCACACGCATTTCACCTCTTCTGGCGAGGTCTTTGGAAAGACTCGAAGTTGAAGAGAAAGGGAGATTAACGTTTTGAGTTGAAGAAACAAAACTATGCACTGCGAAAACTGGTAACTAATAGACTGAGTAAATAAATAGTAAATGCATTGTATAAAATTTTATACAATGAAAAAATTATTTAAATCAATAAGTTAATGGCATTATGTGTGTGCTGAATTTGTAGTGTTAAACATGCGCTGCTGATAATAGTGCTTATGCCCAACAAACTTAAATTGCTCCGCAAATTTGATTCATAAATTGGCAAGAAATGAGAGCCTAGGTTGCAGCTAGTCCCGATGAGGAGTGGGGCTTCTAGGGTTCAATACGGAGTTTAAAACAATGTTCGCTAAATTTCTTAAGGACGAGTCAGGCGCAACTGCAATTGAATATGGTATTCTTGCTGCATTCATCGCTGTTGCCATCATTGGAGCAGTCACTATTCTGGGCGACGATTTGACTGCTGTGTTTGATAACATCTCAACACAGCTTGAAGGTGCGAAAACAGCAGCGCCTAACTAACTTTGGAAGAAATGCCCAGCTAAAGATTGCTGGGCATTTCTCGCTCGTGATAAACTTACCCGCCCGTCATACTCATATGACGCGTTCCAGTTGCAGACTTGTTATCACGGTCGATAATAAAGTCATGCCCCTTAGGCTTTCGTGCAATCGCTGATTCAATCGCTTCCGAAAGCACTTCATTCCCTTCAGATGCTCGTAGTGCCGCACGCAGGTCTTTTTGATCTTCTTGGCCAAGGCACATGAACAACTGCCCGGTACAGGTCACACGGACGCGGTTACAGCTTTCACAGAAGTTGTGTGTCATTGGGGTGATGAAACCAAGACGTCCACCAGTCTCTTCAATCTGCATATAGCGAGCAGGGCCGCCGGTCTTATATGGAATGTCTGTCAGTGTGTACTTGGCGGAGAGTGCTTTACGCACGTCGCTCAGCGGCAGATACTGCTCATTACGGTCCCCATCAATCTCACCGAGTGGCATGGTTTCGATGAAGGTAAGGTCGTGCCCACGTTCATGCGCCCATTCCAGCATCGGGATGAGCTCATCCTCGTTGAAGTTCTTCAGTGCAACAGCATTCAGCTTGATCTGAAGACCGGCTTCCTGAGCAGCCTTAATGCCATCGAAAACCTTCTGAATATCACCCCACCGTGTAACATCCTTGAACTTGTCTGCATTTAAGGTGTCGAGAGAGACGTTGATGCGACGCACACCTGCTTCATACAGTTCTTGAGCGTAGCGTTCGAGCTGCGTACCGTTCGTGGTAATGGTGAGTTCATCAAGTGCGCCGCTATCCAGATGCCGCTTCAGGCCGCAGATGAAGCTCATGATATTCTTACGAACCAACGGCTCCCCACCTGTGAGGCGGATTTTGCGGACGCCTTTTTCAATGAAAACAGCGCAGAGGCGATCCAGCTCTTCCAGTGAAAGAACGTCTTTCTTGGGAAGGAAAGTCATGTGCTCGGACATGCAATAGACGCAGCGCAAATCACAACGATCAGTCACAGAGACGCGAAGATACGTCACGGCGCGGCCGAACGGGTCAATCAATGCTGGGTGGGCACCCTGCTGTTTGTCCTCGGCATATTGCCCCATGGAAACCTCCACTCACGTATCTCTTTAGACGACGAATTTAACAATTCTAATGTAGTACGCAATGAGTTAGCGTCAATCCATCAGTAAGGAGTTCCAGTGGATTTAACTAGAAATATATCTTAGAACCACAGGTATAATTCCTAAATCATCAATACTGAGTTCCATGAACTTGGGCAAGGATAAAAAAATATGTCGGATACACGCTGGCCTACGCAAATCCACCTAAAAAACCAAGGCAAAAATCTTGAAATTACTTTTGATGATGGCCTTGAAGTCTCGTTTACCTCGGAGTTTCTGCGAGTAATGTCCCCATCAGCAGAAGTGCAAGGGCATACTCCAGA
>NZ_LCWX01000260.1:26575-28393 GCF_001431305.1 Pseudovibrio sp. POLY-S9
TCAACGAAAAGTGATTGCGGGGAAGCGGGACACTACGATTATCGGTGTAGATCCAGTTGGAAACTATGCAGTTAAACTGACATTTGATGATCTGCACGATACCGGAATTTTCACGTGGGCCTATTTTCAGGAAATGAACGATCAAAAAGATTTTTTATGGAATCGATATCTGAGTGAACTGCAGGAACGTGGTTTGAGCAGAGAGCTCAGCAAGTAGGGCTGACACAAAGCCAGCCCTACTTGGTCTAGCGAAGCACGATCACCTTCGTGCCGACATTGACATTGTCATAGAGGTGAATGACGTCTTCATTTGCCATCCTGATACAGCCAGATGAGACAGCTGAACCAATCGTCCATGGTTCATTAGAACCGTGAATGCGATAGATGGTGCTACCGATATACATGGCGCGTGCTCCAAGTGGATTATTAGGGCCACCTTTCATGAAGCTAGGCAGATTGCGTCCTTTACGGCGTTCACGCTCAATCATGACCTTTGGTGGTGTCCAGCTTGGCCACTCAGCCTTACGGGTAATTCGGTGAGTTCCAGACCACTGGAATCCCTGACGACCGACGCCAACACCGTATACCATCGCGGTGCCATTGCCGCGAATATGGTAGAGGCGTCGATCTTTTGTGCTGATCACAATAGTGTTCGGGCCGTATGAGCCGTTATACCTGACCTGCTTACGTTTGATTGGGGATTTTCCATGGTGAGCAGAACCATAGGAAACCCATTTTTTGGATGCGTGATCAAAGAACTTGCCAGACGCTGCGGCATCTGCCTGAGTTCCGGTAAATAGTGCTGCGAAGCAAAGAGCAACACTCGCGATAAGTATGCGCATTGATACCCCCTGGGATATTGTTGTTTGTTTTATCTCGTTTGCATGAGGGAATTTATGCAGCGAGTAGGGAGACGCTCGCAGCTTAGAATGTCAAATATATTAATTGTTGAAGTAATACAGACTACAACTGCTGCTATATACTTCTTATGGAAAAGGGTTTTACTCACGATCCATTCGAAGCTGATTTACATTCGTCTCGAGCTTAATTTGCATCTAGCTAAAACGCTAATTAATATATTCAATGAAACATGAATGTGGCTAATTTGAATTGTGATTGAATGAAATTGTCATGAATGCAGGCAGTGAAAAAGGGCGCTCTAAAGAACGCCCTTCAATCTCGGTATTATCTCACCAGAACAGTTAGCTCAGGTTCAGCTCTTTAAAGAAGTCATTGCCTTTGTCGTCCACCACGATGAAGGCAGGGAAGTCTTCAACTTCGATCTTCCAAACTGCTTCCATACCCAGCTCTTCATATTCAACCACTTCAACACTCTTGATGCAGTCTTGAGCAAGGCGTGCTGCAGGGCCACCGATAGAACCGAGGTAAAAACCACCGTGAGCCTGACACGCACGACGAACATCCGCTGAGCGGTTGCCCTTGGCAAGCATCACCATAGAGCCTCCAGCGGCCTGAAACTGGTCCACATAAGCATCCATACGGCCAGCAGTGGTTGGGCCAAATGAACCGGAAGGCATACCTTCTGGCGTCTTGGCTGGACCTGCATAATAAACCGGATGGTTCTTGATGTAGTCAGGAAGCGGCTCGCCGGCCTCGAGACGATCACGGAGCTTGGAGTGCGCCAGATCACGGGCCACAATCAACGGACCGCTCAATGAAAGCCGTGTTTTGGTTGGATGCTTGGTCAGTTCGCCAAGGATCTCGCTCATTGGGCGTGTGAGGTCCACCTTTACAACATCATCAGAAAGATCGGTGTCGGTGACTTCCGGCATGTAGACTTCAGGATTCCGTTCTAGA
>NZ_LCWX01000260.1:28491-47297 GCF_001431305.1 Pseudovibrio sp. POLY-S9
TCCTCCAGAAAGATGCCTTCCTTGGTGATCTTGCCTGTCGCCTGACGGTCTGCTGAACAAGAGACGCCAATGCCGATTGGTAGGGATGCGCCATGGCGCGGCAGACGGATCACGCGCACGTCGTGGCAGAAGTATTTGCCACCAAACTGTGCGCCAACACCGCTGGACTGTGTCAGCTTGTGAATTTCAGCTTCCATTTCTAGATCACGGAATGCATGACCGCCTTCAGAACCTTCTGTCGGCAGCTCATCCAGGTAACGGGCAGAAGCCATTTTTACTGATTTCAGATTCAACTCTGCAGATGTGCCGCCAATGACGATTGCGAGGTGATATGGCGGGCATGCTGCAGTACCAAGAGTGAGAATTTTCTCCTTCAGGAACTCAATCATGCGATCTTTGGTCAGCAGGCTCGGAGTACCTTGGAACAAGAAGGTCTTATTTGCAGACCCACCGCCTTTTGCCATGAACAAGAACTTGTACGCGTCATCACCTTCAGCATAAAGCTCGATCTGAGCCGGCATATTGTTCTTGGTGTTCTTTTCTTCGAACATGGAAATCGGCGCCAGCTGGGAGTAGCGCAGGTTCTTTTTGAAGTAAGCATCACGTGCACCTTCACCAAGTGCTGCTTCGTCATGCCCGTTAGTCCAGACTTTGCGACCTTTTTTACCCATCACAATTGCAGTGCCAGTGTCCTGACACATTGGCAATACACCAGCAGCTGAAATATTCGCGTTCTTCATCAGGTCAAAAGCAACGAATTTATCGTTTGCAGTTGCTTCAGGGTCGTCGAGAATTTTACGGAGCTGCTCCAGATGGGAAGGACGCAGGAAATGGTTGATGTCTTTAAACGCTTCTTCGGCAAGTAAGCGAAGACCCTCTTGCTCCACCTTCAAGATTTTCTCACCGTCAAACTCAACTTCGCTCACGTATTCGGAGGTCAGTTTGCGATAAGGAGTTTTGTCTTTACCCAATGGAAAAAGAGAGGTGTGAACGTACTCGGGAGCAAGTGTTTCGGACATCTTGGCACTCTCTGGCTATTTTGGTGTACCGCTGTACACTGTTGAATTTGCTGAGCGCCGTTTTATAGAGAAAAAGCCGAGGGGCAAAGCCCCTCAGCCTTCAAAACTTGTCAAATTTGCTAGATTACGCCGAATTGACGAGAGACTTGGTGGAAAATGCAAGGCTCTCTTTGGCGCAATCCATCAACGAGTAGCATATAGGTCCAGTTTCACAGTGACCTTATTGCTGACAGTGCTGTCTGGCACGCCATCACCAATCTTGAAGTCACTGCGAGATAACGTTGCTTCACCAACCGCGTGAGCGGTTTTACCTTCAATGGTCAAAGTGAAGGGCAAGAAAATAGCAATCTTTGCACCTTTGAGTTCCAGCGTACCTGCAGCCTCATAGAGATCACCACCAGCAGGAACCACGTTATCTACGCGAAACACAGCATCAGGGAAGCTGGAGATATCCAGCCACTGTGGAGTTGTGATTGCACCTGCTGCCTGCGCATCTTCTGTTTTTACGCTTCCAGTGATGATTGTTGCCTGAATCTGGGCTTTGTCGAGTTCTTCTTTGTCGAAGATGATCTTAGCATTCCAGGTGGCAAAAGTGCCCGTAACGGTGTTTCCGTTATTGATGACCTCAAAGCCAAGCGTGCTCTTATTGCGATCCACTGACCATTCATTTGCAAAGGCAGATGAAGCTGCTCCTACCAAGATGAAGGTCAGAAATACGCCGGCTTTAAAGAACATATCGGTCAATCGTTTCATGGTTTTCTCCAGATCCTCAAATTAGGCTTTTGAGGACAACATACGCTGTAAGACTTTATCCTTGGATATGAAGTAGTGCTTAAGGGCAGCTCCAACATGTGCAAGGATCACTGCGATAAACGCATACGCAGCCCAGCCATGCACTGCGGTGAAGAACGCAGATACATCTGCTTTTTGCCCCAAAAACTCAGGCGTTGGTAGATGCGGAATCTGAAAGAGGTTAAAGAAAACTGTCGGCAGTCCAAGCGGGCTGGACGAAACCAGCAACCATCCTGTCAGCGGCATCAGCAACATCAGAGCATATAAGCTGATGTGACCCAAATGCGCAGCAAGCTTTTCCCAAACCGGCATTTCGGCAGGTAAATCAGGTGTGATACCAGTGATTTTCCAAAGGATGCGCAATGAGACCAATGCCAAGACAACAAAACCAATGGACTTGTGAAGCTGATAAAGAGAGTAAGTGGCAGGCTCGAAAATCGGCAGCGTGACCATATAAAGGCCAAATCCCAACATACCAATGATAAGCGTTGCTATGGTCCAGTGTAGTGCAATTGCCACGATGCCATAGGCTGATCGAGTGTTCCTGATCATGGAAAAGGCCTTTTGATCGAGGGAAGGGACATTGCTGCCCCTTCTCAAAGTTCGACCAGACCCGTCAGAGCGTTCTCAGCATCCGACAGGCCGGAAACATTACTTAACAGTCGCTTCGAAGCTGATGTTGATGTTCACTTCATCTGACACGTAAGGAACAGCCATCGCCATGCCAAAGTCAGAACGTTTGATCGTGGTAGTCGCATCCAGACCAACAGCTTGTTTCTTAGCCATTGGGTGCTCACCAAGCTGATTTACAACAACTTCAAGGACAGTTGGCTTGGTGATGCCACGGATGGTCAGATCACCAGTCACTTCCAGCTTCTTCTCACCAACCTGTTCAACCTTGGTGGACTTGAATGTTGCTGATGGGAACTTAGCAACATCAAACAAGTCAGCGCTCTTCAGGTGTGTGTCACGAGCTTCCCAGAATGTGTTGAGAGAGTTGACGTCAATTTCAACGTCCACCTTAGAATTCGCTGGGTTTGCTTCGTCAATGATCAAAGTAGGGGACCAAGTAGCAAAACGGCCATCAGTGGTGGAATAACCGAGGTGGTTGTAGTCAAAAGCGAGATTTGCATGGGACATATCAACGTCGTAAGCAACAGGTTCAGCAACCGCTGCTGTAGCGAGGAAAGAAGCTGCGACTGCGAGCATTCCAAAGCGAACTGATTTCATTGTAATCTCCAATTATGTTGAACTGTGAATTTCAATCTTGGGCATACAATTGGCAGATGTTCTGGGAATTGCAATTAAACGCATTGTTCATCCCAGGTGCACAATCACGAGGAAGTCAGCAGTATCTCCAATTTTTGCAAACATTGTTGCGGAAATGAGTTGTCACTGTGGCAATATAATGGAGATTGTAAAACCGGCTGATACAACTGCAAAAATATAAGGGTTTTACATCACACTTTCGTGTGTGATCTGTCAGTTAGAAACTCTAGTAATAAAAATGGGGAAGGGAGGCACACATATGTGCCTCCAATCGGGTGCCTATGGCTTGTAAGTAAAGAGGATGCCGTTTTTATCGCGTAGGAACTCAAACTTTTCCTTTTTCAGAGTGTCGCGCAGGTTCGGCAAAACGCTCTTTTCATCAGCGATAAGCATATAGCCACCAACACGAAGGTGACTGAGCATACGCTGCAGAAGTTTGACGCGCACATTGTTCGGCAACTCGTGGAAGAAACGGTCAGCAACAATTGCATCTAGATCTTGCGGGGGCGTGTAACCAAGTGCATCCACGTGAACAACCTCAATCGGCAGATTCTCCGTGTCTACTCGTTCCTGCAATTGGTCCAGACCTACTTTGGAGCTGTCGACAGCAATTACATTATAACCGCGCTTAGCAAGAAAGATCGCGTCGCGTCCTTGTCCTGCACCCAGATCGAGAATTGTGCCGCTGTCAAAGTCGAGGTTTGAGAACAGTGTTGTAAACTGCTTGGAGGTATGGCCGAAGTAACTTTCGTCCTTGGCGTAAATCTTATCGTATTTCTGCATAACTCAGCCTGAATGGATCATTAGCTAAAGGATATACAGGAACGCAGAAAATGAACAAGCCCAACCCGGCGGATACAGGTTGGGCTCTTTGGTTTAAGTAAAGCTTTGCTTCATGAAAAGGGTCGGTTGTCCGAGGTAAGACCCATCCGTGTACTTCTCAAAGCCAACACGCTTAGCAAGGCTGACACTGGCTGTGTTCTCTGGGGCAATAATGCAATGAACCTCAGGAAACAGTCTGGAACTGCGCAGCCAGGATAGGCTCAGCTCAACAGCCTCCCGAGCATAACCTTTGCCATGAAACTTAGGCGAGATCACCCAGCCAGCTTCTGCAAACCCATCAAGGCTCGGAGTGATGTCTCGCTTAAAGTCAGAAAAACCAACGTCGCCAATAAGCTCTCCGCTGTTTTTCTCAATCACAGCCCAATACCCAAAACCGGAGAGGCTCCAGTGCCCGGCATATTTGAGGATGCGCCCCCACGTATCCGTTGGGCTGGAAGGCTTCCCCGAAATATAGCGAACCACATCAGGATCCGCCCACAAGGCGCAGCATGCCTCAAAATCTGAAGTTTGGTGAGCCCGCATGATAATGCGCTCGCCGTTAAGTGTTGGAGCAGCCGTACAGCGTTCTTCTTCGATAATCACGAAAGCAGTCCTCAAAAAGAAAGAGCCGAAGCGATGAACACTCCGGCTCCCACAAAATTAATATTGAGCGTTAAAGGCCAAGCCCGCCAATGCAAGAGTACTTGATATTGATGTAGTCATCCACGCCGTATTTGGAGCCCTCGTTCCCCATTCCGCTTTCTTTATAACCGCCAAACGGAGCATATTCGGTCGTGATCACACCTTCATTCACGCCAACAAGACCATATTCCAATGCTTCCATTACACGGAAGGTCTGGCCCAAATCTTGAGTGTAAAAGTAACAAGCAAGGCCATACTCTGTGTCATTCGCCATTTTGACCACGTCATCTTCACTCTCAAACTTGAAGACAGGGGCAAATGGACCAAACGTCTCTTCCTTGGCAACCTTCATCTCTGGGGTCGCATTAAGCAGAAGTGTCGGTTCGAAGAACGTGCCACCCTGAGCATCTGGCTTGCCGCCTGTTACCACTGTACCGCCTTTAGAAACGGCATCAGCGATCAATTCTTCGACTTTCGCAACAGCATGCTCATCAATAAGAGGGCCTTGGTTGGTACCCGACTTCCGACCATCGCCAACGCGCAGCTGATCTTCAATGGCAGCCTTCAGCTTTGCTGAGAACTCGTCGTAAATTCCAGCCTGAGCGTAAATGCGGTTTGCGCAGACACAAGTCTGACCGGAATTTCTGAACTTGGATGCAATGGCACCTTCGACAGCCTTATCGAGATCAGCTGAATCAAACACGATAAACGGCGCATTGCCGCCAAGCTCCATAGAGACCTTTTTCATGTTGGCCAATGCTTTGGAGGCAAGCTGCTTACCCACTGGAGTAGATCCGGTAAAGGTGATCTTGCGGACCTTGTCGTTCTCACAAAGTTCGTCAGCAATCTGAGCAGCTGAACCGGTGATGATATTGATTACACCGGTTGGAATTCCAGCCTGCTCCGCAAGTTCACCCAGGATCAAGGCTGAATAAGGTGTTTGGCTTGCCGGTTTGGCCACAACAGTACAACCAGAACCAAGAGCTGCCGCCAGTTTGCGCCCCAGCATAGAGCTTGGGAAATTCCAGGGTGTAATGGCACCAACAACACCGATAGGCTCTTTGGTCACCATAATACGGCGGTCTTTCCAAGGGGACGGGATCACATCGCCATAAACCCGTTTACCTTCTTCTGCGAAGAAACGAATGTAGTTTGCTGTGATAGCAACTTCACCAGTCGATTCAGCCAGCGGCTTACCCATTTCAACAGTGAGTAGCTCAGCAAGGTCCTTCTGGTTTTCAGTGATCACATCTGCCCACCGCAGCATCAGATTGCAGCGCTCAACTGCTGTCATCTTAGCCCAGACAGCAAAAGCTGCATGGGCTGCATCGATTGCATCTGCAGTCTCAGGACGGCCAAAACGTGGAACACGCCCGATGATTTCGCCAGTGGCTGGATTGTTTACAGAGATGGAGTTGCCTTCATCTCCGCTGACCCATTTTCCTCCTATGAGACAAGCTTCACGTAGGAGCGGAATTTCTTTGGTTGCTGAGATTGTTGTACTCATGAGTATCTCCTGATGAAGTCATATCCCGCCAGGCAATTAAGGAGAGATAGAAGAACAAGACCTAACAATGGCTTTATCTGACCTACACATATAAGTGGTAGTTCTAGGAAAAACACCTAGTCCCCATAGGATTTACAAAGATTGATCCATTCTGCAATGCAAATCAGGGTGTGTAATGATTGTCTCTTTCTCAATGCAACACGAGTAGATCCAAAACTCATGCAGTTATAAGCCGTTACGGGGATGAAATGGAGATGGGCCGAGCGGAAAAATATGGAATAATGTCATTCCCGCAAACTTGCGGGTTCCTGTCCTGTTGAAATGTCATCTGCTCTGCTTAAATGAGCAAACCCAATCCGCATTTCTGTCTTTGCAAGAAACGCGCGCAATTGTGCTTATCTGCAAAATGTGTCAGGAGCGACGTGCTTAAGAACTCAAATAGCTAGGGTGTTCCATGTCAGACACGGTCAATCTCTCATTAGAAGAAGCACGCACACTTACTGAGGATGCTTTGTCTGCCAACAAAACAGATCCAGCAATTGCGAAGATCGTTGCAAAGGCTCTGGTGAACGCAGAGGCAGATGGCCAGGCAGGCCACGGCCTTTCCAGAATTCCGTCCTACACCGCCCAAACCAGAACCGGCAAGGTAGACGGCTTTGCCAAACCGGAAGCAGAGCTGATCACTCCGGTTGTGCAGCGGATTGATGCCAAATACGGATTTGCTTACCCAGCAATTGAAGTTGCGTTGCCATTTCTGAAAGACGCTTCCTCGCAAAATGGGCTGGCTTTGAGTGCGATCCGTCATTCTCACCACTTTGGGCAAGCGGGGGCCCACTGTGAGCGCTTGGCGCGTGATGGAATGGTTGCGTTCATTTTTGGCAATGGGCCTAAGGCAATTGCTGCCTATGGCGGCAAGAACCCTATGTTCGGGACCAATCCAATTGCATTTGCAGCTCCTAATGGAGATGGAGAACCACTTGTCATTGATCTTGCACTCTCACGTGTCGCTCGTGGAAAGATCATGGCAGCGCAGCGAACAGGCAAATCTATCCCGGAAGGTTGGTCACTGGACAAAGACGGGCAGCCAACCACCGATCCAGCGGCGGCGCTTGCAGGAACCATGATCCCTATCGGAGAGGCCAAAGGAGCGGCTTTGGCCATGATGATTGAGATCATGGCGGCAGGCTTATGTGGAGCTGCATTTGGTTTTGAGGCGTCCAGTTTGTTCTCAGGAGAGGGGGATGCCCCTGATCTTGGTCAGGTTATCTTGGCAATCAACGCTAATCTTGTCTCTGGCGGTTTGTTTGCTGAACGGATGGAAACGCTTGTTGCTGCGATTGAGGCAGAGGAGGGCGCACGTTTACCAGGAACATCTCGTCTTGCTGCCCGCGAAAAAGCAGATCAATACGGCATCAACCTGCCAATGCCAATTTACGACGAGGCCGTCCGCCTCGCTGGGCCGTCGACTTAGTCGTACTCACGCTCATAGTAGAAGCCGGCTTTTGCATCTCCATCGGAGCCGGCTTCACCACGAAGCTTCAGGAATTTCGTGACATCAATATCAACAGTGGCTGCATTGTCACCTGTTGTCGGCTCCTGTGTCACGCCCAGATAAATCCGCTCACTTATATAGCCACCAACGGCCAGTTCTGGATTTCCCGCTGCATCAAACTTGATATCGATATCGCTGACACCGAGTAGATTGCGGAGTGTGCCCAATGGCCCTTCGACGCCAGTGCCTCCGGTTAGCGTTGCGATCGCGCTTGCAAGGCTTGCCAGCTGAATTGGCGAAAGATCGTTGACAGACTCGCCAAACAACAGTTGCGCAAGGACTTCATCCTTTGGCAGGCTTGGGACTGAAGTGAAATCAATCACCGGCATATCAGCAGGTCCACTCACCAGAACAGTCACTTCCGTTGAGCCAGATGTTGTCGTTGCCGCAAAATCGAGTGTTGGTACAAGAGAACCACTAAACGTCACATTACCGCGGCTGAGTGTCAGGCGTTTTGACAGAATATCGATACGGCCACGCACCAGAGAAAAAGCGCCCACGGTTTTCACATTGTCGAGCTGGCCGCCAATGTTAAGTGATCCGCCAGCTTCAGCGTTGACGCCGCGCCCACGGATGAAGATTTTGCCAGGTGCTTCCACGTCAACATTCAAACTGGCTTTCGAGATCGGGCTCGGTTGCTCGTTTTTCTTGGCGTTTTCCCGCCCTTCATCTTGCGCAAGGATCTTCGCTTGATTGAGGATAGGCTTGGGCGCATTCAAATGCCGGACGATCACAGGATTGATACTGGAGTTAAAGGAGCTCGGTATTTCAATATCTGCCTGGTTAATGGTGACTTTGCCCGAAATTGCAGGAGGAGCGCCTGCATCGGCAAGAGAGCCCTGTAGTGCAAGATTAGCATCAATCAATGCACTAACAAATGTCCCGTCAACATAGCGGCCACCATCAATCGTGAGTTCTATTTGAGCAGGCAGTCCTGAACCAAGCCCAAGTTTGCCATCAAGTACCAACGTGCCACCGTTACTAAACTTGGCAGCAAATTTATTGATCGCAATCTCTTGCCGTGTGACCTTAATGTCACCTGAGTAGTCTGTCAGCGTCATGCCAGTTGAGAGCTGTGTGGTCTCAAGGTTCACAGGTTGGATATCAATGGCGATCTGAGGATCCTTGAGGGAGCCGGAAACTGACCCGCTGAGACGGAAGCCACCACTGCCACCCAAATTCTGTTCGATCAACTTGGCTCCCACCACATCAAGTGGAATATTGCCTGATGTGGTCAAAGACACTTCTTGACCATCTGCAAGCCCGATTGCCCCTGAAGCCTCAACGTTCAAGCCTGAACTGTTGGTGACGATGGTTTTCTGGTCAATTTTGTTGTCAGCAAATGAGCCGGTGCTCTCAATCTGAAGTGGGAGGATGCGGTTATCCTGAAGTGGCTTTACTGAAAATTGGCTCAATGCAAGCCGCCAGCTGACTTGAGGTGCGTCGTTCTTGCCAAAGGCGCGAACCGTCCCGTTGAGCGCACCATCCAAGGCAAGGCTTGGAACAAAGGCATTCGCTATGGAAAGTGGCAGCTGCTTCAGTTCGGCGTTGATGTCGAGCTGATTGCTGTTGCTCCCGTAAACATTTAAAGAGCCACTGCCAAGAGCCAGCTCAAAGGAGGACACAGTCCGTTTGTCTTCAAGTAGCGAAATCACTGCTGGCTGCTTGAGGTTTGTCTGGATCCCCTTGTAGCGGCCATTAAGAGAGTTCAGCGTAAGAATGATCCCATTGGGAACAGCTTGCACCAGCCCTATGCTTTGAAGTCGGTCGTTGTTTTCAGCAAATTCGGCATTAATGGAAAAGCCAGTTGCAACCTCTGCACTTGTCTTGCCTTCAACAGGCGTCGCATTCAATGTCAACGATCTCAGATTTACCCCTTCCACTTCAACCCCATCGAGCGCAATGTTCGCATTTGCAGCTGGGCGTGTGAAAGGTTTGTCTATCCAACCTTTGGCGACAAAGGACATGATGGAACTTTGCGCAAACCGAAGGTTTTGGCTGTTGAGATTAAATGTGATCTTGGCATCTCCGTTGTCCTGCTCAATATCGATTTGTCCATGAGCCTGACCTTCCATCTCGGTCAAAGCCAGTGATGACAAAGTGCTCAGATCATTGGCTTCAATGGTGAACTGCCCAACCAAACCTTGTGGTAGAAGCGCAAGATCAGCAGCATGTGCATTGCCACTGAGTTTGTTCCCGCCGAAATCAAAATCCAGCGTTGGAATAGACAGCTTGCCAGCCTCACTCTGCAGCTTGAATTTGCCAACAAGCTCTTCCCCTTTAAACTTGCCTGTGAGATTGATGTCCGCATTGGGGGCTGTTTCAGAAAGCGTCCCATCTGCTACAAGCTGCAACTTCTCTAAGGGAGTGCCATCCATCTCAATCCGGTCAGAGTGTATTTCAAGTGTCACTTCAGGTGCAGAAGCATTACCTGAAACCTTCCCGCTGGCAGTGAGGGCCCCACTTACACGGGGTTCCAGCAGATCGAGTTGATGCACTTGGGCAGAAAATGCACCATCCAGCTGACGATCCTGCAAACTGCCATGAGCTTCAATTTGTCCAAACACGTTCTCAAAGGAAAGGACTTCCAGTCGGCCATATGAAGCGAGCAGGTCGGTGCTATCAAGGGTTGCTGCAAGCTTGGCAGAAAACCTACCCGGGGAAGTGAGAATTCGGTCAATGCGCTCATTTTGCAGACTTATTCGGCTGCTGGTTCCCTTGAGATTGATCTCTCCAGATTGCTTTTGGAAATCCGCTAGCAAGGACAATTGAGCCTCAACAGAGCCGCTTACGTTTTGCTGCACAAATCTTGACAGAAGGCTAAGGTCAGATACAGAAAGATTGCCCTGTGCCTGTCCGTTGATCGGCGAGAGTTCTACCAGATTAAACCGCGCAGCCGCTCCATCACTCTCCAAGTGTAGCTCGCTTAGCTTTAGCTTTTCCTGATTTGGAAACACTGTACCTTTGAGCGAAATACTTACATTCTTGATGTTTTGGTCTTGAGAAGCTCCAGCAAGATGGATGCCACTAACTTGGAGAAGCGCTTCAAGCGGGATGGACATCATCTGCGCGGAAATGTTTGCACCATCACCCTTTGCAGAAAGGCTTAGCGCCCCCAGATCCGCTTCTTGTGTTTTAATCTTATCTGCTTGAACAGAGAAGCCCCAATTCAGGCTCTCAAGCGGTCCTGAAGCCGATGCAGTCACAGACAAAGTATCCAGTTGAACGGTCTGCTCACCAGTCTTGATGAGAAGTGGTTTAGTGTTGCTCTCAAGTGTCTGGATTTGGACCTTCGCTATCAAAGAGTTCTTGTCAGTTGCGTATGTGTTCTCCAAATGCGCTAAGATCGCACCGGTTGAAAGCTTTCCGGTTGCTGAAAGCGGCAGATAATCTTCATTGAGTGTCGCGTTTGCAAACCACGTGGTCTGCCCCGCAAACAGGCTGGAGATAGAAGAGGGAAGAAACTGCTCGAGTTCCCCCGATAAATGTGTAGTTAGTGACTTCTGCGTTCTATTTTGCGCAAGAGTAATCTCACCATCAATGGCTCGAACCCTATTCAGATCTACTTGTAATGAAGATGACCAGTTTGTTAGCGGGCCACCACCTTCCATACGTAGCGCAAAACTAGGCGCATCCGGAAGGTCAAGAAGATTGGCAGCCAGCCCATTAGCTGCTTCAGAGACCATGCCACGGAAATTGACTACGCCATCTGCCGGATCAAAATCGACGTCAATGCTCGCTGTGCCCTGAACGTCGCCAGTGCGTGTAATGTTGAGCTTGCCGGCAATTTTGTCGGGAGAACCCGCATAAGTCGCAGTGCCCGTGATCTCGAACTGTGCAGGCATACCGGCAATAGGAGCGGGGAGGGCAAGTTCTTTGACATTGAGGCTTTGGAGATCAATGGTGTTGAAAGGCAGGGTAATGCCTGTTTCTCCAGCAGGGGCGGGTTCAGAACCCGGACTTTCTGCAGCTTCTGGCAATCGTGCTAATGCAATCCGTTGTGCTGCGACTTCGTGAATATCAAGTGCGCCGAAAAGAAGCGAAAGCGGTGACCATCGAACTGAAGCACTGTGAATTTCAAGCCATGTGCCCTTCGCATCGGAAAGATAGACCCCATCTGCAAACAGATTGCCGGAAGCGGTCAGGCGAGGTTGATCAATCCTCACATCTGGCAAAAAAGAGCTCAAAGTTGATCCGAGGAATTGGCGACCTGCCTGGAAACTAGTTGTCACCACAAGTCCGGCATAAACCACAAGTACCAGCGCGAGAAGAAGGGCTAGTATTTTGCCAAGGGTCATTGTGATACGTCGGACCAGTTGCATTCGCTCTTTGATCTTTCTCTTGTTAACGCTTGCCTTCTGTAGGCGGTGCTGATTAGAAGGACTGGCTTAAACCAATATAGACTGCAAACGGCGGATCATTGCGCTCAGGTTCAAGTGGGACACCAACATCAAGCCGCAAAGGGCCAACAGGTGTGAAATAGCGCACCCCTCCGCCAACACCTACGCTGAAGGGCTCATCGAAGTTTGGAAACTGGGTCAAATATGCAGCACCTGCATCTACAAATCCGACAAGACCAATGTTTTCAGTAATTCTTGTTCTGACTTCACCATTAAACAGCATGAAACTGCGCCCACCCGTAACTTCGTCATCCAGGCGCGGCCCCACGTTTTTGTAAGCATACCCTCGGATTGATCCACCACCTCCAAGGAAGAACCTCCGTGCAGCGGGGACATCCTGAACTGACGGGGCGATAATTGCACCGGCTGATACGCGGCCAGCTAAAACAACACGGTCCGTACCTACAATCGGCAGGTAACTGGCAATCGAGCCTTGAGAATACAGGTTTTCGGTATCACCAAGCACGTCATAGGCTGGTTCAAAGAATAATTTGGCTTCAATACCATTGGTCGGGTTCAAAGCGTCATTGCGTGTATCGTAAGTCAGGTCTGCAGGAATTCCCAATAGGAAGTAATCATTCTGGCCGAAAACGTCCCGTTCATTGGCAAAATAGACTTCTGCACCAATTCGGCCGCTCAAAGCCTCTGTAAAATCGCGGGATAGATAAGCATCGTATGTAAATGACGTGCTGCGATAGTTATCTGGGTTTTCCTGAACGGCAGCAACGCTGGTTGAAAAAGCGGTCAACGGCCCAATCGCACCAGGTTTTTCAAAGGTGACGCGGGCGGCATACTCAATCTGCTCGTTATTTACGGCAAGAAGCTGGCCGACTGCGCCGGTTACTGAAAGTCGCTCCGCTTTTCCAAACAGATTGCGGTGTCGCCAGTATCCATCAAAACCAACGCCTTCATTACTGGAGTAATTGGCACCAATTCCAAAAACTTTCCGTGGGCGTTCTGCCACAACAATTGTCAGAGGCAGTTCACCGTTCGCATCAAGCTGGTCATCAGGTTCAAAGCGAATGCTGGAAAAGACTTCCAGATCCCTCAATCTGCTCTGTGCGTGAGAGATGACTTTGGCATCCCACTGTGCACCGCGAGGAAGGTTTGCGTAACTGCGAACAAACTCAGGATCCATCTTGACTGTGCCGGAAACAGAAACCGGACCAAACCGCGCATATGGTCCACTGACAACATCCAGTTTAACTTTGAGCGTCTGACTGGCGTGATTGGCCAGTAATTGACGGTTCCCCACCTTTGCAAATGGATATCCTTCATCCTTAAGGAACTTAATGGCCAGCTTTTCTGCTTCCAGCACCCTAGCTGAAAGTGCTGGCATTCCTTCGACAAGGCCGAGTGACTGCGCGTTGGGCAGGTCAAGTCCATTCTCTGTTGCCGAGCCTTTATAATTTACATCTGCGTTGCCAAAGTGAAACTGAACACCTCTGTTAATCTCCACGAGAATAGGAATAGGGCGCTCTGTAATTTTCTCAGGATGAAGGATGGCTTGATTAAGTGGTGATCCTGCTACGGTGATTTGAACCAGAGCACCATAATATCCATCTTCATAAAGCTTACCAATCAGACGTTCAAAGTCCTGAGTTGCGCGGGCGAGAACGCCACTGGCGCCAGACGGAAGCTTCTTGACGTCCTGAACCAGAAGACTGACGGACTGTAGCTCTTCCTCAAGTTCACTAGGCTGGTCTGCATGTTCCCCAACAACACGGAACTCAACGGTGTAAGGTGTCGGGTCTGGCACACCAGCTAAGCTATCTTCATCACTCTCGGTTTTTTCACCCCAGAGATGGTATCCGAAAAGTTCAAAGGCATAGGCTTGCGAAAAGGTGCTGAATGAAAGGCACAAGCAAACAAGCAAAGCAACAGCGCGAGGAATTTTGACGTTCCATGGCCAACCAGAGGCTATACGCTCTCGTCTGTTTTTATGCTTGTAAAGCAACTAGGATAGGCTCCAACAATCTTCCAAAATGCAGATTGTTCTCAGCTCATAAAGCTCTTGGGATTAGCCCTGAGAGAATCTGCTCACGCGATAATTAAAATTCGCATGATTGGTGTGTTGAAAGCAAACCGCAATTGTCACCTCTTTGGTAAGAGCACTTAAAAATTGGGCATGGATTGTGGGAGGCGAGAAAAGTCCCGGCAAAATGCATAATTCGCCGGGACCTTATTGTTTAGATTTCTTCGTCAGGACGTCCAATACAGGTGTAAGAGAAGCCGTGTTTTGCAACTTCGTCTTTGCCGTAGATGTTTCTGAGATCCACGAGCACTGGAGTCGCCATCTCGTCTTTAAGGCGGCTGAAGTCGAGAACGCGGAACGCATCCCACTCGGTTACAATAACCAGAGCGTGTGCGCCCTTTGCAATCTCGTAGGCGTTACTTCCGAATGTAACATCCTCTAAAAGCTCTACAGCTGAATCCATACCTTCAGGATCATAAGCGTGAATGTCAGCACCTTTGTCTTGAAGCGCCTGAATAATGGAAAGGGCAGGGCTGTCGCGCATATCGTCTGTGTTTGGCTTAAAGGTCAGGCCAAGCACTGCGATTTTCTTGCCGCGAACATCCCCACCAATAGCCGTTGCCACTTTCTTGGACATAGAACGTTTGCGCTGATCGTTGATTGAACATGTAGTTTCAATCAGGCGAACAGGGCTGGAGTGGTCCTGCGCAGTCTTAACAAGCGCAAGTGTATCTTTCGGGAAGCAAGAACCGCCATAACCGGGACCAGCATTCAGGAACTTGCCACCAATACGATTATCAAGACCGATGCCTCGGGCAACATCCTGAACGTCTGCTCCAACTGCTTCACTTAGATCAGCAAGTTCGTTGATGAACGTGATCTTCATGGCAAGGAAGGCATTGCCGGCATACTTGATCAGCTCAGAGGTGCGACGGCTCGTGAACAGGATTGGAGAGTGGTTGAGATACAAAGGACGGTAGACTTCGGTCATGACCGACTTCGCACGCTCATGAGAAAGGCCAACAACAATACGATCAGGACGTTTGAAGTCATTAATCGCTGCACCTTCGCGCAAGAACTCTGGGTTCGAAACAACCTCAAAATCCGCATTTGGATTTGCTTCGCGAATAATGCGCTCGACTTCATCTCCCGTACCAACCGGAACAGTCGATTTAGTGACAACGACTGTAAAGCCATTAAGGGACGTTGCGATCTCTTCAGCCGCTGCATAAACGTAGCTAAGGTCGGCGTGCCCGTCTCCGCGGCGGGAAGGGGTGCCGACTGCGATGAAGATGACGTCGGCTTTACGAACTGCGTCAGGTAACTCGGTTGTAAAGCTCAAACGGCCAGCTTTCACATTGCTGGCAACCAATTCTTCCAGGCCCGGCTCGTAAATTGGGATCTGTCCGTTCTTCAGCTTTTCAATCTTGTCTTCTGCTTTATCAACGCAGATGACCTCATGACCAAAATCAGCAAAACACGTGCCTGAAACCAACCCGACGTAGCCGCAGCCTATTACTGTAATTAACATTGTGTCTCCTGCACGAGCCGATCTTTTCTGGATGTGCAAATAGGTTTGTTTAAGTTGAAACGCAATAGTACATAACCTGAGATGAAACACATCCCACAGTTAGGTATATCCCCCTGATAACGTGGTATCCTTGCCTGAAAAAAGACACGCATTGTGGTAAAATTGTAGTCGAATTGTGACGAGTATTTGAGAGTATAGCTCTGTTATTTATCTAAAGTTCTAGGAGAATACATTTCTTTTCTAAGTAGGAAAATGCTGCCTACTAAGAATTGGATGGTTAATGTGCTAATTTAGATAAAATTACATGAGATATACAATTGTAAGAATAAGTAGAAGTACGCCCGTTTTTCTCCGGCTTTAATGCTTCTTTTTGATTCTACTCCTTGTGCCAATAGTAGCTAACTTAAAATTGCTAATAGTTTATCCCAAGGATTTTTCCCGTATGACGCGAACTCAAATATGGAGAGGATGTGGCAAAAATATGCCTTTGAATTTTTGTCCTACAAAAAATAAGGGTATGAGAAATAAAGATTGAAATTCGAAAGATTCCGAAAAATGGCGGAAACCGGTACCTATGTTTTGTATTAAGTTAAAATTGTAAGTAAAATTTATTCTTATTTTCTATTATAATTACTATAGTTTCTTGTGAGGTTTTACTTGGTGCTGAAGGTAAAAATTCTTCAAGAGAAATTGACAGAATGTGTTTCACTGATTTACCAGCGATATATTCATTTGGGAATGAATGGGTTGGGGTTATGTATTTAATTGTTGATGAGCAACAGCTTGTGACCGATGGGTATGCATCTGGATTTGAGCGAGAAGGTATTTCGACAAGTGGCTTTAGTCCGGATGACTTTCGGGATTGGTTAAATACTGCACCTGATACCGAGTTCGAGGCCGTCGAAGCTATTTTGATTGGTGAGATAGGGGAGCGTGAAAAGTTCCCGCAGATTATCCGCCGTAGGTGCTCTCAAAAACCGGTATTGGTTCTAAATAGCAGTCCGGTTTTGGAACAGACACTGAAGTTGTTTGCTGCTGGTGTAGATGACGTTGTCCGTAAGCCGGTGCATCCGCAAGAGATACTTGCGCGTGTCAACGCAATCAAGCGTCGGACAACGAACCAAAGCATTAATGTCGAGCTAGGTGATCTTACCGTATACTTTGATGGACGGGATCCTGAAATCAAAGGGAAGACACTGGCATTACCACGCCGAGAGCGTCGTATTCTTGAGTATCTTGCTCAGAATAACGGACGGCGACTGACGAAAACTCAGATTTACAACTTTGTCTATGGCATCTTTGAAAGTGAAGTAGACGAAAATGTAATCGAAAGTCACATCAGTAAGCTAAGAAAGAAACTACGTACACAGATGGGGTATGATCCCATCGATTCAAAGCGTTATCTCGGCTATATAATTAATTCTCTGTAACAACAAAAAAGGCTGCTTGAGCAGCCTTTTTTGTTGTTTAGGTCGCGTATCTTTTTTCTTTTACAGAAGCTGAGCCAGCTCAGTAAAGGCATCCTGGCTTGAGGGAGCGTCCAAGCCCTGTACAAGCGCATTGTAGACCTTCGGGGCAACCTCAATGGCTTGGTCGAGCAAGGGGTCTACACCCTCTTTGTAGCCACCCATCATGCGTAGATCTTTGGTATCTTCAAACTTCGCAATCATTGCCTTTAGTTTCAGGATGAGCTCACGTTCTTGAGGGGACCAGCAGCTCTGTGCAAGTCGCGAGATGGAGCCAAGGACGTTGACGGCAGGATACCGGCCTTCCTCAGCAATATGCCGATCTAGAACGACATGCCCATCCAGTAGGCCTCTGATGTTGTCTGCGACAGGGTCATTGTGGTCATCACCATCAACCAGCACGGAAAAGATGGCGGTCATCATGCCGCTTCCTTCAATGCCAGGGCCAGCACGTTCTAGCAGGAGGGGGAGTTCCGAGAATACGCTTGGCGGATAGCCGCGAGAAAGAGCAGGCTCTCCAGCTGCCAATGCAACGTCACGTAGGGCGTGTGCGTAGCGAGTGACGCTATCAACGATCAATAAAACAGATTGTCCTTGATCTCTGAAGTGCTCGGCCACCGTCATTGCTGTTTTAGGAGCAAGCCGTCGCATCATGGGGCTTTCATCGCCTGTAGCGACCACGACCACTGATTTGGAGAGTTGGTCACCAAGTGTTTCTTCGACGAACTCACGAACTTCACGGCCACGTTCGCCGATAAGCCCGATAACGACAGTGTCGAAAGAGTTACTTCGTGCGATCATGGAGAGCAGCGTTGATTTACCTACGCCAGATCCGGCAAAAATGCCCAAGCGTTGACCATGGCAAATCGGTGTAAAGAGGTCGAGCACCCGTACCCCAGTCAAGGCAGCGTCTTTAACACGCGCACGGTGAACTGGCGGAGGGGGGAGGGTATTAAATGAAGCCAGTGACGGTCCTTCAGTCATTGGAACAAGGCCATCGATCGGTTGCCCAAACGCATTGATGATGCGCCCGCGCCAGTTGTTGTCCGGATAAAAGCTAAGTTCGCCGCAACGCTTCACTTTGATCCCAAGACCAAGGTCAGATCTGGAGGCATAGGGCTTCACAAGCACGCTGTCAGGTTCAATTCGGATAACTTCTCCAAATTCTTCACCGTTATTGCTCATGTAGGAGACCTGGTCTCCCAAGTTAACGCCACCTGAAAGGCCCTTAACTCTAAGATGATTAGGGGTAACCTCACAGAGGGTTCCACTTATCTCAATGTTCCATGAGCTTGATGGAATTTGAGCGGTAAGTTCCTGAATGCGCGCAAGGGCGGTCATAAACAACCTTTTGAAGTATTAACTTTGTGCAATTGTATTGCGATGCCGCTCTTGTAGCTGCTTGAGCAAATCATCTGGCAGCAAGTTCCGAGCATCCTGTGACAGCTTATCAACTGTTGGAAGTGTTGATGTTTCCAAGTCAGAAGAAGTTTTTTCCTCGTTCTCCGAGCTACCAGCCAGAGCTTCAATCAGCTTGTCCTCATTTCCCATAGAAATGGCTTCGGCAGAAGCGATATTTCCGAAAAGTGGTGGGATTTCTTTGGACTGGACAGGTAGGATTGGCGTTCCTCTTTGCAGTGAGGACACCATATCTGAAGCGGGTGCAGGTACTGGTGGACTTGCCTGTATTTTTTTCTCAATAGTGCTGAGAGCTGTTGCCTTGTCTGTGGCCGCGTTCTCCGCGTCCAGCACACCAGAAAGCTTCATTTCTGCAAGGTTTCCAACGACGAGGCCCGCCATTCCCAGAGGGCCAGCAATCATCCCATACAAT
>NZ_LCWX01000260.1:47393-65761 GCF_001431305.1 Pseudovibrio sp. POLY-S9
AACTGCCTGCAACGCGAGAGCGAACAGAAGCCTCATCACCAGTGATCTCTCGATAGAGGGTATTTACACCGGGGATGTGCTGCAATGGATTGATGATATCAACCAACTCACCCAAACTAAATGGTTTGGGTGATGAGGACTTAGTATTATTGGAGGTGCTTCCGGCGCGAGTATCTTCCGAAGTGCCAGAAATTGCTTGAACCGGATTAACAGCCATCAGCCCTCTCCAAGTTTTCGTATTGTCTGCTGTCGAATACTTTCCACACTCTGCATCATAGAGTTTGTGCTTTCAAAAGCACGTGTGATGGTAATGAGTTTGGTAATCTCCGAGATTGGATTAATGTTCGAGCCTTCGACGAAGCCCTGGGCGAATCCATTCTCTGTAAAATCCTGAACTGGTTCTGCTAGCGCGTCAGGTATGACAGCAGAATTCCCTGCGCGGCTCAGCTTGGCATCCTGAGGGATGGAGAAAAGGCCGAGTACGCCAACCTGACGGCCTTCCTGATAGATGGAGCCATCCTTAGAGATTTCTGGAGCTCCGCCGAGTGGGTCCAGGATAATTGGTGCATTTCCGCTATCAAGAATTGGATTGCCTTCGATGCTCCTGAGGATGCCGTCAACGCCAATCTGAAAACGGCCATCTCGAGTATAAGCAACACCATTGCCGGTTTGAATACCCAGCCAGCCATTGCCGTCAATCGCGACATCAAGAGAATTACCTGTTTGTTTGATCGCGCCAGCCTGCGTCGAGATATAGTTCTCTCCAGTAGACGCAAAGGAAACTGGGTCTTTGCCAGGGCTCTTAACGAGACTATCGAATTTGACTTCTGTAGACCGATAGCCAGCAGTTTCCATGTTAGCTACATTTCGCGCAACTGTCTCAAGTCGGCGCTCAAGGGCCATCTGCCCGGAAAGGGAGACATAAAGAGAAGGAACAACCATTACTAGCCTCCAAATTTAATCGAATTAACTTGTTCAAGTGTTCCTGGATTTATTCCGAAACTTGGTGGTGAAAATAACTGGATAGTGGGAGATGTATTCAAACCATTAATTGCATCGTAGAGATGGATGAACTTCTCCATGAATTTTGCAAGTTTGTCTGGTTCTTTTAAGTCTTCAACTTTCAGTTTCTCGTCTAAATAAGCAGCTTGTCTGTCGACATCGGTTCCGACCATTGAATCAGGAATGCCTACAACCGTTTTAACAACTTCATATAAAGCGCGATCTGCGAGTATGTCGTATGCGCTATTTATCTCTGGAGCTTTTCTTTCAAAGTATAGAGCTAAGCGGACACCATTGTTGTCGACGCCCTCGTCAGACTCCAAAGTTTGCTGGATATATTTCTCAGTAATTTCTTTTTGGGTTTTTTCGAATGAAGTCGCGGCTCCGCCGTAGCCTGCAAAATCAAAAGTTTCTGCAAAATCTTTGAATCTCGTATCAACTAATTGATTCGAAAATGAATTCGGGTTGGAAATCCCTTCTTTTAGGACTTTTTTCATCATGCCTTTAGCATAAATCATGTCTTCTAGACCCATCGCTTTCATGGCGTAGTTGTAGATCCGATCATCTTTCAAGAAGTCTTCGATCGACTTAATATTGCGGATATTTTCTTCGTAATACTCGGTTTCGCGCTTGACCATCGGATTGTTGGCTGTGCGCTCCAAAGTTTGATCCATGCTCCGAGTTAACATGGTATACCGTAATACTGTATCGATCATAATAAACCTATCTACACTCAAATGCTTCGAGAGAATGCTCTTTAGGGCTTGTCTGAAGCTGTACGGGTGTTTGTTAAGATTTCAGCGTCTTTACGCCAGCTTCGGACAAGTAAGTCTCGCTACCACAAAATAAGAAAAGTGCTTGTCCGGTAAGTGTGTGGAGCGCAAATTGAATATTCTAGTTGGCCTCGTGATCGTTATTGGATCCATAATTGGTGGTTATGTTGCAATGGGTGGCTATATGAAGGTGCTATGGCAACCTTTTGAGCTGCTGATTGTTGGGGGAGCTGCCTTCGGTACCTTCGTGGTGGCGAATACGTTTAAGACGATTAAGGATACCGGGCGCGGTATTCATGAAGCTTTGGTGAATGCAAAGCCAAAAAAGCGTGACCATCTGGATACGCTAAGTGTGCTCTACGGTCTTATGAGAACCCTTCGTGCAAAGGGGCGTAATGATGTTGAGCAGATCATTGATAATCCTGATGATTCTGAGTTGTTTCAGCGTTTCCCGCGGGTTCTCGCGAACATATCTCTGACAAGTTTTATCTGTGATTACTTTCGTCTCATTATCATCGGTAATGTTCGTCCTCATGAAATTGAATCCTTGATGGATGAAGAGTTGCACACCCTTGGTCGTGAAGAGATGAAGCCGTATCAGGCGCTTAGTATTGTTGCTGAGACTTTGCCTGCTCTCGGTATTGTGGCTGCTGTGCTTGGTATCGTGAAAGCGATGGGGGCTATTGATCAGGAGCCGGAAATTCTTGGTAGTCTGATTGGTGCTGCGCTCGTTGGTACATTCCTTGGTATCTTTTTATCCTACGGAATTGTTAGCCCGGTCGCAGTGAAGATTAAATCTATCCGTGAGCAGCGTTATCGTCTCTATATTGAGGTGAAGCAGACATTGCTTGCGTTCATGAATGGTGCAGCGCCTCAGATTGCGTTGGAGCACGGTCGTAAAACCATCGGTGCAGACGATCGTCCTACAATTGATGAAGTTGAGGCGGAAACTATGAATGCTGGTCCGGTGGTGTCTGCTGCAGCTGGGAGTGAAGCCTGATGGAGCCTCAAGAGCTGGAAATGAGTGATGAGGTGATCAGCGCTCAAAATGCAAAGGTGGATTTGCCTTCTCGCTTGTTGGATGCTGCGGGCCTTGGTGTCGATCGTCTCCCAATGCTACATGTGGTCTTTGACCGTATGGCGCGCCAGTACATCGATACACTTCGGCAGATGGCAGCAACTGCACCTTACTTAGCAGTTCAATCGGTTTCTAATGAGCGTATTGGTGATGCTCTTGAGCAATATGAGGATCGCGCAGTTGTTGCGGTTCTTCATGCTCAGGAGTGGGATGCGCGCATTTTGCTCGGGTTTGATCGAACCTTCATCTTTTCCATGGTTGAAGTTCTGCTTGGCGGAGATGGTGAAGAAGAGGCGTTTCTTGAAGATCGCGCTTTGACCAATGTCGAGCAGCGGCTTGCCTATAGAATGTTCCAGGAGGCGGCTACAGCGCTCGAAACGGCGTTTGAGGCGATTGCTGATACCTCGTTGAAGGTTGAGCGTCTCGAAAACCGTATGGAATTTGCGCAAACGGGCAGGAAGAGTAATCCGTGCGTGCTTGCCAAAATGACTGCCGAAATCATCGGCCGTGAAGGTGAGATCTTCATCATTATTCCTCAGTCAGTGCTGAATCCGCTGCGCGAAAACCTGACACAGGTGTTGTCTGGTGAAGTTGCCGGTCGTGATACCCGTTGGACTAAACAGTTCCAGCAGGAAGTTCAGCGTACCGAAGTCAAGCTTACGGCAATTCTTGAAGAGCAGCGCATGACTCTCGAAGAGGTTGCGCAGTTTGAGGTTGGTCTTGTTCTTGAGTTGAATGCTACTCCAAAAACTGCCGTTCAGCTCGAATGTAACAGTCAGCCATTGTTTAACTGTCGCCTGGGTCAGGTTGCAGGGTCTTACACAGTACGCGTTGAAGAGTTGATCGAGCAGGAAGGGGAACTTCTCGATGATATCTTATCTAATTGACGGATTTTTACTTTTTGCTCTTTTGGTTACGACATGGCGCGTTGTGGTCATGTACCGACAGCTAAAGCGGCTCTCCGGCTATCATGAAGAGTATCAAAGGATTTTTGATCAGACCTCGGAGGCAATGGACAATATTGGTTTGTCCTTGCAGGAAATCCGGGTTCGCGGTGAAGAGATCCTGAGTAATCTTGGGCAGCGGATTGATGAAGCTCGGGAGGCTACCGTCGATATCTCTGGTGTGATCCTTCAAGCGCAAACAGAAATGAAAGCGCTTCAGGAGCATATCGAGTGGTTGAGCAAGAAGAGTGATGAAGTCGGCATCAGTATGAATGATGCGCCGCCAAGGCCAGGTGGGGATCGCGGGCGACGTTCCGGTCGTGCTGCAAAGCCTGCTGCAACAAAGGCAAAGCAAAAGCCCGTTACGAGTGCAGCGTCCAATACCGCCGCGTTGTTGCTGGCTGGTGGAATGGGTAAGCCTGCACCGGCAGGCAACCAAGAAAATACTGCTGTATCTGCAATAGATAACCAGAATGTCAGAGTTAGAAAAGTTTCTTTCGGCCAGAGCGCCACATTCAGATCTGTAAATGTAAAGGACGACGAAAGTCCTGAGAAGGAGAATGATCCGCAATGAGCAGCTCAAATGAAATGAGTGATGAAGCCCTCGCGTTGCAATGGGAAGCTGCTGCTTCTGAAGCCGAGATGGATATGGATATGGGTGCGCCTTCTGCTGCAGCCCAGCAAGCTGCTTCCGCGCCTGAAAAGGGTATGAGCGACGAGAACGTTGACCGTAATCTGGATGCAGTTCTAGGTATTCCGGTTGATATGCAGGTTGTTCTTGGATCTGCAACCATGCCTGTGGCCAGTTTGCTTAAGCTTGGTCGTGGTGCGGTTATACCTCTGGATCACCGCGTTGGTGAGCCTGTAGACATCGTCGTAAATGGCCGCACTGTAGCGCGTGGCGAAATCGTAGTTGTTGAAGACGATAACTCGCGGTTTGGTGTGTCGCTGACTGAGATTGTAGGCGCAAAAGGCAGCTACAACTAGCCGCACAAGAGCTGTGCTTGATTTTATATGTGTATCCGAGGCGCGTAGAGAATGAACAGTGTTGTTCCAGCTGAAATGGGAAGCGTCATTTCCAGAAAAAATGGCCATCAGAAGGCAGCAGCTTTGCTGTTGGCTATGGGAAGTGACAAGGCAACCCGCGTTCTGAAGCATTTCGATAATGACGAAATGCGGATGATCATTCGGGCAGCTGCAGATCTGGGCACAGTTCCTGCCAGTGAACTCGATGAGCTAATTGAAGAGTTCATCGAGCTCTTCTCAGGTGGTGTAAACCTGTTCGGTACAGCCGAAGGGGCCGAGAGTCTTCTGAAAGGTATTCTTCCAGAAGATCAGGTCGCCGAAATTATGTCGGACGTGATGGGCTACTCCAAGCGTTCGATCTGGGACAAGGTTTCACAAATCTCGGAGCATGTTCTTTCTACATATTTACAGAAAGAACATCCGCAAACTGCAGCAGTGATCTTGTCAAAGATCTCCGCAAGTGGTGCTGCGCGTGTGATTTCCCAGATCCCACGTAGAAAACGTAATCAGATTGTCCGTCGTATGTTGACGCTCAAGCCTATCGTCGAGGACGTGATGGAGGAAGTGCAGAAGACACTGCACGAAGACTTCATGGTGAACTTTGCAAGAACAGTGGGTACAGATTCCCACGTTCGTATGGCAGATATTCTCAACAAAATGGAACGTGATGATCTTGAAGATACGCTGGGGAATCTGCGCGAAGCTCTGCCAAAATCTGCAGAACAGCTCGATGCCTTGCTCTTCACCTTCGATGATATCCAGAACCTGGATCTGCGCACCAGAACGGCAATCTTTGATGATGTTACCAGTGAAGTTATCACTGCAGCTCTTAAAGGAACGAATCCGGAGTTCCGTCAGGCAATCCTTGCAAGTATGGCGTCGCGTGCCCGTAGGATCGTTGAGAATGATCTGGCTTCTGGAGAGCCTATGACACAGCGTGAAGTGATGGATGCGCGTCGGGCGATTACTGATCTTGCCCTTGAAAAGGCAAATTCGGGTGAGATCGACCTTGAGATCGGACGAGGCGGGGAAGAAGTCTACGTCTAGAGCTGAGGCATGACTTTATTAGTCTGTCAAACCATCTTGAGAAGCGGCAGGTTTCATGTCTGAAGACCAGGATCCCGACAGTAAAACCCAGGAACCCACGGAGAAGAAGGTTCGTGATGCCTTGGAGAAAGGGAATATCCCAGTCTCCAAGGAAGCGTCTGTGCTTGCTTCAATGCTAGCGCTTCTTCTTGTGCTTTCCTTCATCGCTGTCGATAAGGCGCAGGGCCTGGTGTATTTTCTGAAGTGGTTTTTGGATAATCCGGGTGAAATACAGTTTGTCAGTGCTGCGGAGCCTTTGCAGTTGATGTCTGCTGTGGCTTTCCAGCTTGTCTGGTTTCTTGGCCCTATCGTTTCTGTCTTGATTTTCTTTGGTTTGGCTTCCTCTTTTATGCAAAATACGCCACGTTTGGTGTTGGACCGAATTGAACCGAAGCTCAGCAAGATTTCCTTGAAAAAGGGACTGGGTAGGCTTTTTAGCGTCAATGGCGCTATGGAGTTTGTGAAGTCTCTCTTCAAACTGGTAACTGTGATCGTCGTTGCTGCGCTTGTATTGAAATCGCAGCAAGCGGTCGCGTTGACAGCGATGTACAGCGACCCAAGTCAGGTGCCTCAGCTTATTTTGTCTGTTGCAATGACTTTGCTTTCCGGTATCTGCGTCGCAACCATCTTCCTTGTTGGTTTTGATTTGGTTCTGGCGCGTTTCCAGTGGCGCAAGAACTTGCGCATGTCTCACCAGGAGCTGAAGGACGAATATAAGCAAGCAGAGGGCGATCCGCTTATCAAGGCGCGCTTACGCTCTCTCGCTCGTGACAGGGCTCGCAAGCGCATGATGTCATCTGTTCAGGATGCGACTGTTGTTGTTGCGAACCCCACCCACTTTGCCATTGCGCTGTATTATGAGCGTGAGGGTGAACAAGCGCCGCGTGTTGTTGCAAAAGGGCAGGACCTGATTGCACTGAAAATCAAAGAACTGGCATATATTCATGATGTTCCAGTTGTAGAAGATCGACAACTCGCGCGTTCACTTTATGCCGCCGTAGAGATAGATCAGAGTATTCCAGAAGAATATTATCGAGCGGTAGCAGAAGTTATTTCATATGTTTATTTAAAGCGCTAAAGACTTTGTCGAAACGCGTTTCTGCCTTAAGAGGGTATTTTGTCTACAAAGACCGCATTGAAGAAAAACGACCTGCCTGCAAAATCTGAAGATGTTTTGCGCGAGGCATTGATTGCAAACGCTATGAAGCCCATCGCAGCCGAGTTACGGTTATGCGATCTGTCTTCTTTAGCTCGCCATATTCTCTCTAACGAAGCTGCCAATCTCACAGATTTGCTGGAATCTTCGTCGGAACTTTATTTTAAGCCCGACACACTCACCTATGCTGGAACGTCGTCAATCGATTTGAACTGGAATGGCGATGTTACAGTTTGCTTGCATATGAAGTTCGTAAATGACGGTGTGAGTGTCATGTTTCATTTGTTTTTGCTTGCATTAAACTCGGCAGTTGATGTCAAGTTCATCGCATTTGAGCAGCCTTCTGAAGACCCGCAGGAAAATACAAAGAGGTTGGAAACTGCGCTCGCGGACGCATCTGTTAATTCTTAAACAATATATTAATTATTTATTTACCTAAAATATTAAGATAAAAAGATATGCTTGACTAACCAAGTATATCTTTTTTGCTTTTTTCGGAAATATTGATTCCGCCAGCTACGGACAAGATTGCGCTGCTATCCACTTTTAGCAGTTTTTGTAGCGGAGTGGATTTTTTGGAGCCCGTATATCTTTTTAGTTTGGTTTCGCGGCAAAATTCTTGGTTGTCAGTGCGGCAATCAACAATTTCCGAAAATATTGCGAACGTTGATACTCCTGGTTTTGCAAGTAAGGATGTCGAGCCTTTTAAGGACATTCTGGATAAAACCAGCATTCAGATGGCTGCTACCCAGTCAGGTCATATCAGCGAAGATGGAACGAATGCCCGTCGTGTGCGGGTGAATGACGGTGAGGCGTGGCAAGTTACCGTCTCAGATAATTCCGTTTCCCTAGGGCAAGAGTTGATTAAGTCAGGTGAGGTTGCTCGTCAGCACTCACTCAATACTCAGCTTGTTGGGTCCTTCTATGGCTTGATGAAGAGCAGCTTAGGAAGATAAAATTATGATTGATCCACTTGTCGCTTCATTAAAGATTTCCTCCTCGGGTCTGAGGGTTCAGTCACAGCGTATGCGCGTTGTCTCTGAGAACCTGGCCAACGTTCAGTCGACAGGCGACACTCCTGGGGCAAATCCTTATCAGCGTAAAACGATTACCTTCAAAAGTGAGGTTGATCGCGCGCTTGGTGCCAATCTCGTTGAGGTTAAGGATATCGGTACGGATAAAGGTGATTACCGTATTGAATTTGATCCGTCGCATCCAGCGGCAGATGAGAATGGCAACGTAAAATATCCAAACGTAAACACTCTGATTGAGTTGGCGGACATGCGAGAAGCTTCGCGTTCTTATGAAGCTGGTCTGCAGATGATGGTCAAATCCAGAGAAATGATTACCCGTACAATCGATTTGTTGAGGAGTAGGTGATGGCGGATCTTTCGGCGTTGAGTTCAGTATCGCGTGTTTCAACGTTTACCAGTGGGGTAAACGATGTTTCGTCTACTGCTCGTACTCGTCAGTACTTGGTAGGCGGAGCGCAGAATGCGCAGGCGACCCAAGAGGTTCAGGGCAGCTTTGCTGATACTATGGCTGATGTGGTTCGTGAAACTGCAGGCGATTTGAAAACGGCTGAAGCAACATCTGTTGCGGCAGTACGTGGTGAGGTTTCGGCTCAAAAAGTGGTCGAAGCTGTGATGAAGGCAGAACTTTCCTTGAAGAGCGCAGTAGCTGTGCGTGACAAGGTTGTTGAGGCCTATCAAGAATTCTCTCGTATGAGTATTTAATTGTTTGAAAAAAGGTTTTTCCTATGAAGGCTCTTGCTATCGCTGCGACGGGTATGTCTGCTCAGCAGAAAAATCTCGAAGTTATTTCCAATAACATCGCGAACATGAATACGACTGCCTTTAAGGCATCTCGCGCTGAGTTCTCCGATTTGCTTTATCAAACTGATCGTGCAGCTGGCGTGTCCAATCGTGGTGGTGCTGCACCTGTTCCTGAGGGAATTCAGCAAGGTCTTGGTGTGAAAACCGCAGCGGTTCGTAAGTTGCATTCTCAAGGTGCGCTGCAGCAAACCAATAACGCATTTGATCTGGCGATCGATGGACAAGGTTGGTTTGAAATTATCGGCCCTGAAGGTGAAGCGCTCTTTACCCGGTCCGGTGCATTCAACGTAAACGGCGAGGGGGCTCTTGTAACCCTTGATGGTTACGAGGTTCAGCCTGGTATCACTGTTCCGCTCGAGGCTGTTAAAGTTACTGTCAATGAAAGTGGCGAAGTCTTTGCTACCTATGCCGACGGAAACCCGGCCACAAGCATCGGTCAGTTGAACCTGACCAATTTTGTGAATGACGCTGGCCTGAAGGCGATCGGTGGCAATCTTTTCCGCGAAACTATTGCATCTGGCGCGCCTAATACTGGTATTGCCGGTGAAGGTTCGCTTGGAGTTATTCGTCAAGGGTATCTTGAAGGTGCCAACGTCGATCCCGTTAAAGAGATCACAAGCTTGATCAGCGCGCAGCGTGGGTACGAGATGAATTCCAAAGTGATTCAGGCAGCAGATGATATGGCTGGAACTGTGTCCAAGGGCATTCGCTAAGGACGCGGTGATGAGTGCTTCCAAGCGCCTGCATAGTCTGGCATTGCTAGTGTGCTGCGTGCCGTTGTTCTTAACAGCGGCATCAGCAGCTGGCCGACGCGAAGTTGTAAAGCTTCCTGTGCCGGCCATGATGATTTATCCGGGTGATAAGATCGAAGAAGGTATGCTTCGTGAGCACGGATTCTTCAAGAAGTCGGTTGCGCAGCTTTCGATTGTAGGTCGAATGCAAGATGTAGTTGGGCTGGAAGCGCGCCGTACCCTTTTTCCAGGAAAACCAATTCCAAAAAACGCGGTTCAAGATCCTGTTGTAGTGCAACGCGGTTCTTCTGTTCTGTTGGTTTTTAAAGAAGACGGCTTGGAAATCCGCGCCATTGTTGAGGCGCAGGAATCTGGGGCAATTGGTGCAAATATCAGGGCTAAGAACCCTGATACAGGTTTAAGTGTTTTAGGCAAAGTGCAAGAAAACGGATCTTTGCTGGCTGAAGGGGAATAACACCGTGCGTTCTGTAAGCCGTTCTCTGGGGGCAATTTATCTTGCTTTTCTTGCTTTGTTTTTATCGTTTGACAGTGCGTCTGCACTCGTCCGTATCAAGGATATAGCTGATCTGCGCGGCATGCGTTCTAATCAGCTTGTCGGCTATGGTATTGTGATTGGTCTGAATGGATCTGGCGATACCATGAGGAATTCTCCGTTCACTGAGCAGTCTTTGCAATCCATGCTTGAGCGCATGGGAGTGAACGTTCGAGAGTCTAACTTAAGATCAAGAAATGTAGCGGCGGTTGTTGTGACTGCCGAGTTGCCTCCCTTTATTGGGAATGGTGCCCGTATTGATGTTTCTGTCGGATCACTTGGCGATGCAGCATCGTTACAGGGGGGAACGCTTCTTGTGACGCCGTTGATGGGGGCTGATGGCAACGTCTATGCGGTTGCTCAGGGTTCTGTTTCTGTATCTGGCTTTGCGGCTGTAGGTGATGCTGGTAGTTTGACACAAGGTGTTCCAACTGCCGGAAGTGTTTCAAATGGCGCGCTAATTGAGAAAACGCTACCTGATTATTTCTCTTCGCTACCACAGCTGGTGTTGGAACTTAAAAATCCAGACTTTAAGACCGCTGTACGAGTGACGGATGCAATCAATGCATTTTCACTGAACCGCTATGGTTTGAAGCTTGCCAGTGAGCTTGATTATAGATCCGTTCAGGTTCAACGCCCTGCAGGTATCAGCTCAGTTCGTTTCATTTCGCAGATCGAAGGCCTGATGGTTCAGCCGGATACGCCAGCAAGAGTGGTTGTGGATGAGCGTACTGGAACTGTCGTTATCGGTCAGAATGTGCGGATTTCAACGGTTGCTGTGACGCACGGCAATCTGACAGTTCGTGTTTCTGAGCGGCCTGAAGTCTCTCAGCCGTCACCGTTCGCACAGCAAGGCGAAACGACTGTTGTGCCGCGCACGGATATTGATGTGGTTCAGGAAGATGGTCAGTTGCAGTTGATTGGTGGAACTGATTTGCAAACTCTGGTCAGAGGATTGAACCGTATTGGTCTGAAGCCAAGTGGAATCATTGCAATCCTTCAGGCGATTAAGCAGGCAGGGGCTCTCCAGGCAACTCTCGTGGTCAAATAAGACTGCACGGCAATTGGATAAGCCACGGGCAAGCTTGTGGCTTCACTGTACCGCTAAACCTATTGGAACTGAGTTGTAATGCCTCTCTTAAAGCTCTCTAAGAAGAAATTTTTTCCCCTTAAGTGTGCAGCGGTATCTCTCGGTTTGTGCATGTCGCTTGTAAGCGCAAGTGCTCAGACGAACGAAGCCGAGACAGAAGAACTGAGTGCCGCAATTGAGCAGGCCAAGAACTACTGCGAAGCGATTGCTGATCAGGCAAAAGATGCTCGGATTGCTTGGCAAATGCGTGCTCTGTTTGATGTTGAGCATCAGATGAAAGCCAAGATTACGGAGCTCGACGCTAAGATTGCTGAGTTGCGCATGTGGGTGAAACGTCGTGATGAAATCCTGCAGAGAGCGGAAGGGCATGTCGTTAATATCTATGCCAACATGCGTCCGGATGCAGCGGCGCTGCAGTTAACGTCTCTGGATGATGAAACAGCAGTTTCAATTCTTCTCCAGATGAAGGCGCGGAAAGCCAGTTCAGTGCTTGCTGAGTTGGCCTCAGAGCGCGCAGCGTATCTTACTGATCTGATGGCAGAACTTACAGCTCGAAAGGCCGCCAAGCAAAGTATGGGAGTTTCACAGTGAAGCGCACTTTGGTATGCATTCTCGCCGCAATTACGCTCACTGGCTGTAATGCTATGAAAAACGTTGGCAAGGAGCCGCATCTGACCCCACTGGGGCAGGGGCTTCAGCCAAATGTTGCAAACTTGCCGGCAACCCCAGCGAAAAGTGGCGGCCGTTCAAATCGCGCTTATCACGGGCTTTGGGCCGACGGAGAGCAGGATTTCTTCCGCGATCCGCGTGCAAAGCAAATTGGCGATGTTCTTACCGTTGCGATCAAAATCAACGATAAGGCCAAGCTGGACAACTCCAGCGAGAGAAAACGCGACTCATCCCGATCTACCGGTTTGAAAGGTGCATTTTCCTGGGCGGGTGTTGATTCTGGAGAAGCAGACGCAAGCATTTCTGGGACTGGTGCGACCAGCAGTAAAGGTGAGGGCGCAATTGACCGCAGTGAAGAGATCAAGCTTTCCATTGCAGCAGTCGTGACCAAAGTGCTTGCCAACGGCAACCTGATCATTTCCGGGCAACAGGAAGTTCGTGTGAACTATGAGGTTCGTGTTCTTTCGGTTGCTGGCATCGTGCGTCCTGAAGACATCACAGGCCGGAACACTATTGAGTATGACAAGATCGCTGAAGCGCGTGTTTCCTACGGTGGCCGTGGCCGCGTGACGGAAGTGCAGCAGCCAAGCGTTGGTCAGCAAATCATTGATATCATTAGCCCACTCTAAAGGAGGCTTCTATGGCTCTTAAACCACAGTTGCCAAAGCCACAGTTGCCAGCCTCCGAGAATTCTTGGGTCGGTGTAGCCGTCGCGGCCATTGTCGTGACGGCCGTTGCAAGTGCTGGTGGAATGGGGATCGGCTCTACGCTGGTCGATCAGGTGCACGGCAAATATTTGGAAGAGCAAAAAGCCAACAGTGGTGCTCTGATCAATCCAGAATATACAGAAAGCAGTCAGATTGTCTCATTGAAGCCAATCGTGACCAACCTGTTGTCTTCCTCTAAGAACTGGATTCGTATTGAAGCCTCAGTTGTTTTGATGCAGCGCGGTATAGAAGAGCAGGATCACTCCTTGCTGGTCAAGCAGGTTGAGCAGGATCTGTTGCTCTACGCCCGGACCTTAGGGCCACGCCAGCTCGAAGGCACCCGTGGTTTGCTGCGTTTGCGTGATGATCTCAATGAACGCGCCAAGATGCGTGGTGGCAAATTTGTCAAGGAACTCGTCCTTGAATCTGTGGTGATTCAGTAATGCGTTATTTTGCGTTTCTTACGAGTTTTTTGAGTTTATTTGCGTTGTTTTGGATCGCTCCGGCCTCTGCTCAGGATATCAACCTGAGTGACTTGCTTCCGGCAGGGCAGGCATCTGCGAGTGGTCGGATTATCCAATACGTCATGATCCTGACGGTGCTCTCGTTAGCGCCAGGGATCTTGATCATGGTAACAAGCTTCACGCGCTTCGTTGTTGCTCTGTCATTCTTGCGTTCCGGTATCGGCCTTCAAACAACACCAGCCAACATTATCCTCATTTCCCTCGCATTGTTCATGACCTTCTATGTCATGGCACCAACATTCGATACGGCGTGGAAAAATGGTCTTCAGCCGTTGATCAAAGAGCAAATCACAGAAGAAGTCGCCTACGAGGAAATGACAAAGCCGTTCCGACGGTTCATGTTGGATAACGTCCGCGAAAAAGATCTTGTCCTCTTCGATGATCTCGCAGTGAGCGCGTTCAACTATGAAAAAGACGCGCCCATCGAAGAACTGGACCTCCGCGTCCTCATTCCAGCCTTCATGATCTCAGAACTGCGACGTGGCTTCGAAATCGGGTTCCTCATCGCACTCCCCTTTGTCGTCATCGACATGATCATTGCAACAATCACGATGTCCATGGGTATGATGATGCTTCCTCCTACGGTCATCTCACTCCCTTTCAAGGTGTTGTTCTTCGTCTTGATTGATGGGTGGTATCTATTAACGGGTGGCTTGATAAGGTCATTTACCTAAGCTTAAGCATAAAAGCCTCGCTTCGAGGCTTTTTTCTTGCCTGAGTTAATGAGTCAGCTTGACGTAAGCTTTATGAGTCATTGTTAAATTCTGTTACAGGCTTTGACCTTCAAAGTGCATGATGCAATTCTGTAACTCCGGGAATTTAATCCGGAATGTCCCAATTCTTCTTATTAAGGGACAAACAAAATGTCTTCTCTTTTGACTAACTCCGCAGCCATGGTGGCTCTGTCTAACCTTCGCAGCATTAACAATGACATGGCGATGACACAGAACCGCATTTCTACCGGTATGCGTGTGAATGACGCTTCCGATAACGCTGCGTACTGGTCTATCGCAACAACCATGCGTTCTGACAATGCTGCTCTTGGTGCTGTTAAGGATGCGATTGGTCTGGGTAAAGCAACAGTAGATATCGCATTTACTGCAGCTGATTCTTCTCAGAAAATCATGAAAGAAATGGTTGCGAAGCTGACTTCTGCAACCTCTCAGAACAAAGATGGTCGTGCGAAGATCCAGCAGGATCTGAGCGCACTTCAGGATCAGTTGCGTACCAACGCAAGCTCCGCAGTTTTCAACGGTGACAACTGGCTTCAGAAGGATACTGGTGCGGACGATCTGACACCTGAGATCACAGGTTCCTTCACGCGTGATGCTAATGGTAACGCGAAACTGGAAACCATTACTGTTGACCTCACTAACGTTGTTATGATTGATACTGCAACTGGTGGTGCTGGTGGCATCTTGAGTGCTGATGGACTTGGTGTAACTGGTGATGCTGCTGATGCTGGCACAATCTTTGGTTATGCCGAAGCTATTCTCGGCAGTGCGATTGCTGATGCATCAAACCTTACTGATGGTGCTGCTACCGTAAATATCCTTGACTTCGATATCTCCAAATTGGAAAACAACGATGTAGACAATGCTTTGTTGCAGGGTCTTATCCAGTTTGTGGACTCAAAGTCTAAGGCAATGACTGACGCAGCGACTACTCTTGGTTCTGCTAAGATGCGTATCGACATGCAGCTTGAGTTCGTGAACACGCTCACAGATTCTGTTGATCGTGGTATCGGTCAGCTGGTGGATGCAGACATGAATGCTGAATCTACTCGCCTGAAAGCACTTCAGACTCAGCAGCAGCTTGGTATTCAGGCTCTGTCTATTGCAAACTCTGGTTCCCAGAACATCCTCAGCCTGTTCCGTTAAGTCGGAAAGCTCTGAGAACCTTAGAAGCTTTAAGGCCCCGGTTAGTTACCGGGGCCTTTTGCTTGTTGAGTAACATGCTTGCATATAACTTTTGTGCTTAATTAACTAAAATGATTACTAGAAGGTCAGTTTAGCGCAAGGTCCCGGAGTCAAAGTTAATTTCTGTTACAGGCTTTGACTGATCAAAGTGCATGATGCAACTCTGTAACTCCGGGATTTAAATCCGGAATGTCCCAACATCTTTATCCTAGGGGCAATTATTATGTCTTCTCTTCTGACTAACTCCGCAGCCATGGTGGCTCTGTCTAACCTGCGTGGCATCAACAACGATATGGCGATGACACAGAACCGCATTTCTACCGGTATGCGTGTGAATGACGCTTCCGATAACGCTGCGTACTGGTCAATTGCAACAACCATGCGTTCTGACAATGCTGCTCTTGGTGCTGTTAAGGATGCGATTGGTCTGGGTAAAGCAACAGTAGATATCGCGTTTACTGCAGCTGACTCTTCTCAGAAAATCATGAAAGAAATGGTTGCAAAGCTTACTTCTGCAACCTCACAGAACAAAGATGGTCGAGCAAAGATCCAGCAGGATCTGCAGGCACTTCAGGATCAGTTGAAAACAAACGCTAGCTCCGCTGTGTTTAATGGTGACAACTGGCTTCAGAAAGAAGTTGGTGCTGACGATTTGACACCAGAGATCACTGGTTCTTTCACTCGTGATGCCAATGGTAATGCGAAACTGGAAACCATTACTGTTGATCTGGCTGAAGTTGTGATGATTGATACGTCAGCGGTTGATGCTGATGGTGATTTCACTGGTGCTGGTGGTATCTTGAGTGCTGATGGTTTGGGTGCGGCTGCAACTGAACGCGCCAGTGCTGGCGACCTGACCGTTTATGGTTATGCTGGTGATATTCTGGGTGCGGATGCGGATGTAACCAACCTTTTGGCAGGTTCTGGTAAGGCAACCGTTACGATTCTTGATTTCGATATTTCAGAGTTGGAGAACAACGATAACGACAACGCAATCCTGCAGGGTCTTATCCAGTTCGTTGATGCAAAATCAAAGGATATGACCGACGCTGCGACAACTCTTGGTTCTGCTAAAATGCGTATCGACATGCAGCTTGAGTTCGTGAACACACTCACTGATTCTGTTGATCGTGGTATCGGACAGCTCGTTGACGCGGATATGAATGCTGAATCTACTCGTTTGAAAGCTCTTCAGACCCAGCAGCAGCTTGGTATTCAGGCTTTGTCTATCGCTAACTCTGGTTCCCAGAACATCCTCAGCCTGTTCCGTTAAGTCGGAAAACTCTGAGAACCTTAGAAGCTTTAAGGCCCCGGTTAATCGCCGGGGCTTTTGCTTGTAATTATGATAAAAATTTAGATAAAATTGTTACAAGTCAGGTTAAGGCAAGTTCGATAAAATATACCAGTATTTGAAATAAGCTTTCTTAAGCTTTGTCTCGTGTTGGTTGTTTTGAGTTGTGCGGTGCTTGATGTTAAGTAATCAGTTGAATATCTCCAGGCTGGGAGATCAGGAAGCAGGTCAGGTCGACCTTTCTGTGCTCACATCTGAGCAGAAGCTCGAAGGCTTGACGTTTGCATTGCGGGGCAATGAGCGTTTCTGGAGTTCTGTTGTTGCGCTGGCGCGGGATGTGCTTTTTGAGCAAGAAGGGCAGCTTCGTCAAATCGAGTGCGGTGCGAATACGATTGTAGCAATCAATGCAACGGCTGATCGGGTGAGCAAGCGCTTAAAAGAGCAGGGCTGTGGTTTGACTGTAAATGGTCTGCCGAGTATTCAGCGCATCACCCACGCAGACGCATATACCTGATACTCTTGGTTTTCTTCGAAATAACTTGTATTGCCTCGGAGAAACCGTGGATTTTCGCCCAATGTAAATCCTGATCACGTTCGCGCAAGGTTGAAAAGCGAAGGTAGCGCCATTGATACACCTGCAGAGGTCGCAATGGCAGCTCGTGAAAACGCCGAAAAAATCTATGGTAATCTGGCCGAGTTAGGTGCAAAGCGCCTGATGGTGCTCGCTTTTATTGGGTTATTTACGTTTGTTGCGATTGGCGCAGCAGCATATCTCTTGTCCCGTCCGGAGCAGGAAATTCTCTACGCTAATCTGGAGCGGGACGATGTCACTCAAATCGGCATGGCGTTGCAGGCCAGCGGTGTTCCGTTTGATGTGAACGCAGATGGTACGTCGATTTCAGTCGGCGTCGGCGCAACGGCTCGTGCTCGTATGCTGCTGGCGGAAAAGGGTCTGCCGCGCGGATCGGGTGCAGGTTACGAGCTCTTTGATGAGATGGGTTCTCTGGGGCTGACGTCCTTCATGCAGAGCGTGACCAAAGTCCGTGCGCTTGAAGGTGAAGTTGCTCGCTCAATCCAAAGTATGCAAGGCGTTAAAGCTGCTCGTGTGCATTTGGTTCTTCCGGAAAAAGCAACGTTCAGACGCGAGAACCAAAAGCCAACAGCATCCGTTCTTATTCGCACCGAGGGTGTTCAGACAAACTCGGTTGCGCAATCTATTCGTTATCTTGTTGCAGCTGCCGTTCCGGGTCTTACTGCAGAGGCAGTGACGGTTCTTGATACTGAGGGTCAGCTTCTTGCCGCGGGTGAAGATGCGCAGAGCGCGTCCACTGGTCGTAAGGCAATGTTGGAAGCTGACTTGGCGTCGCGCAAGGAAAATGCGATCCGCCAGGCGCTGGCACCTTATCTCGGTGTAAATAACTTTGAAGTCAGTGTTTCTGCCTCTGTGAATACAGACAATCAAAGGGTTTCCGAAACCTCCTATGATCCCGAGACGCGTGTTGAGCGATCTTTCCGCGTGGTGCGCGAAAATGCGAGCGCTCAAAATGCTAGTCTGGAAAATCCAACCACTGTTGAGCAGAACCTGCCTGAAGAGGCGGTGTCATCGCAATCCGGTGAGCGCTCTTCAGAAGAAAATGAACGCCGTGAAGAACTGACGAACTACGAAATTTCCTCTCGTACCGTTGAAACCATCTTTGATGATTATCGCATTGATCGCATGAGTATTGCTGTGCTGGTTAATCGTGATCGTCTTGTTGAAGAATTAGCGCGTCGTGTCGAAGGGCAAAAAGGCGATGCTGTTGTTGATGGTGCTGAAGCGGATTTGACCGAAAAGGTCGAAGAGATCGAAGAAATTATCGCAACAGCAGCCGGTGTTGATGTCGCACGCGGCGATAAGGTGTCAGTATCTGCCGTGAACTTTATGCTGGCTGGTGAGCAGCTCGCTGCAATTCCAGAGCGGACCTGGCAGGATGTGTTGATGCGC
>NZ_LCWX01000260.1:65857-76769 GCF_001431305.1 Pseudovibrio sp. POLY-S9
AATATGGGGTCAGTGGTTAACGCCGGTGCAATCCTTATTGTTACGCTGATGATTATCTGGTTCGGTCTGCGCCCAGCTGTCGCCTTCCTTATTCCAAAATCTGAAGAAGTTGAAGAAGGTTTGCCAGTTGGTGGCAACTCCAACGCTGTTCGTGATGGTGAGATTGAAGGCGAAGATGGCCAGTTGCCAGATTACACAAACGGGGACGGCATGTCTGGTGAAGGCGTTGATGCGACCGTTGTAAACCGTGATAATCTTCGCAAGCTAGAGCGTGCCGTTGAAATGGATGATATGCAGGCAGCAATCATCCTGAAGCAATGGATGTATGATCAGGAGCGTGCTGGATGACACGCGGCATCAACGACTATCTAGCAGACTTTACGACAGATACAGGCGTTACCACCAAAGACCTTCATGACATGCAGGAAGTGATCTCCATGCTTCCAAAGGGATATGGCGAAGGTGGGGACTGGGTTAACCGTGTCTTCGAGGCTTATGAAAATGGGTTCTCAGAGGGAGAAGAAGCTGCCAAGTCGGGTGCAGATGAGCGCGTCAAGAAGATGCGTGAAGAATTAGACGTTGAGCTGATCGAGCGGGAAAAAGCATTCAAAGAAGGGGAGGGCGAGAAGTTAAAGGAAGCTTTTCAGCAATCTCTCGTCGAAATTGAAGACAGACTGTCTAAGGCAGTCTCCGAAATTCTGGTTCCGTTTATCGAAGAGAGCGCACGGGATCGTGCTGTAACTTCATTGGTGCAGGTCGTGCGTCGACAACTCTCTGAAACGCCTGAAGTCGTGCTTGAGGTAACTGGGCCCGAATATTTATTTGATTTGTTCGGCAAAAAAACTGGTGAACTTTCAAACACAATTAAATTTTCTGAAAACTCCAGCACTGATCTTGTGGTGAAGGTGTCTGACATGGCGCTTTCCACCGGCCTATCGGAATGGTGCGAGGAGCTTCGCAGTACGCTGGGAGAGTAGTAGCCATGGCGTTGGAACCACAAGAACTGATTATCGTTCGCAGGCGTAACAGCGACATGATCACCGTCCCTAAGTCAGGTGTTTGGAAGATTGCCTATGCAGATTTTGCAACGGCGATGATGGCATTCTTCCTTCTCATGTGGTTGGTCAATGCATCTGATGAGGCTTCTCAGCGCGGTATTGCAAGCTACTTCAATCCGATCAAACTAGTAGATTCTACCGCAAGCCCTAAAGGTATTCGGGACCCTGAAGAGACACCGTCTCCTCTTGAAAGTGATGAGGGTGTAGACAACGGCAAACCCGTTGGCGCTGGTGGTATCGAAAAGAAAGGCCCTACATCGGGCGGTGGTGCTGACAGGCCTGAACCTGTTTCCGATCGCGAGACCGGTGAGAATTCAAAACTCGCTGGTGCAAACGCGGAAGACGGCGGTGTTAAGCCAATCAATGCCATTAGTCGTGATTATGAGCGTGATGCGCGCTACAGCGAAGCTCAGCTTTTTGACAATCCTTATGCAATCCTTGCTGCGCTCGCTGCAGAAGCAGAATCTACTGTCGAGACAGACGGCTCCCCTGGCACAGGTGGTTTAGGCTCGCTCAAGATGGCGAAGACCCCAGTTCTCTTCGCACTTCCGAACCGTGATCCGGATGGACAAGGTTTGGCTGACGGAACCAGTTTCCGCGATCCGTTCGATCCTTCTGGTTGGCAAGAAGATGAGCTGCCAGGCAATGCGCCTTTACTTGCCCAAATTCCGATCCTTCATGAAAAAGAAGAAGGTATTCCGGCGAATGAGTTGACCGCAGAGCAAATCAAAGTCTTGGAAGAAGCTTCCGAACTGGCGCGCGGAGGTAAGAACCTTCCGGCAGTTTCGGGCGAGGCGTCCGCTGAGAACTCTGTGATTGTAATTGGCGATGCTCCAGACGGTGAAGGCGAGAGTTTTGCCGAGGGAGAAATTCTGAACCAGCTTGCTCTGAGCCAGGCAGAGGCAGATGGCGAAGATGCTGTGATGACGCGCCTTGTTTTCGCTGAAGTGAAAGCAGGAACAGCTGCTGCTGACGATGCAGAACAGGAAGTTCCGACACTGATCGAGGACGCTGAGGAAATTCAGAAAAACGCCAGCATGAAGGTTGATATAAAACAGCCTGATCTTGTTACAGAGCCAGTAGAACCAGCTGATGCCAAGCTTGAAACTATCGCAGTAGTTCCTGCTGCAAAGCCTAGTGAGCCATCTCAGAAGTCCGAATCTGGTGATGATGAGGACGACGAAGGCAATAAACAGCTCGTCTCTCTGGCGAACTCCGTTGGTGAAGCACTTGAAGGAATGAAAACCGGAGCGAGCATTGAATTCACGCATTCTCAAGATGGCGTTCTGATCCGCATCATGGACAATGACGACTTTGGAATGTTCGCTGTCGGGTCCTCTGAGCCTCATCCAGACGTTGTGAAGGCGATGGAGCAGATCGCGAAGGTTCTTGAAGAAGAGAACGGTGAGATCGTCATTCGCGGTCATACAGATGCACGGCCATTCAAATCCAAGCGCAATGACAACTGGCGTCTGTCAACGGCTCGTGCCCACATGGCTTATTTCATGCTCACTCGGGGTGGTTTGGATGAAAACCGTATCGTAGGCATTGAAGGCTATGCAGACCGCCGTCTGAAGGATGTCGAAGAGCCATACGCTCCTCAGAACCGCCGTATTGAAATTATGCTGATGAAAGGGAAGGCTTGATGCTGGTTAGCGCTGCAAGAAAAGCTGGAACTTCTCTGCTGAGATCTGGACTACTGACCACTGCGCTGATTTTAGCCGCATGTCCTGTTGCAATGAATCTTCAGCCAGCATCAGCCCAGATGGTGTCGACAGCGGATCCTGATCTTATGGTTCTGGAGCTGCAGATTCTTCAAGATGAGATCATTAAGGGGAATCTCGAAGCTTACAACTTGCTGCAACCTTCTCTCATTGTGATTGGCCGTCGGTTCCTTCGGCTGGATCCTGAGATTTGGAAGTTGGAGAAAAACTCACGTGCTGCTGTTTCATTTATGCTCAGTGGCGGATCTGGGTCAGTTTTTCAGGAGCTTGCGGTTCAAGGTGTAAAGTTCACAGGTGATCCAAACCTGTTTGCCGGCGCCATGGCCTATTCGCAAGGCAATCGCCAAATGGCGTTGAACTTGTTGTTAAAGGTCGATCCAATAACGCTTCCGGTAGCTGTTGCAGGTCAGGTGGCTCTGGCGCAGGCGATCTTGATTTCCAATAATGACCCGGCAGGCGCACAACGTTATTTTGATCTTGCGCGCTTGATGATGCCTGGCACGCTTGTGGAAGAGAGCGCATTGCGCAGGCAAGCGCCAATGGTTGCAAAGCTGGGCGATACAGAAAAGTTCGAGAGACTGTCTCGTCGGTATCTGTTCCAATATAGCTCCTCTGTATTTGCCTCTGAATTTCGGGACACCGTCGCCGATGTGATCAGCGGTTCTGATTATCTAAAAAAAGAAGATGAATGGGACCGTGTGTTCCAGCTGGTCTCGGAGTTTGACGAGGAATCTCAAAGCATCCTTCTCCTTCGCCTCGCCAAAGCTGCTTTGATCAGTGGTAATACCGCTTTTGCAGTTAAAGGTAGCGCCGCATTTCTTGATCTCAATTCAGATGATGCAGAGCGTGTGAGTGAAGCCAAGCTTTACCTTTCAGCCGCCAAAGCTTCTGGTGAAGAGTGGGAACAGGCAATCTCTGGTTTGGTTGAGGTAAAGGCTGCAGACTTAAGTGCAGGCAATCAATTGATCCAGGCTGCTGCAATCGCTATGGCAAATACTATTCGAGAATGGCCACAGCCAGAAACGCCTGCTGCCTCCGAGTATGTCCCTTACGTTCCACACGTTGGGCTGGATGAGAAGCTTTATGACACTGAAGTGTTAGTCCCATTTAAAAACGCACTAAACGATGCAGATGAAGCACTGAAAGAGGCCGAGTTTTGATGAATGCAACTCTTCCCAATGTAGATCGTAGTGCTTCTGCTAAAGATGCAGCAGATACTCGTAAAGAGTCCGCTCGTTCCGAAAAAGATGACCGTGCGAACGGGTTTGATAAGGTCATCGATAAAGTTCGCGATGACAAAAAAATCCCGGATCGCCGAGATACTTCTAACGAGAAAAGAGATACAAAATCTGCATCAACAGAGAGTAAGTCTGATAAAAGCGATACTGATGCTTCAGAAGCTCTCAAAGACCTTTTGAAAAAGGCTGGCGCAGGTTCATCTGACGCCGACGGAGCTGACGATACTGTTGCGAAAGGTGAGACTGAAGCCGCTCAAAAGGTTTCAAGCGCTGCAGAATTGCTTACGGATGAGTTGTTGGCCAAGCAGCTTGTTGTCAATGCAGCAATGACAGCTGAGCAAAAAGCTGGATTGCAGATGAGTTCAATGACCGGTCTCGCTAATATGACCAGCTCTACCGTCACCAGTCGAGATGGGACGATGGCTCAGGTTCTGAACGCGTTAAGCTCAAAAGAGTTGAAGGCCTTGAACGGCGAAGCCGATGCGAAATCGAGTACCGCGAAAACGAGCGGAACTGCTCAGGGGCAGGGTACCTCAGAAGTAGGCAGTCTTAAGTCTGCTAATGTTGGCCCAAAGCTTGAAGGCAGCGGTGCAATCAACTTGCCTCAGACAGAAGGAAACACGGCTGGAACCAAGCAGGTATCAGCTGACTTTCTGCTAAAGCAAGGCAAATCGCAGCCAGACGCCTCTGTAAACCAAAATGCTGGCAAGCCTGCAGTGGGCGGTGAAGTTAAAGTGGTGAGTCTTGAGACGCACCTTCCACCTGCTGAGTTGGGGCGTCCTGCGCAGCAAGTCGCCAGTGCTTTGTCCAAGCAACTCTCTCAAGCAGCATCCGCAGCAAATACAGCTCAGGAATTGGCAGCTCAAGCCGCTGATGCAAAAGCGGTAAAGCCCGTTAAATCGCTCGAGATCCAGCTGCGCCCCGACAATCTTGGCGCTGTTCGTGCAAATATTCAAATGCGCGGTGGTGAGTTGGAAATCTCTCTTGTTACGAACACCCGGGAAGCTGCGGATATGCTGAAGGGTGATCGACAGGCATTAGCCCGTGTTCTGCAAGATGCTGGTTATCGCACTGAGACACAAAACATCACCGTCAATTTCAAAGAGGAAGTCTCTGATCAAATGCGTCAGTCTGGGCAAAATCAGGAACGGTTCGGTCGGGGAGAGAACTCTGAAGGAGATAGCGGTGAAGCTGGGGCTCAGCAAAACTGGGAAGACCAACCACATGCGGATCATGCCGGGGTAGGGCAGAATGAAGCGGACGCTCAAGATATTCGCAGCGGCATCTATTTGTAGTCTGATAGCACTCTCTGCGCAGGCGGCTGGAAAGAAGAAGGCCATCCGCCTGTGTGAGCGTCAGATGCAGGAAGCAGCACAGCAATACAACGTGCCGCTTGGGATCCTTTATGCGGTTGGTCTGACTGAGACAGGCCGCAAAAATTCATTACATCCCTATGCTCTCAATATTGCTGGCAAGGCCTACTTCGCCGACAGCGCAACAGAAGCGCTCGCTGCGATAAAAAGATCGCGAAATCGGGGTGTGAAACTGATTGATGTTGGCTGTATGCAGATCAACATCTACTACCATCTCAGTAAGTTCTCCGATCTCCGTGCAATGCTCGATCCCTCACAGAATGTTGCTTATGCAGCAAGATTCCTCTCTGAGTTGAAGCAGCGTGAGAAGAGCTGGACCATGGCCGTCGCCAGGTACCATGCCGGGCCAAACAACAACCCTGCACAAAAGCGTTATGTATGCCGCGTGATCAAAAATATCGTCGCGTCCGGTTACGGGCGCTGGACGCCGAACTCATTAAAATTTTGTAAATAATTCAACAGGTTTCGGGTCAGGCTCAGACAAGATTAACAAGCTTTACTGCCACGAGTTAATTTTGCAATTGATGTAGCCAGGAGCACACCATGGGCCTCTACGGAATTATGAATACCAGCGTGTCAGGTATGAACGCGCAGTCGAACAAACTCTCAACTGTCGCAGACAATATCTCAAACGCGAACACCGTAGGCTACAAACGCTACAAAACAGCATTCTCCTCCCTTGTTGGTTCTGGTAGTAGCTCTGGTCATGAATCCGGCATCGTGAACACAACCGTTGTTCAGTCCGTCCGCCAACAAGGCGCCTTCAACTTCACCTCCCGCGGTACTGATCTTGCGATCAATGGGAATGGCTTCTTTCAAGTAGAGGACTCTCAGGGCGGTACCTACTTCACGCGTGCTGGTGATTTCGTTCTCGATAAGAACGGTCAGATGGTAAACTCCGGCGGCTACAAGCTACTTTCAGCAGGTGGCACTCCTGTTAGTGTTGATCTAAATACCCCAGTTTGGCAGGCGAGTTCAGAAGGCGAACTAGGAGTTAACTTGGCGTCAAGCACGCCTGCTCCGGCTACTGCTCCAGCAACTGGTCTTCCTACAGGGTACGATTATAAAACATCGATCAGTACGTTTGATCAGAACGGCAATGCAGTTAAGATTGATGTGGTATTCACCAAGCTTTCTCAAACGCACGTTGATCCTCTTGATCCAACGAGTGATGTTACTGGTTCTGAGTGGCTTGTTGAAGCAATGGATGAGGCAGGTAATAAGATCGATCCATCAACGACACCGGCGTCTCCTGGTGAATTGACGCTTCAATTTGATGGTGATGGGAACTTATCTGCTGTTTCGCCGACGGATTTTCTATTTAAGGTGCCAAATGGTGGAGTTGTTACGCTTGATCTGAGTAAGACTGTGACCGCCGGTGAAAAGTTTAGTGTCAACAAAGTTGATGTTGATGGATATAAACCATCAACTATTCAAACTATTCGCATTGAATCTGATGGGCGCGTGTTTGGCGTTTACGGCAGTAGTGCAGAAAAACTCTTAGATCAGATCCAGATTGTGAACTTCTCAAACCCTGATGGCCTCCAAGCTAAGAGCGGAAATGTTTATGCCGCAACTGATGCTTCTGGTGATCCTGCAGTGGGTTTTCCGGGCGATAATGGTTTTGGTTCTCTCTTTTCAGGTGCGGTTGAAGGGTCAAACGTTGATCTTGCAGCTGAGCTAACAGAGATGGTTCAGGCTCAGCGCACATACAGCGCGAACACAAAAGTGTTCAATGCGAGTTCTGAGTTGCTCCAAGAACTGAACAACCTGCGTTAGGGGCTCCGATATGTCTCTTACTTCTGCAATGCTCACGGCGCAATCGTCCATCGCAGCTCGCTCAGCTGAGATGGCAATTGCGTCCCGCAATGTCGCTAATGTCAATAATCCAAACTATACTCGCGTAGAAGCAAGCGTACAGAACATTGTTACTGATACCGGATCAGTTGTTTATGTTTCTCATGCATCTCGCTTGGTCAATCAAGCAGCATTTAAAGCAACCCTGAAGACAGGTAGTGCTGCCATTGCTGCAGGTTCCTATGCCAAAATGCTTGATCAGCTTAACCCGTCCGGGCAAGTGCCTTTTGGTACAAGTACTGCGACTGCGATGGGTACGCTGAATGAGACACTTGTTGCTTACAGCAATGATCCGTCAAATAAGGTGCTCGGACTTTCGGTTTTAAATGCAGGTCATAGCCTGGTTGATGGATTGAAGCAGTCTTCTGAGACACTTAAAGAAGCGCGCTTGAACTCTGATGCTGCTATGGGGCGTGCGGTAGACAATATTAATAATATCCTCTCTGATCTTGAGGGTGTTAATGATAAAATCGTTCTAGGCACTGCTGCTGGTACGGACGTCAACGCGTTGATGGATCAACGCGATGAAATGCTAAAGGTTCTCTCTGAAGAAATAGGTATCGAAGTTCTTCAGCAGAACAATAACGGGGTGGCGATCTATACCGATAGTGGCGTTACTCTTTTTGAGAAAAGTGCGCGCGAAGTTACATTCGACACCTCTCTTCATTTAGGGTCTGGAGATGTCGGGAATAATATACTTGTAGATGGTATTTCTGTCGCAGGACCTGGTGCGACTGCCCCAGTCACTGGTGGAGCAATTGCTGGTTATGCCAAAGCGAGAGATGAAACTCTTGTTACGATGCAAACGCAGCTTAATGCCGTCGCGGACGCGCTGGTTGAGACTTTTAGAGAACCGCAGCCTGCTCCGGGTACAAGTGATGGGCCTGGTTTCTTTATCCTTGATGGACCTACCACTGCGGATGCTGTTAGTCGTTTGCAGGTAAACCCATTGGTTGCGGCAGATGTTACCTTGCTTCGTGACGGTGGCATCACGGCTGGTTACGAGCACAATACGGGTGATGCTGCTGGTTATTCAGATCTGCTTCGCGGCTATACAGATAAACTTAATGCTGTGCAGTCTTTTACCGGGGCCACTGGGGTAACTGCTAATTCCACCCTGCAGGATTTTACTGCAAATACGGTGAGTTGGTTCAGTGCTGAGCGTAAAGTCGCGACTGAGAATTCGACGTTGAAGGCATCTGCATTTAGTTCTAATGCACAAATGCTGTCAAATACGACAGGTGTCAATATTGATACTGAGATGCAACGCCTACTTACAATTGAAACAGCCTATTCTGCGTCTGCTCGTTTGATGACGACGGTTGACAATATGTTCAAAGAGCTCTTGGGAGCAGTGAGATAAAATGGTCTATTCAGTTTCTACATTGTCGAGTTCTTTGCGTTTAACTGACTATCTCATTGAGCACAGAGCGCGGTTAGATAAAGCGGTAATCGAAAACGCTTCAAAGAAACATGCTGATTTTGGCTTGACGTTAGGTGCACAGACCGGAATGACGACATCGTTCCGCTCTGAGTACTCTCAAATGGTGAGCCAGCTGAACACCAATAAACAGCTGATTACTCGTTTGGAAGTGATGGATACAGCTCTTGATAATGTAGAGAAAAGCGGGACGGACTTTCGTTCAAACTTGATCGCTTTGCAGAAAGATGCCGGGACCTTAAAAACGGCTTCGGATCTGGCATATACAGAACTTGGTAAGCTGACAAATGCATTAAATTCTAACGTTGGAGGAGTTTATGTTTTTGGCGGTATTAATACTGGTTCCGCGCCTGTTACAGAGTTCAAAACGAATCCATCCGATCCTGCATCTGATCAACCTGAAGACAAGATTATTGCTGCTTTCAATACCTTCTTTTCTCCGACCACATATACTGATGAGGTCGGTGTCAAATCAATTCCTGCTTCAGGCCACCCCACTGGAAAAGACTGGGATGGTTTTCTAGAGAGTAGCAACTTTAAGAATATTTTTGATGCAACTTGGGCGCCTGATTGGACATCGGCAACCGTTGAAAAAATGCAAACAACTATCAGTCCTGGTGTGACAACTGATGGATCAGAAACCGCAAATTCTGAGACGTTTCAAGAGCTGGCTAAAGGTTATGCGATGATTGCTGTCTTCGGGAAACTTGATATTCAGAAAGGTGCTGAAGAACTCATTTTTGACCGAGCCATCAATCATCTCAATGTAGGTGTTGGTAAGACAATTGACATGTCTGCTAACAACGGTGCGATTAAAGCAAATGTGACCCGCACGAATACTGACATTGAAGCGAAACGAGATGTTTTGAACCTCCGGATCATCGATCTCGAGAATGTCGATGAGAATCGAGCAGCAGTTGAGCTGAGCCAGGCTCAAACTCAGCTGGAAGCTACTTATTCAATTACTGCCAAGATCAAAGATCTAAATATTATGAAATATTTGTAGGTCATCAGCAGAGACGGATTAAATTTCTCTAGGAGTGTTGAATGTATCAAATGTCTTATGCAGAAGCTCTTGAAGACTCTTCTTATGACAGAAGAGGGCAAGAGAGAGAGCTGTTTTCTCTGGTGGTGGCTCAGCTGTATGCAGCTAAGGAACTTGGGAATAGCTCTAGCGAGGCTGCACAGGCTCTGAAGTCTGTCCATCGTTTATGGAGCATTTTGATAGATGATCTGGGAAATCCAGAAAATGCATTGCCTGCTGAATTACGTGCAGATCTTATTTCAATCGGAATTTGGTGCGTGAAGCAGGCAGATCTGATTCGGACAGGGAATTCTGACGATTTCCAAAGTTTAATTGAAATCAACGAATTAGTCCGTGATGGCCTCAGCTAATTAAGGGGATTTAGAATGCGTTTGCACCTAAAAGCAGGTGAAAAAGTCTTTATCAATGGGGCTGTTCTATCATTCGAGCAGAAGACGTCGGTAAAGCTTCTAAATGACGCAAGTTTTCTTCTTGAAGCTTATGTTATGCAGCTCGAGGAAACGATAACACCTTTGCGGCAATTGTATTTTTACATTCAAAATGCGCTGATCGATCCAAAGTCGGAGTTAGATAGCCTTCAACGTGCTCTACTGATGTTGGCATCTATTCGGAAAGCTGTTGAAAATACCGACATTCTTGATGGTCTTGAACTTGTCGAAGTGAAAATTAATAAACGCCGTTACTTTGACGCTCTTCGGACGCTGAAAAAACTATTTGATGTCGAGTTGTCGATTTGGTGCGAGGACAACGAAATAGATCAAGCTAATGCTGATGTCGCGCCCTTCGCTCGTGCTGTAGGCGAAAACTAAAGGATTTTATCATGAGTGTTGATCCAGTATCTTCCGCAAATAGTACTCAAAGCAATGAACCTGTCTTTAAGCCGCAGGGCAGTGAGCAGGCTTACTTAGATTACAATGCGTTTCTAATGCTGTTCATGGAGTCTCTTAAGAGTCAGGATCCGACAGATCCGTTGGATACCGCTGAGTATATGGGCCAGTTGGCGCAGTTCTCCGCTGTGGAGCAGTCCACAAAAACGAACTCGCATCTGACATCCATGCTTCAGCAGAATTCCATCAATCAGGCCAACAATCTGATCGGTGCAACGGTTGAGGTGCCGAATGCGGATGGTACGGAAACCATGACCGGCAAAATCAAGTCCGTTCAGATCCTTACAGA
>NZ_LCWX01000260.1:76865-92060 GCF_001431305.1 Pseudovibrio sp. POLY-S9
TGGCTCGATTGCAACGTTGGAAGACGGAACAAAAGTGGCTCTGGTGCCTGGTATTCAGATTTCGCGTCCTGCACCTGCTGCGACGACTGACACTGACACCCCTGCTGATACCGACACTCCTGACAAGTCCGATGCTACATCTTAATGGTGAAGTGAGATCATAAAGCAATGAATGAGGCAGATGCACTCGATATTGTGCGTACCGCAATTTGGACTGTGATTGCAGCAACTGGTCCCGCCGTTGGTGGGGCCATGTTTGTTGGTTTGATTATCGCTCTGTTTCAAGCGCTCACACAAATTCAGGAAATGACACTTACGTTCATTCCGAAGATTGTTGTGATCTTTATTTTGATTGCCATGACTGGCCCGTATATCGGCTCCCAGATATTCTCGTTGACCGAGATGGTCTACGGACGCATCGAATACGGGTTTTAAACCTGCTTTTTCAGGTTTGCCGCAACAAGCAAGGAGGGGATAGCTCACGCTGATTTCCCTCCAGACCACCCTCACACAAGCTTCCTTCTCCAATGTTTCGGCCTAAGTAGCGCAGTATGCTTATACCGAATTGAAGGGTGCGAATGTCTCAGACAGTGACGGGAATTGCTGCTCCAAACAGCAAACGTGATATTGGATTTGCAGTCGGAATTATCTTCATTCTGTCTGTGCTATTTCTTCCCATGCCAACGTTTATGATCGATTTCGGCCTTGCAATATCAGTTGCATTATCGGTTTTGATCCTGATGGTTTCGCTCTGGATCCAGCGTCCCTTAGAGTTTTCCTCATTTCCAACCATTCTATTGATCGCGACCATGCTTCGGCTTGCGCTGAACATTGCGACAACGCGCGTTATTCTGGCAAACGGCCATGAAGGTCCGCTCGCAGCTGGGTATGTGATCAACGGCTTTTCTCAGTTTGTCATGAGCGGTGATTTTGTCATCGGCCTCATCGTCTTTGCGATCCTTGTAACGGTGAATTTTTTGGTGATCACCAAAGGTGCAAGTCGTATCGCAGAAGTTGGTGCACGTTTTACCCTTGATGGAATTCCGGGCAAGCAGATGGCGATTGATGCCGATCTGTCTGCTGGTATGATTGATGACAAGGAAGCCCAGCACAGACGTGCGGAGCTGGAAGAGGAAAGCTCCTTCTTTGGTGCCATGGACGGCGCCTCGAAGTTCGTGCGCGGTGATGCTGTCGCTGGATTGATCATCACCGTTGTGAATATTTTGGGTGGCATCGTTATTGGCGTTACACGCTACAACATGGACTTAGCTGAAGCTGCCGACGTTTTCACGAAGCTGTCTGTTGGTGATGGTCTTGTTTCGCAGATCCCGGCACTGATCGTTTCTCTCGCAGCAGGTCTTCTTGTCTCGAAGGGTGGCACCAGAGGGTCAGCTGAGCAAGCTGTTATGGGGCAGTTGGCTGGATATCCGCGCGCGCTCGCTGTCGCGTCACTCCTGCTATTGTTACTGTCGCTACTTCCAGGCCTCCCATTCCTGCCCTTTGTGTTCCTGGGGGGCATCTTTGGATTTGCTGCCTATATTATTCCCAAAAGGGCGCAAGAGGCTCAAGCCGAACTTGCTAAAGCCGAGCTGCAAAAAGTTGAGATGCAGAAGGAAGTCAAGAAAGAGTCCGTGAAGGACAGTCTTGAACTTTCTGAGATTGAGATGCGTCTTGGCAAGCAGCTCACGGCCCGTCTATTGGCAGCAAAGCCTGAGATTGGAAACCGCATTAATAAGATGCGTAAGAAATTTGCTGAGCAATACGGGTTTGTGGTTCCAGAGATCAAGGTTACGGACAATCTCAACCTCGAACCGAAGAGTTACGAGTTCCGTATCCATGGTACGATTGTCGCTTCTGAGAATATCAAAGTTGGTGAACTGATGGTGATCGGTGGCAATCGGGAGCTGCCAGCTCTTCCGGGAACCGAAACCCGTGAACCTGCGTTTGGTATGCAGGCTATGTGGATCCCGACCGCTTTTGAGCATGAAGTAAAACGTCAAGGTTATACGACCGTCGATAACCTTTCAGTTGTGCTGACACATCTGTCTGAAGTGATCAGAAATAACCTGTCGCAGCTTCTCTCCTATAAGGATATGCGTAAGCTGTTAGATCGCCTTGATCCGGCTTACACACGCCTGATCGATGATATCTGCCCGCAACATATCTCATACTCTGGCTTGCAGGCCGTGCTTAAGCTGCTGCTTGCAGAGCGTATCTCCATTCGAAATCTGTCATTGATCATGGAAGCGATTGCGGAGATCGCACCTCATGCACGCAGACCTGAGCAAATTGCAGATCACGTGCGCATTCGCATGGCGACACAAATTTGTGGTGATATTGCCGGAGATGGAAGCCTGAAAGTTCTCCGTCTTGGTAATCGCTGGGACCTTGCATTCCATCAGGCACTTCGCCGCGATACAAATGGTGAAGTCATTGAGTTCGATATGGAGCCTTCGCAGGTTGAAGAATTCGCAAAAGACAGTGCTGAAGTTATTCGAGAGCATATCTCTGCAGGTCAGCGATTTGCTGTCGTGGTTGCTCCGGAAGCACGGCAGTACGTGCGCATGATCACTGAACGTATGTTCCCCGCACTACCAATTCTCTCTCATATGGAAGTGGCCCGCGGTGTTGATATCGAGGCATTGGGATCAATTTCGTGACCTTGGAAAATGCTCCTGAGGCAATCCTAAGTGTCTTCGTGGTCTTTTGCCGCGTCGGAGCATGCCTCATGGCCATGCCGGGTTTTTCGTCGCCACGTGTGATGATCCGTGTTCGTTTGTTTATAGCAATATCTGCAACCCTGGCGATCTCTCCTCTCATATTGGAGGTGGTTGAGCCGATCATCTCAGCTGCGCCTTTGGATGAGTTGCTGCGCATCATTTTTGTTGAACTGTTGATCGGACTGTTGATCGCAGCATTCGGACGAGCCTTCTTCGGAATGCTTCAGATGATGATTGGCGCGGCTGCAAATGCATCCAGCTTCAACCAGCCTGTCACTATTGTCGAAGAATTTCAGCAACTGCCACCATTGGCATCTTTGGTTACGCTCACTGCAACTGCTATGTTGTTTATCACTGGCGCGCACGCTGATGTCTTTGTTGGACTTGCTGAGAGCTATCGGACAATTCCGGTGGGGGGGGAATTTATTCCCGCAGCGGCGTTAGATCAGTTCTCAACCAAGCTGATGCAAGGCCTGTTGCTTGCCTTACGCATTACAAGTCCGTTTTTGATCTATGGCGTCGTTATTAACCTGACCTTGGGCCTCACCAACAGATTGATGCCTCAGATGCCAGTCTACTTTGTGGCACTACCTGTTGTTATGATGGGGGGACTTTTCATCCTCTGGCAGATCATTACAGAGCTGTTGCGTCTGTTCTATGCAGGCCTCGGCGACTGGTTGGTATTGCAGTAAAGCCATGGATAAAGCACGTGTCACACGCCTCCGGCGCATTATGAAGGTTCAGGAACAAAAAGAGCAGATGATCAAATATGACATCGCGGTTCTTGAAAGTGAGATTCAGCGTTGCGACGAAGAGAGCGAGGAGTTGGTCAGCCACTGGGGACGTCATGAAGGGGAATTGCGCGAAGTGATGAATCGGGCGATCTCCAGGCGTCTAGATACCAACAACAGAAACAAGTCTCTGAAGGAAAAGCATAAGGGCGAGTTGCTCGGCAAGTTGCTTGACCAGAAGAGGCAGACCGCCATGACTGAAAAGCATCATGGCAAAGCTCTGGTGTCTTATCACCGGACCGAAGAGAAAAAGCAGCTTCAGGAAATCGCAGAGCTGCAGGCAGTACCTAAGAAGGTCAGGTCCAGATAAGTCTGAGAAATTAGGGTCTTTCCAATTATAAATGCCCTTCTTTTGACTAGTGGGAGTGCTCATGGCCATTCAGCCTGTCAGCGATCTTGTTCTGGACGTAATAAATCAAGCAGACCCTTTTGAGGTTAGAGCTGCCACACGCTCTCTTAAGGCCCCCGCCGTTGTTTCAAAGGATCTGCCCGTCGCTGAGCCGTCATGGGCCTCAAGCAGCTTCTCCAGGTTTATGGCTGAGGCTGACACTGCTCAGGCAAGAGGGCAGGAGGGCGTTGAGAGCTCAAAGTCAATGGCCAACCGCTACTCCAAAAAGCTTGAGACAGCTGATCTTGGTGAGAAGTTGGAAAGTGCTGTCTTGCAGACCTTCGTGAAGTCCATGCTGCCCAAGGAGACTGAAAACGTCTATGGCGGCGGGACAGCAGGCACCATGTGGAAAGGCTTGATGGCGGAGCAGCTCGCAAACCAACTCGCTAAAACAGGTTCTCTTGGTCTGGCTGAAATGCTCCTGCCAGATACCATTCGTCCAACTCTCCCAAAGCAAGAGGCATAAATGTCTGAGATGATCGACAGTGAGCACAAGGAACTGGTTCCCCATGAGGAAAAACCAGTGGTTCAGGACACTGGGCAGCTTGATGACACCGACGCTTACATCTTGCCGGAAGACTACATTGCTCTTTCAAAAAGTATTGGGCGCGTAGACAAGCTGTTATCGACCGAGAATGAAGCTCTGGTCGGCAAAGGCGATATTGATCTGGAAGAGAGTGCCTATCTCAAAGGCCGCGCGATGCTTGATCTTGATATGGCAGGCAAGGCCGTTGGCCCTGAGAACTTGCCAAGCGAGATCGTTGTCCGGCTTCAGGAACTTCAGGAAAAGCTGGCAGTTAATATGAAGCTGCTGTCGACCCAGCTCAATGCTGTCAAAGAAGTATCTGGCCTCCTGTCACAAGTGATGAAGGATCATGACTCTGATGGCACTTATGAATCTCTGGTTGGAAGCTGGTAAAAACGTATGTTGAAAGTTCTCGTAACCGGAGTTTGGATCTGTCTCGTCACCGTCGGTGCAGCCTACTTTACAGCTCTGTACAAGACCGATTTTGACCCGATGCTGCAAAAGAATGCGCATTTGGAAGGACTGGACTATCAGAGCACACCGACCATCAACGTTCCGGTGCTCGAAGATGGCAAGATCCACGGTTATATTGTGGCGCAGTTTGTGTTCACGGTAGATAGTGAGCTGCTTGCAAAACTGGCGGTTCCACCTCATGCGTTCATCGTTGATGAAGCTTTCCGTATCATTTACAGTAAGGCTGACAAAGAGTTCGCCCAGCTGAAAAAATCTGACCTGAAGGAGTTGACTGACGAGGTCCGTGACCGCGTCAACGAACGCTTCGCGACAGATATCGTGCAGGACGTCCTCATTCAGGACTTTACATTCCATGTGCCTGCGAGTTTGAGGGACAACATTGTTGAAAATGCTGCCAAACAGGCCGCGGCTTCATAATGTATCGACGACGATGATTATCTAGATGAATTGCCAGTATAAAATTTTGCACCGAGCCGTTGGCGTAGTCGACGTACAGGACGAGGGACGTGATATCAGAGCAAACTCTGTGGTCGTCATGAGACCTGGAGCTGCTCCTCCCTCCTATGAGATCCTTTACGCCCCTATTAAGCTCACTCAGATGTCTGCGGGGATGGTCACAGGAATGACACCTCATGGTGAGGTGCGCTTGCGGCTCTCAGGCATTTACGGTGCAAAGCGTCCGGTAATTCAAACAGATCAGCCCTATTTGGTTCTGCTCGGGGCAAGCGGGCGCAACGCCCGGATTGATACCTTTAAAATGCCAAAGACTGAACAATAAAAAAGCGGAGCACAGGCTCCGCTTTTTGCTTATTGATCGCGATGTCTGAGTTCAGACGTTGTCGCCAGCCTTTTCAGCCTGCTTGACTGCAAAGTTGGTCAGATGATCCATCATCTCGACAGCTGCGGCTTCCGCCTTCTCTGCATCATTGTTTGCCAAAGCTTCAGCAAGCTTATGGTGGCGAATAGCAGAATCTTCGAGTTTCTCAGCACCGCGGAACGCGCTCCAGGCCCGGCGGCTCATAGTCTGCAGTGGAGCCACAGCGCGGGCTGTGAATGGGTTCCGAGAGACTGCACAAAGCACCTCATCAAAAACCTTATCTGCACGCAGGTAACCCTTTACATCGCCTGCACGGGCTTGTGCAAGGATTTCTTCAGCGCACTGGTGCAAAGCTTCGCGCTCTTCTGCAGTCGCACGCTTAACAGCGGAAGCAACGAGAAGCTGCTCCAAAGGCTTTCTGGTTTCCAGAACCAGAACGTACTCGGAAGTCTCAATCTCTGAAACGAACAGGCCTTTGCGTGGGCGAATAACGATCAGCCCTTCGGTTGAAAGGCGCTTGATGGCCTCGCGCACTGGGGTCCGGCCGATGCCGGTCCGTTCGCAAAGGTCACCTTCGGTCAGCGCCATGCCAGGCGCAAGGTCAAGGTTGACGATCAGCTCTTCAATCAGACGATAAGCTTTATCGGCAAGGCTCTCCTTTTTATGGGTCGCCAGTATCTGCTCAATAGCCATTGGGTTTCTTTCTCATCCAGGCTTTTTTGTTCTCAGGTGCTGTTCAAAAAAGGACAGCAGTGGCAGCCCTTATAGGCGGCGGAACAGAAAATTGTATTGTTCACTCTCGTAACGTTGAGTGATCCACGAAAAAAGGGCCTGCGTTCAAGCACAGCAGACCTGTCATCTCTTAATATCAGGTTTCCCCTTACCTGAGTATACCTATCTTTGCTGATGTTCAGCAGGAAAATAGTTTCCTCTTAGTATAGGAAAAGCCTGTTTGCTCAGTAATGTGGAGGTTTCTGGTTCGCAGGTGTTTGTTCAACCAGATCCTGAATATCAAGCAGGTGGTCCTTCATCTGTCCCATTGCTGAGACGAGTCGGTCAAGAACCTGTGCCTGATTGGAGACCACATCATTGAGTGTTTCGATCGTTTCGTTCTGGTGTGCGATATGCATTTCCAGTTCGTCGACCCGTTCCTCAAGACTCTTACTCATAACTTATCCTAGAGCGTATCTCCTTGAAGAGCCAATCGGTTCGCGAAAGAGGATACGCATACAAATAACTGAAATGACCTAAGCCAAAGGCAAGTTGCTTCAGTAGGCGTCGTAGGGGCAGGGGTCTTCCAAAACCTCAAACTTGTCAAGTCTGGGGAATGCGGCAGCGCAATAAAAATTCAAAAACACGCAGGATACGGATGTTCTATGGCATCTCTTGTGGGTTTATCCCGTTCTTTTTTATAAGGCGCTATCGATATCTCGCAATATTACCTATCTGGCTAATTGCAATATGTGTTGATTTCTGATGGTTATCCTATAGGTAAAGATTAGGAAGAAAACGAGAAGTCGTAAACGCAATGACAATTTGGTGATATAGTGTCGCCGTTATGGTAATGCTTTACGGCGACGTTAGGTAACGTCAATCAAGTTCTTCAATGTTAGGGGGATGCATGTCTGAGAGAAGAGAAGAAACGCTGAACCCTCTCGCGGAAGCGGAAAAAGAAACGGGTCACGCCGATCAGGAACTTTTTGGAATTGGCGATCTGGCTGAAGAGTTTGAGATCTCTACCCGATCCATCCGGTTTTATGAGAGTAAGGGTCTGATCTCACCTCAGCGCGTCAATGGTGTGCGTATCTATAACCGCAAAGACAGAGCGCGCCTGGCGTTGATCTTGCGCGGTAAGGCGATTGGTTCCTCTCTTTCCGAGATCAAACACTTCCTGGACCTTTATGGTCAGCACGGGGAAGGGCACCGCCAGCAGCTTGAGTACCTTGGATCTAGAACCGGGGAAGTGCTGAAAGAGCTGAGCGCGAGAAAAGAAGCGCTGGAAGTCACGATCTCCGAAATTCAGTCCATACATGACGAATGTATGGCTAAGCTTTCAGAAGAATAAAAACACTCCATAACCAGTTGGATAACAGGCTTGTGTGACACGCAAAACGCGTATCTGCAGGCCTGAACTCGTATAAGCTCCTGATAGTATTGTGCAAAAACTGTTTAAATAATCAAGTTCGATTCTAAAGTATAATTACGACACCGCAAATATGTGGTAAGAATACCTATGTAATTTCAGGTAAGTAAGAAGGAATAAAACAACCTGAGGATGCAGTTCTAGGTAGTCGTACCGATTAGACAGTGCTTCTGAAATTTTTAATTATTTCCGAAGTCAGAAACGAAACTTAATGTTCTAAAATCGACCATCGAAGAATTAATCGCATATGATTGTGCGATGTCGTTGATTTGGTTTGAGCTATGAGTGGGTAATCTCGTCGCGGAATTACGTGCAAGCCGAAATCGAAAAACCTGAAGAGTGTATCTCGCAGGGAAACCGCGTCATGCATCTTTATGTGGAGAAGACGGCCTTCCATCCTTCCGTTGCCGGAGTAGTCTCTCAAAGCCAAAATCCCTGAATAAACTGCAGCAATAAGCAGTGTTGAAGAACAACTGGAACAAGCAATAAAACGGAATGAGAATACCAATGTCCTTGAAAAAAAGCCTCTTGCTTGGTGGTAGCCTGTTCGCAGCAGCAGTTGTGGCTGGCCCTGTAATGGCAAAAACTCTCGTGTACTGTTCTGAAGGATCTCCGGAAGGCTTTACACCGTCTCTGTACACCGCAGGCACCACATTTGATGCAAGCTCGCGTCAGATCTACAACAAGCTGGTGGAGTTCAAGCCTGGCACAACCGAAGTTGCTCCGGCACTGGCTGAAAGCTGGGAAGTTTCTGAGGATGGCAAGGAATACACCTTCCACCTTCGCAAGGGTGTAAAATTCCACGACACAAAGTGGTTTACACCAACCCGTGATTTCAATGCCGATGACGTGATCTTCTCATTCGACCGTCAGGGCAACAAGGAAAACCCATATCATAACGTATCTGGCGGTACCTACGAGTACTTTAACGCCATGGACATGCCTGACCTGATCGACAGCATTGAAAAGATTGACGACTACACTGTCAAATTCAAGCTGACCCGTCCAGAAGCACCAATGATTGCGAACCTGGCGATGGACTTCGCCTCCATCCAGTCTGCTGAATACGCAGACGCAATGGTGAACAGCAAGGACACATTTGATCAGAAGCCAGTTGGTACCGGTCCTTTCCAGCTCGTTGGCTACCAGAAAGACGCTCTGATCCGCTATAAAGCAAACCCTGATTACTGGAATGGCAAAGCGCCACTCGACAATCTGGTCTTTGCAATCACACCAGATGCATCTGTGCGCTATCAAAAGCTTGCTGCAGGTGAATGTCAGGTGATGGCATATCCAAACCCGGCTGACCTGGATGCAATGTCCAAAGATCCAAACATCACCCTTCTGCAGCAAGAAGGTCTGAATGTTGGCTACATGGCCTACAACACCCAGCAGGCACCGTTTGATAATCCAAAAGTGCGTAAAGCGCTGAACATGGCTATCAACAAGCAGGCTATTCTGGATGCTGTGTTCCAGGGCGTAGGTCAGATCGCGAAAAACCCGATCCCGCCGACAATGTGGTCCTACAACAACGAAATCGTTGATGACCCATATGATCCGGCAGCAGCAAAGGCAGCCTTGGAAGCAGAGGGCGTCAAAGATCTGACAATGAAGATCTGGGCGATGCCTGTTCAGCGTCCATACAACCCGAATGCACGTCGTATGGCTGAAGTCCTTCAGGCAGACTTCGCGAAAATCGGTGTTAAAGTCGAGATCGTCAGCTACGAGTGGGGTGAGTACCTTAAGCGTTCTTCTGACATCAATCGTGATGGCGCAGTTCTGCTGGGTTGGACTGGTGACAATGGTGACCCGGACAACTTCCTTGCAGTGCTAATGTCTTGCGATGCAGTGGGCGGTTCCAACCGTGCGCAGTGGTGTAATGATGAATTTAATGATCTTGTTGTACAAGCCAAACAGGTATCTGACGTAGATGAACGCACAAGACTTTATGAGGAAGCTCAGGTAGTATTCAAACGTGAGGCGCCTTGGGCAACTATTGCGCACTCTCTTGTCTCTGAGCCGATCAGTGTTCGTGTTGAAAACTACAAGATTGATCCGTTTGGTGGCCATTACTTCTATGGCGTAGATCTGAAGTAGAAATAATTTTCCGCTGGACAATTTGTATCCCGGCGATGTATTCGCCGGGATACTTTTTTGGAAAAGTCTTCCATACCGCAAGTGGTGGCTTGCGGATAAACAATCCTCTGATTGGTGTGACTGAAGTATGCTTCGTCTCATATTAAAAAAACTGGGTTTGCTCATCCCGACCTTTATCGGGGTTACTCTGACCTCGTTCTTCTTCATTCGCCTGCTGCCAGGCGATCCAATTCTGCTCTTGGCTGGCGAACGCGGTGTAAGCCCTGAGCGCTATCAAGAACTTATGGTGCAGTTCGGCTACAATGAACCGATCTGGCAACAGTATTTCACTTACTTGGGCAATTTGGTTCAAGGCGATCTTGGCGTATCTATCGTCACAAAACAGCCTGTTCTTCAGGAGTTTATGACGCTCTTTCCGGCAACGGTAGAGCTTGGCCTCTGTGCAATTCTGTTTGCAATCGTCGTCGGGCTTCCTGCTGGTATTATCGCAGCTGTAAAGCGCGGTAAGGCGCTGGACCACACTGTTATGACAACAGCGTTGGCCGGTTATTCCATGCCAATCTTTTGGTGGGGCCTGCTGCTGATCATCTTCTTCTCCGGCATTTTGGGGTGGACACCTGTTTCAGGTCGTATCTCTCTGTTGTACTGGATTGAGCCTGTTACAGGCTTCATGTTGATCGACACATTGCTCTCAGATGAGCCAGGTGCATTCACCTCGGCTGTAAGCCATCTGATTCTCCCAACCATCGTTCTGGGCACTATTCCACTGGCAGTTATTGCGCGTCAGACGCGCTCTGCCATGTTGGAAGTTCTGGATGAAGATTATGTGCGTACTGCACGTGCAAAAGGCCTCTCCAACTTCCGTGTGGTCGGCATTCATGCTCTGCGGAATGCGCTTATTCCGGTCATCACCATTATTGGTTTGCAGATCGGCGTGCTGTTTGGCGGCGCAATCCTGACTGAGAGCATCTTCTCCTGGCCGGGAATCGGCAAGTGGATGGTTGATAGTATTTTCCGTCGTGACTACCCGGTTGTGCAGGGCGGTCTTTTGATGATTGCTGCAATCGTCATGATCGTGAACCTGATTGTGGACCTGATGTACGGTCTGGTTAATCCGAAAATTCGGCATACGGAGTAAATCATGGCTGACGTGACACAAAATTCCGGACCGGATACCCGGTTTGAACTTATCGTCAATTTCTGGAGACATTTCCGCACCAACAAAGGGGCTGTTGCGGGTCTGATCTTCTTCCTGACGCTTGTTGTGATTGCTGTGGGAGCAGCTTTTATTGCACCTCATTCACCAATCGAGCAGTATCGCGATGCGCTGCTCCTGCCACCAGCATGGCAGGAAGGTGGAAGCTGGTCTTACGTTCTTGGCACAGATGCTGTGGGTCGTGACCTGCTGTCTCGCCTGATTTACGGCAGCCAGTTCTCGCTATTCATTGGTGTGGTGGTTGTATCTGTTGCGCTTGTTGTTGGTGTGTGTCTCGGTCTGGTGGCCGGTACGTTTGGTGGTTGGGTTGATACCATCATCATGCGTATCATGGACATCATTCTGGCATTCCCGTCCTTGCTGCTGGCCTTGGTGCTTGTTGCTATTCTCGGCCCATCGCTCCTCAACGCGATGATCGCGATCGCAATCGTGCAGCAGCCATACTATGTGCGTCTCACCCGAGCATCAGTGATGTCCGAAATGAGCCGTGAGTATGTGATGGCCGCGCGTGTTTCCGGTGTTGGTACTCTGCGTTTGATGTTCGTGACTGTGCTGCCAAACTGTATGGCTCCACTCATCGTGCAGGCAGCGCTTTCCTTCTCCACCGCGATCCTTGATGCAGCGGCTCTGGGCTTCCTCGGTATGGGTGCTCAGCCACCTCAGCCGGAATGGGGCACAATGCTTGCTGAATCTCGCGAGTTCATCCTGCGTGCGCCATGGGTTGTCACCTTCCCAGGTATTGCGATTTTAACCATAGTGCTGGCAATCAACTTGATCGGTGATGGCCTGCGTGATGCTCTCGATCCTAAACTGAAGAGGAGCTGACGATGGCCCTTCTTGAAATTGAAAACTTAACGGTTGAATTCGACACGGTTGATGGACGTTTCCGGGCTCTGGATGGCGTGAGCTATTCCGTTGACGCAGGTGAAGTTCTTGCTGTTGTTGGTGAAAGTGGATCTGGTAAATCTGTAGCCATGTTGGCTGTTATGGGCCTGCTGGCCAACAACGGTCATCTGTGGGCGGACAAGCTGGAGTTCGAAGGCTATGACCTTCTGACCATGTCTGCAAAAAAGCGCCGCGAGATCATTGGTAAAGACATTTCCATGATCTTCCAGGAGCCAATTGCAAGCTTGAATCCATGCTTCACTGTCGGTGCTCAGATTGATGAGACCCTCAAAGAGCACACCAAGCTTAGCAGAACTTCTCGAAGAGAAAGGGCTATTGAATTGCTCGACTCTGTTGGGATGCCTGAGTCCGCGAAGGCGCTGAAAAAATACCCGCACCAGATGTCTGGTGGTCAGTGTCAACGTGTGATGATTGCTATGGCGATTGCGTGTAAGCCAAAGCTGCTGATCGCTGATGAGCCAACAACTGCGCTCGACGTGACCATTCAAAAGCAGATCCTTGATCTGCTCCTTGATCTGCAGAAAGAAAGCGGCATGGGCCTGATCATGATCACTCATGACATGGCAGTGGTTGCTGAAACGGCTGACCGTGTGGTGGTTCAGTACAAAGGCAAGAAGATGGAAGAGTCAGATGTTCTCTCACTCTTTGAAAGCCCGAAGAGCCCGTACACCAAGGCTCTGCTTTCCGCGCTTCCTGAAAACGCAACAGGTGATCGTTTGCCAACGGTCTCTGATTTTCACCTCGGCGATGAAGGAGCTGCATAATGGCTGACGATATCATCCTCGAAGCGCGTAATCTGGTTCGCGAATATCGCACCAAAGAAGGTATCTTTGGAAAAGAGCATGTTAACCGTGCTCTGAAGGGCATCAGCTTTAGTCTGGAACGCGGCAAAACGCTTGCTGTGGTGGGAGAATCCGGCTGTGGCAAGTCCACACTGGCGCGTATCCTGACTTTGATCGATCCGGCAACTGCAGGCGAGCTCCGTATTGAGGGCAACCCGATCGATATCTCAAAGGAAAAGCTGTCCAAGGACATGCGTTCCAAGGTGCAGATCGTGTTCCAGAACCCGTATGGGTCTTTGAACCCGCGCCAGCGTGTTGGTGACGTTCTGACTGAACCTTTGATGATCAACACCACCATGTCTCCAGCCGAGCGCCGCGACAAGGCGATGGAAATGCTGGTCAAGGTCGGTCTTGGTCCTGAGCATTTCAACCGCTATCCGCACATGTTCTCTGGTGGTCAGCGTCAGCGTATTGCGATTGGTCGTGCACTGGTTCTCAACCCGTCACTCCTCATTCTTGATGAGCCTGTTTCAGCGTTGGATCTGTCCGTTCAGGCTCAGATCCTGAACTTGCTGGCAGATTTGCAGGATGAATTCAACCTGACTTACCTGTTCATTTCCCACGATTTGTCTGTAGTGCGCTACATCGCGGACAAGGTCATGGTGATGTATTATGGCGAAGTGGTTGAGTACGGCACGCGCGACGAAGTGTTTGGAAATCCTCAGCATGAGTATACACAGACACTGTTCAACGCGACGCCTCAGGCAGACATCGCTCACATCAAAGCGCGGCTTGCTGCTTCTCACTAAGCTGATTGTGTAGTTTGAAAAATAAAAGGGCGGTTCCCATCGGGGAGCCGCCCTTTGTCATTTCATTAACGATTTTCCCAATTCAGTGCAATGTTGAAACAATTTCTTTGAAAAATGCGCAATTAAGAGGAGATTTTACCGAGAATTACGTATAAGGTACTCCCGTTTGCAGCTGTTGCATATGGGGTGTGCTGGGGAGGACACGATGCAGCGGAGGGGGGCTTATTTTGTGCTCTATCCGCGCTATTTCTTCCTGAAATCATTCTGAACATGGCTTCTTCTTTGAGGAGAGGTTCGTAGGCTTGAGGTGAGCCTGCGGTGTGGCGCTGCAAAATCCTATGAGAAGAACTGCATCAAGCAGCTTCGATAAATGATCAAAGGCCTTGGCTTTTGCATTCACTTTAGGTGATTGGGGACACGAGAAATGAAAAAATCAATTCTTATGGGCAGTGTGTTGGCTGCAACAATGGCGTTTGCTGCACCAAGCATGGCCAAAACACTGGTATACTGCTCAGAAGGTTCTCCTGAGGGCTTCACACCAGCGCTCTACACAGCAGGCACAACATTTGATGCGTCTTCCCGCCAGATCTTCAACAAGCTGGTTGAATTTGAGCGCGGTACAACAAGCATTGCTCCAGCACTGGCTGAAAGCTGGGACGTATCTGAAGATGGTAAGGAATACACCTTCAAGCTGCGTAAGGGCGTAAAATTCCACACCACCAAAGACTTCACTCCAACGCGTGATTTCAACGCGGACGACGTGATCTTCTCCTTCGACCGTCAGGGCAACAAAGAAAACCCATACTTCAGCGTTTCCGGCGGTAACTACGAATACTTCAACGCAATGTCCATGCCTGATCTCATCAAAGAGATCGTGAAGGTAGACGACTACACTGTGAAGTTCGTTCTGACCCGTCCAGAGGCTCCAATGATCGCAAACCTTGCGATGGATTTTGCTTCCATTCACTCTGCTGAATACGCAGAGAAGATGATGGACAATCAGGATGCATTCGATCAGAACCCTGTTGGCACCGGCCCATTCCAGCTGGTTGGTTATCAGAAAGATGCGTTGATCCGCTATAAAGCAAACCCGGATTACTGGGCTGGCAAAGCACCAATCGACAATCTGGTATTCGCGATCACTCCTGATGCGTCCGTGCGCTATCAAAAGCTGAAAGCTGGCGAATGTCACGTAATGCCTTATCCAAACCCAGCTGACATTGCAGCAATGAAGGATGATCCATCGATCAACCTCATGCAGCAGGAAGGCCTGAACGTTGGGTATCTGGCTTACAACACCAAGGTTGCACCGTTTGACAACGTGAAGGTCCGTAAGGCTCTGAACATGGCTGTCAACAAGCAGGCAATTCTGGACGCAGTGTTCCAGGGTGCAGGTAAAGTGGCATCCAACCCAATCCCACCAACCATCTGGTCTTACAACGCTGACCTTCAGGATGATAAATACGATCCGGTTGCTGCAAAAGCAGCTCTGGAAGCGGAAGGCGTTAAAGATCTGAAGATGAAGA